>NZ_JAAKEM010000031.1:0-41894 GCF_011039195.1 Dysgonomonas sp. ZJ709
TTCGTTGATATGGTTCTCTACTTCGGATAGTGCGGGTAGGTTGTATTCTTTGTGAAATACATAGTCGGGCCAGTTGGCGGCTTCTATTTTTACTTCTTTGGCGCGAATTACACCGTTGACCTCGAGTCTGGAAGTAGGATTAGATATTCCTATGCCGACATTACCTCCGGGAGAAATGCGCATGCGTTCTACTAGATCAGTTGTTCCTGAATTAGTACCTGTAGGATTAGTAAAGAAAGCCAAAGCTGTACTTTGTACATAGGCTTTGTTTGCAACATGACAGTTGAATCTTATGGCGGCTATACGGGCTCCTATTTGATCGGCAGCTATATCACGGTAGCCACTAAAATCGAGATTGTATTGGGCGGTAACACTTCCTATTGGAACCTCCCGATTGCCAAAATCACCTATTTTTCCTATACGAAGGTTTCCTCCATCGGTTAAGGCTACGTGAAGGTTACCATTGATTGTTTGGTTTTGACTGTATATGAAAACTGTTATTAGTAATAAGGCTAGTAGTAATAGTATATTTTTCATAATTGTATATCTTATTTATTCTTGTAATTATAGTTGTAAGACTGAACTACTTTTTTTACGCCACCTTCTATGATATACGTTTCTGTTAATCTGCCAAATGCGTCATAGTTATAATATGTTGTAATACCTGAAGGGTCGGTGGTTGCTGTTACTCCCACTAAGGGCTTATAAGTATAGGTACTAATAAGTGCATTAGGTATATTCTTCCTTATCGTAGCTTCGGTGGTCGCATTAGGGATTGTTGTTCCTGTCGTATTATATCCACTGAAAGACTTTACGGCAGTGTCATATTTCTCATTCTGAACAATGGCAATAGGATATAAATTATTTGCATCCCAGATGTAAGAGGTGTGCGTATTGTCTGGATTATATGATTCGAGCAGTCGCCCTTTGGCATTGTATGTAGTGAACATATGATCTAATTTATAGTAATTTGAATATGAACTTAATGCTATCGGAGATAAGGACTTGAATGAGTACATTTTGGTCGGTAAATATGTATTTAAGGTGTCTTTAAACTGTGTTTTCGATGCAGCTACTACACTGTTATTAATTAATGATATGTTTTCGATAGGGATTCCAACCATGTTTTTTGTTACCATACCTTTGCTGATAGCATCTGTATAATCGAATGGATATTTGGTAGTTTGTTCTGTAGCTTGCCCTTTACTATCTTGTGTTTTTACAGAATTTTTCAAAAAATAGGTATTAGCATAGCCGTAATTGATGGTTTGGGTTTGCGCTAAGCTGCCATTAATGTAGTTCTCGACAACTTCTGTGTCTACTACATATCGTTTTGAAATCCTGTCATAAAATTTCCACAAACCACCCGGTGCTGAAAATATTGAAGGCCTGTATATTTTGAGACCTTTAATTTTCTCTTCTTCTTTTAATGTATAATTATATGATTTTCTCTCTTGAATTTGATTACTTGAATTATACACTGCAAATATTATCGGGTAACCGTTGAGAGGATTTGTATTCGATGGGTAGTCGGGAAGATCCTCGCTATTTTTATAATCATCTGACTGGTTATGGAATTGAAAATAAGAGTAACCCAGATTCTTATTTGCTCCCGTATATTCTTTTACATAAGAGTAACCCACAGGATTTCCTTGTGCGGAATTACTAACCGGAATGTTTGAGTTTGTGGTTCCAATAAGATATATATAACCTACAGGAGTGCCAGGTGTCGTTCTAAATATAGGTAAAGGATGGATAGTTGTCTGACTGAATACTAAATACCTGTAATGTGCCGGAGGAGTCATTAATATTGCAGAACTGTAGCCTGTTAACGGGCTTGTGTAATCATAATATTTATATTCTTCTTTTCCGCTTTCTGATATGTTTTTTATTTCTTTTATGCGTAAACCTGCTTCATTGGGTATTTCTTCTTTTATGACTTCTTTTAAAAATGTCGACGATACTCTTGCGCTGAATCCTGTGAAAGTTAAAGGATTCACTTCAAGAGACAATCTGTATGTGCCGGGAGATAATTTTGCATAAATTAGCTGTTTATTTTTATTTTCATCTTCAGCCTCAACATATGTCATGTTTAAATCAAACTGTTTGTATTCTTTGTAATTTGTTGTGTATGCTCCGTTTATGAGTTTTTCGATGCGTAATGTGTTGAGATTTGGTCTATTTCTGTCTGACACAATAGCAGGATTGAATCCGTCATCTACATTTATTTTGTTAGTGGTAACCGAAAAATCAATTGCTATTGTCGTAACTCCGTCATCAAAGGGATCCGGAACAACTAGGATGGATTCACTATAATCTTTTTTAGGAGGGTATGCTTTCTCAAAAGGGTGAAAGCTAACAGAAGCCATGGCAAACCCGGTACTCCACTCACTAAAAGTTCTTTTATTGAATTGATGCGTTTCGTAAGTAAATCCTGATGTGCCTCCCGTTGGATATTGTATGGATGTTAATATTCCATTTTGCATCACGGCTGGATTCGATGCTTTATTTCTTCCAAAAAAGGGTTTCAGACTTGTAGGTACAGAGGGGATGGTATAGAATGTTGTATTGGCTGGGTTTTGCAACTCCCCTTTATTATAAAATCCCCAATAATCGGTTTCCAGGGAGTTTTTTGCCGGCAATTCATTTTTATTATATGAAAAAATATGGGTAGAAGCAGATGTGCTTCCTGACAATTCTTTTATATTATCTAATAACAGTCGGCAGTTTAAATAACTAGACTGGTTTCCCAGATAAGAATGATTGAGATTTACATCTTTTATAATAGTGCTATTTATCGTGTTCTTTACTGTGATTTTATTTATTCTTTTAGGTTCGTTAATCCCTGCATCATAATCTAAATCGACTCTTTTATCTCCACCAAAGGTAATAGTACCGCCATTAAATGAGATTGAACTAATCCTCTGTTGAGTTATTTTTGAATATGAATAAATGAAGTTTCTAAGTTGTGCCGGATAATTAATTGGTTCATGTCCTTCTATTATCATCTTGATTCTAAGATTTGTGTCCTCACTTACCATTGTTGGGGTACAAATATTTTCAGCAGTATAAGAAAATGCAATTTTATTTTTAAGTGGCGACACTATCGAGTCCAAGCACCACGCGCTTATGTTCGGGGTGAAATTATCAGGATTGGTAAATATTCGGGGTGTTTGTCTGGTATATTCAAGATGAGGAGGGTTTGTATTGTCTGGTATTACAACAGAATAAGTTTGTGTTGTTTCTCTTTTTCCAAAATAGTAGGCATATCCGTCGGCATCGTAGGCGGTGAACATATTACCATTAGGACTTACACTGTATTTAATGGATACATAATCTTTCTTGTCCATTATTACTCCATTCGGATCTCCTTTTTTAAAGAACATGCGCCCAGAGTAGTTCCCAAAATTAAAGTAGAATATATCTGGTTCAGGATCAGAACTTCCTTCAACATATCCTCTATAGTTTTCATAATTGATGGGCATTATTGGATAATTATCTGCACCGATATTTGTTGGGAATTTATTATCCTTATAATAACCATTATTAGCACTGTTTTCAGGGTTAAAGTCGTCGAGACCTCTTTGAGACTTTGAAATAATTCCTCCGGCATTCAATGTCCAGCCAAGTCCTACAGAACTAGCTTCTTGTGAGACTCTTATTCCGGACGCATGGTATGACAAACTGATAGGGAATTTCTTTCCATCTAAATCGATTTCGTAAATTGGGATTGATATGTTGGGAGTGCCTGTATAGTGCCCTACGGGAATAGCTCCATAAAGTCCTAAAGATGCGGCATTAGGTGATGCCGGTATCAGCTTGCTCTTTTCCATCATATAGCTTTCTTGAGCGAACCCCATTCCTATTGATAATATACTTATGTATATAATTGCTATAATTTTTCTCATTCTCTTTATTTTTTAATAATCTTCTCATTCACAACCAAGTTATTCACTGTAATCCTCAGGATGTAGTTTCTGGGATACAGGTTGCTGCAATCAATACTCTCATAATACCTTCCCGGTTTTCTATCCTGTGCCTTCACCCTTTTGACCGGCATACCATCCATAGAATAGATTTCAAATGCAATTTTAGCATCCAGCTTAACCTCATAGTCCAGCGTTAAAAGAGACTCCACCGGATTAGGATATATCTTACAAGAGACTATATCCTCTATAAAAACAGATTTGGTATTCTCATCCGTTTGTTCCCCATTCTCCCCTTGGCGATCCATATTCCAGTTCTCCTCGATCAAAGCCAGATTCTCAGGATCAGTTTCTAAATACAGATGATCCTGCAAAGGGAAAAAGAAAGCTGTAGCAAATACCTCCGAATTATCCCTTAAGTTGATATTACGTACTGTCTCAAAGACAGGATAACGATACCCTTTGGTATACCAGCGGTAAGTCTCCACCTGATTATTGGAGATCACAAGTGAGTCACCTTCCAGTTCGGCTATCGTCTGTATATTCTTTACCCTTAAAACAGGATTCAAAGAATCCCCTGTCGGCAAAATAATCTTTCCGAAAGCATCGGCATAAGTCGTTACTGTGCCACGCGTATAAATATCCACTGTATTCGAATACAAACCCTGTGACGAATAATTGGACTGAGCCATTTGCCCATAATTCATAGGAAAAGGAAGAAAAAGAATAGGCTCCTTATACTTCAGGCGTATAGCCGGATTCTCATGCCCCAATAAAAATAACGAATCATTTCTGAAGTGATAGTAGTACATCGTATTATGCTCCGTTCCCACAATAAGCTCATCAGGCAAAACCCTCTTTACATCATACGTCTTCTTAGCCATGATATACAAACTATCACCGATCATAGCAGGAAGCGAATAACCGAGCTTGTATTCATCATTGATGGTCTTAGAACCACTGAAATCCCAGACAATACCCTTTCCCCCATTTCCCGGAGATTGGTATTCGACCTGTTGTTTGATAAGCTCGTCCCCCGAGCGGATACTATTATGAACAGAAGTCAACTGACCAAAAGCAGATACACTCAAGCCCATAGACAACATGAATATCGATATCTTTTTCATAGAAATATAATCGCTAATTTAACAATTTGAATAAATGCAAAATTAACTTAATTTATCGAAAGATCAATGCGCTTGTAGTAGTATTTTAAATGTTTTGTAACAGATTGGTTTTTGGTAGTTGTTTTTTATATTACTGTAATGAAAAGAAAAGATATATTCTATAAGCCTTTCTTCTGCCGGCTTTAGGTTGTATGTGAAGTTGTATATATTCTAATGGATTGTTTTATGTAATTTAATTAGATTCTCGCCAGAGTCACGAAAAATACGCTAGATAGTCAATCTTTAAAAGGATATTTTTTTAAAGCAGTAATTGACGAATTTGTGTGATACAAGAAAAGGGGTTGTCTTTATGATAACCCCTTTTGATATTTTAGCTTGTATGTTGCGCAAGCAAAAACTAGTCTCTCTTTTACTTATTTTCTCTTATCCTCATTAATTGTTTGACCTAATACAAAATAATATTCCTGATTATTACGATAAACATAGAATGTATCAGTACCAGCCGTTTTAGATATTAAATCACCCCGTTGAACAAATGTATCGAAACAAGGGCTACGGTACATATAATTAACAGAGAGATTACCGGAAAACCGTATCCGGGTCTTGTCTTTCAAATCAAGATAAACTGTACCTTTATAGAAGCCTTTTTCCACTTCTTTGTTCCGAACAATGCTGTTTACTACCGTATTCTTATCAAAAAGCGGATAGAATTCTATTTTTGCTTCAGTCTTTTCTTTGTCGTCCTTGATGGTTTTTACTATAAAAAATATAATAATACTCCAAATAACGACAATTATAAGAATAAATGATTTGTTGAATTTCATAAAGTATTTATTTTATATCGCTAAAATAATCAGAAAACTTATTATAGATATTATCAAATTCAGCTCTCCAATTCAGCAAAGTAGGATTGTGAGGATCATTCCTAAGCGCATTATCTAAAGTTTTTTTAGCTTCGTCTTTCTTATTTTGATACATGTATATCTCAATCTTTTTAATTATCAAATCTATATTTTGAGGGTCTTTATCCTGCTTATCACATTCTTTCAAAGCTAAGGAGAAATAGTGATAAGCAGAGTCCTTACTTCCGAATAGCTTATGTTTCATGCCATCATAAATAAGCCTATCGATATTTGTTTGATTTTTGCTTAAGACTTTATCCTTAAGTAGGAAAGCTTCCTTTTTTCTACCTAGCAGTCCTAATATTTGAATTTGCGTATTATAGTTATAATAACGGTTTTTAGTTATCGTATCCTGAGATAAAATAATTTCGTTTAACGATAAGGCATTGTAGAGAGCCATACTATCTCCATCCTGCTGAAATTTAATTATAAGATCAACAATGGAATCTCTTAAGAGAGCAGAAGAATCGACTTCAACTTTCGACTGCTTATGGGAGCAACTTCCAAAAGCAAATGTGCTTAAAATAATTATAACTATATATTTCATTTTATGTATCTCATACATTATAGGGAGTATTTTCTTTATAAGAATGCAATGGCTTAATTAATTATTTCTAGTAAATTCTGGGTGTCAATATTCTCTATTATATCTATTCCCGATTCTATAAGATCTTTATTTAGGGTAGAATCTTTGTCAAGCTCAGCTTTTAATGAATCTATGCAATGCTTGTGATTATTGCTAAATAAATATTTTATAGCATATTTATTTATTAAATTATTCTCTTTATTTATTTTAGTTCAAACTCAACAATGTTACTTTTCAGTTCTATATCTTTAGGGTGAATTAGTTGGAGTATCAACCGTATCGTAAATCTTCCTTTTCTAAATCGGTTTCCTTTAAGATCCGGATCATTCATACAGTTCATACGCTTCGTATTGATAGGTATATTAAAAGATAAGGTTCGATGAGCCTTTATTAACTTAGTGTCATTTTCAAGGTCTGTAGAAATACGGATAAAACGCTTTTCTGGATAGCATTGCTCTGAACCTTCATGCATAATTAGTATGTCCCACTTTATAGGGAACCAAAAAAAAACGCCGAAGGTACTTTTTCTTAAATAAAATTCAGGATTATCAATAATAACATCTTTATTACTATAATTAGTAAATAAAACATTTAGAATTTTTACACTATCGCAACTTTCTTGATTTTTAATATCCAGATGTAGCTCGTAATCACTCGCTTCTTGTCCAAAAAATGTTGCACTTAAGGCTAGAAAGTAAATGAGTATTATTATTTTCATATAATTCTATAGCTTTGTTTAGGCTGCTTAAGCATTAGTACTATCCGTTTGCATAAGTAAGATCATTCCTTTCGCTCCCCAGTATTCAGCAGCTTCCGGTTTGAGAGATATCGCTTTATCTATATAGTCCGTTGCTATTCCATACTCTTCTTTTTGCATCATTATTTGAGCCTTAGTTATATATAAAACCTCCGATTGTGGAGATATTGTTATCGCACTATCTATTAGTCTAATTGCTTCGTCTAGTTTCCCAAAATCGCCGGACGCTAGAATCTCTACAGCTTGTTTTTGGAAATTTAGTGCTTCGGAAGTGTCACTTTTAATAGCATGGGTGCATCCTGCAATAGTTATAAAGACAGATATTGTTATAAAATAGATCTTTTTCATAAAACTTAATTTCTCTTTTCCTTATTTATTTAAAGTTGGACTCCATGGTATAGAATCAATATTCCAATACTTATCATTTTGTAGACAGACACCTTTAATGTTTGATTTTAAAGGTACTAATATTTTTTCTGATGAATGGATATGACCTATAGATGTCACTCGAATGTATAATGTATCATTTTCCATGTTTGTTTCAATACCTTTTATTCGAAGATATGAATCTGCAAAAACAATTTCTAATGTATCATTTGCCACTTTCATCAATCCCATATTATATGCATCTTCGGGAGTATGGCTGCAGCTGCATAATAGAGGTATAATAAATACCGAAATGATTATACATATATATTTCATAGTTATCTTGATTTATCTTATTTGCATAATTAATGAAATGAAACCTTCCTTGTTAAATATTTTATTGAGACGATATTATCCTATATAATCCAGATGGTATCCTTATTCCCTTTGAAAGATAGAGATCCTGTCCTGTTATTATTCATAGACCATTTGCGTCTGATTGTAGACTATTTAGCATGGAATATTTGTTCGATAAATTACTAGTATTGTGGTATTGGTATAACATAAATGTGATTAAACCTATCGTTGATAAAGTAAATATACATATATGGTGTACTGTTGGATATTTTTGTTTTATCAATTTCTCTTATCCTCATTAATCAATTTACCTAATACGAAATAAAATTTGCGATCACTTTTATAAACATAGATTGTATCTGTATTGGCTTTCTTCGATATTGAGTCACCGACTTCCAATAGAGATTCCATACTCGGTTCATCATACAGAAAGTTCCAAGGGCCTCCAAATAAATTCAGCTTGATACCACTTGATAGGTCAACATAACATGAACCTCTGTCGAACATCCCTATAGATGCCTCTTTCTTAGAAACGATTCCTTCTATTGGTAAATTTATATATTCTCTTATTAACGTATAGTTCTCCTCTCTTTCTATCGCATCTTTCTTATTATACCATATAAACAATATGATCAGCGTAAATAATATGAAATAAGCAAGCACCATAAGGTACTTACGACTAAAAAAAAAATTAATAATGTCGTTCATGTACTGCTCTTTTCGTTATTTTCTCCATGTTTAGCTATCACCTGCCCATAATAGAATCTATCCGCTCTTTACTGGCATAATCAAAAGAATATTTTTCTCCATGCTTAATAACGAATAGCGAATCTTTTCCGGCAGGTTTATAAATAGAATCTCCTGTTTGTAAGAAATTAATTAAGGCGTAATGATTTATATTATCGGGATTAATAACTACCTCTTTGGGATAAGCATTGACTGTCGCTGTAAACTTCTTTCCGTCGGCAAGAGATATAAGGAGTGCTCCCCTAGGATTACTATTAGTATATGCATAATAGTGACTAACAATACCCATTATAGCAGAATCTTTTGCTAATGCGGGGTATTCTTCATTTATAGCATCCAACTTCTGTTGCTCTCCTTCTTGGATTAATAAGAAGAGCATAATGCTTATGCATAAGCCGATTAGCAACACAATCATAGTTGCCTTTTTATTGTTTTTCACTAAGGTTATTAAGATTACAATTTATTTCTAATAAGGAGTAAATTTATTATTGTGTAAAGATATTATAAAAATAAAAGAGCCAATGAAAATCATTAACTCTTTTTTAATTGTCATCACTGTCATGTTTCTTCTTCCTACTGTATATCTTGATGATAGTCCTCACAATAAAAATATATAATGTGATGGCTAGAAATAAAATCTGGACAATTCCGACCGCAAAAAGAAATAATAGAATATCTTTCTACCCGCTGTTTCGATTGTTGTAAAAATGACATTCTGCGACTTATCTCAAAAGATAAACTTTTCCATATCATATATTGTTTTATATATCTATACAGAAGTAAATAGAGTATAATACAAAAATTAGATATCAATGAAATCGAAAAGTACTTTAGTCACAGTAGCCGTAATTATCGGTATAATCGTTATCGGACTACTTATAGGAAGTTCCAGTTATAACGGAATGGTGCAAAAAGAAGAAAGTGTCACATCGCAATGGGCGCAGGTACAAAATGCCTATCAGCGACGAGCTGACCTCATACCCAATCTTGTATCGACAGTAAAAGGATATGCAGCCCACGAACAAGGCACATTAGAAGCAGTGGTCGAAGCCCGTGCAAAAGCAACCCAATTGCAGGTAAATGCCGATCAGCTTACCGAAGAAAATCTGAAAAAATATCAGGAAGCACAAGGACAACTAGGTTCGGCATTGGGTAGATTATTAGCCGTGCAGGAAAATTATCCTGACCTGAAAGCAAACACGAATTTCTTAGCATTGCAAGATGAACTCGCAGGAACTGAAAATCGTATTTCTACAGAACGAAAAAGATTTAATGATACGGTACAGGAATATAACCAATCGATCCGTAAATTTCCTCGTAATATTATTGCATCTATACTAGGTTTCGAGAAGAAGGCATACTTTGCGGCAGATGCAGCAAGTCAGTCAGCACCTAAAGTTGAGTTTTAATATTTAAAATGAAACTGAAAAATAAAATAGTATTTCTGCTGTTCCTTATAATCTTTCCGTTATATGGGCAGAACATACCCGACCCGATGTCGCCGCCTCGCTTAGTCAACGACTTTGCGGGCATATTCGATAGTACGCAACAATCGGAGTTGGAGAGCATGTTACGTGCCTACAACGATACTACCTCTACCCAGATTTATGTAGTGACAATCAACGATCTGCAAGGCTACGCCCCTTCCGATTATGCCACTACGCTGGGGCAAAAGTGGGGTGTCGGTCAGAAAGGTAAAGACAATGGTCTCGTAATTCTTATTAAGCCACGTATCGGTAACGAGCGTGGTCAGGTACAGATTGCCACCGGCTATGGAGTAGAACACATTCTGAATGATGCTCGCTGCGGAAGGATTATCGACATCTATATGCTCCCGTATTTTCAGCGTGGAGACTATTACACCGGTACTAAAGATGCTGTAAATGCAATAATGAAATACCTCTCAGGCGAGTTTAATGCCGAGGAACTGGATGATTCCATTCCTGCCGGTGTTATAATTTCGCTCGTGGTGATGATCGGATTCCTTATATATGCCTACTACCTTTCTCATAAGAATAAAGGCAATAACGGAGGTCGTAATTCGTCCGGTGGAACCGGTGGCGGTATGTTCTTTCCTCCACTATTCGGTGGCGGCGGAAGAGGTCGTTCCGGTGGCTGGGGTGGAGGAGGCTTCGGCGGTGGTGGCGGAGGAGGCTTTGGCGGCGGCGGAGCCGGTCGGGGTTTCTGATGTCAGATAGAAATTCTTAAGAAAACATATATTAAAGCACAAGGTCTATAACTTGTGCTTTTTTCGTTTAATATAGAATGTGGGTATTAAATCTTCGATGAGTCTATATCCTTATTTAAAAATCAATAGCTATTTTTGTTTTGGAGCCGGATATCACTTTCTGTTATCCTTATGCATACTTGTCATTCCCAACTGAGAGCCCCTCCTCACCTCCCCCAAGGGGAGGAATACACAGAGGGTTTGGAATAATTATGAGTTATGATATGAGTTAATCACTCTCTGTCATCCCGATACGCAGTGAGGGATCTATTCTGAAATAAGTTAATAGCTATTGGGATGAGGATGCAAAAGAATATTATAAAAATAAAAGTATAGAGAGCTGCATAAATAATAAATATACTATGAATATTGAATACAAAGCGCAAAAAGAATTTACAGAAAAAGAGTTGCAAGACCTGTTTCTCTCTGTTGAGTGGTATCTTGGGCAGTATCCCGATAAACTAGTGATTGCAATGCAAAATTCGTCTGCCGTATTTACAGCATGGGACGGAGATAAGCTCGTCGGACTGATAAGTGCCATCGCCGATGGAGCAACTACGGCTTATCTGCCTAATCTGCTTGTAGATCCTCGCTATCAGCATCTGGGTATCGGACAGAAATTGCTGAACATGATGATCGATCAATACAAAGAATATCTCGGTATTGTACTTATTGCCGACAAGGGTAAAGCCTCATTTTATGAGTGTTGCGGATTTGAAGTTGAAAAAACTCAGGTTCCGATATTCAGAATATCACGTTGGGGCTGATAGGATTTATCTCCTAAACGAATATTTCCCCAATCAGGTATAATCTGCCTTGTCCGCTGATTTCGACTCTGTCGTTGAGGTATTTACATTGTAAATAACCCTTTCGTTCGGATAGCTGAATCGCTGTCATATCATCTTTGCCTAGTACTTTTGCCCAATAAGGAGTCAGGGTGGTATGCGCAGAACCTGTTACCGGATCTTCGTCAATCCCTACTTGTGGAGCGAAAAAACGAGAAACAAAATCGACTTCATTTCCCTTAGCTGTTACAATAACGCCTCTGGCATCGAGCTTAGCAAGGGTTGCAAGGTTGGGATTCATATTTCGTATATCTTCCTCCTTCTCAAAAACAAGCATATAATCTGTTTTTCCTTTATAAGCGTGCTTAGCCTTAGCTTCGAATGGAGCAGTTATATCTTCGGTTAAATCTATTTCGTTGAATACATCAGTCGGGAAATTCAGTGTAAGCAGATCACCTTTTTTTGTTATAGTCAGTTTCCCGCTTCTTGGCGAATAGAAATTAATTATATCCCCAGCATGGTTTTCCAGATTAAACAGAACAAAAGCCGCGGCAAGGGTTGCATGTCCGCACAGATCGACTTCTGTCTTTGGTGTGAACCATCGTAGTTCGTAGCCATCGCCTTGTTTCACATAGAATGCTGTCTCTGCAAGATTATTTTCCATCGCTATTTTCTGCATCAGATCATCTTCGGGCCATTGAGCGAGTGGGCAAACAGCCGCAGGATTTCCCGAAAAAACTTTATCTGCAAACGCATCTATCTGGTATATTTTCTGTCTCATATTTTTTGTTTTTATATGTTTCAAATTTACAATATTTTTATGTGTTTTGTAATATCTTGTAAAAAAGTAAATAGAATATTCATTATATTTCTGACTGTGATGATTGTTTATCTTAATGCTTATTAAATGGCTAAAAATAGAAGTTAAAGAAAAGGATTTGGAAGATGAAGTGTGTAAATGAGAGTAAATGTATTATTATTACACAATTGTGATTAAATTAAATACAAAAGATAGCATAATTAATATTTATATATATAGATTTGCAGCTGATTTAATTAACTCAAAATTTAAACTACTATTAAACATTATTTATGAAATTAAAAAACATTCAACTTTGCTTAATTGCAATGACATGTATGCTAATGACATCATGTTACACAGCTAAAGTGGCTAACGGTAATATTGGTATAACTGAACCTACTGTGAAAGTAAATTCTAAAAAGAATCATTTCTTACTATGGGGATTAGTTCCACTAGGCGAAACTCAAGTAGCTAAAGATTATGTAGGAGACAGAACAGACTATACGACTGAAAATACTTGGACTTTCGTTGACGGATTGCTTAATTGCGTAACATTCGGTATTTACTCACCGACTACTACATCATATTATGTACCACTAGGTGACGTGAAGAAATAATATAGCTGTAAAAAAAGACTAGGGGCTGTTCGAGAAATCGGGCAGCCTTTTTTTATTGGAAGGTATTATTTTTTTGATGAATCTCTCCATGTAATCCTTCAATCTTTAGTAGAAGCCTCCCCAACCCCTCCCAGGGAGGGGCTCTCAGTTCGGGATGACAGAGAGTGATTAACTCATATCATAACTTATCATTCATAACTCATAATTATTTCAAACCCTCTCTGCATTCCTCCCTTAGGGGAGGTTAGGTGGGGCTTTCAGTTCGGAATGACAGAGAGTGGTTTTTCTTTAATCGTTAAAATTAAATTATTATTTATATCTATATCATTTGTATATTATTTATTTATATCTAATAATTATTAAAAATATTTACATACATTGCTGGTGTCTGTTTTTCGAAAAACATTTATTCTGAAAGTTTATTTTTTAAACCTTTAAATATCATTTAGTATGAAAAAGATTGCATTGTTATCTCTTCTATTTTGTTTTTCAGTAATTATGTCTTTCGGTCAAAGTAATTGGATCAGGATAGACAAGCATATACCTTATCCGAGATCGAGCCAGATAACATTTACAGTAACAATCGACGAAGGCTATACCATCGATACGATAGGTGGCGAAGCAGAGTTATTTTGGACATGGTCGGGAAATAAAGTTACATGTACTACAACGGCTGAGGGTTTTAAGAAATTTGTACAGCGACAAGGTGGTGCAGTTCCTCGCTTTGGGTTCACTGCTGATGGAAAGGGTTCTTATCGTACCTATGTTATTTACTTCACATACGATCCTTGGTTCGCGAGTAAATAGATTGATCTGAAAGGGTATGTAAGGCCTCTTGTTTAATTAAAAGCAGTAGACATGTCAGTGTTTATATATCTTGAAGGGTTGTTGATCAGAGGGATCAGCAGCCCTTTTTTTTAGAACTTTTGCTTTCATGAAAATTTGTATAGCTAAAAAATATCTATGAGTGCTAATTCTGGCTGTTTTAAGCAGGGATTAACCGACTACATATTTAAAAATAGTTAAAGTTTCTAGATGGACAAAAAAAAATACATCTCGATTAAACATTTTCAGATGCGACGTGTTTATAGTATGTAGTTTTGTAAAGTTTGTGTTAAGGTTTGGATAGTCTACGATGTGATATTGTGGACTTTCTTTTTTTTATACCCTTCCTATATTAGTATAACAATCAACTCTTTCATTTGTTAAGTATTTCCTAATATATTATCTTTGCGCATTCTTATAAACAGAAAAAGATGAAGAAACTATTTTACTTTACACTACTATTTACACTATGTCTTGGCTTTACTGCTTGTGGTGATGATAAAGAGAATGAACCTATTATCGAACCTGAAAAACCTTTCGTATGGAACGGAGATTGGAACGATCCGAATGACCCCAATTATAAAAAAGATGGTTATAATCCGATAAGAGGAGACTGGCACTCACAGGATGATCTTAATATGAGGATAATTTTCACTTCAGATTTTGTGATGAATATAGCTTTCTATGATAAAATTTATAAGAAATGGAATGTCAATCAGTTTTCAACTGATAAATATATAATCAATGATAATGGTATCCGATATATCAGAAATATCTCTCAACATACAGAAGAATATAAAATTATAAAAGAAAATGGTGAAGAAGTATTGATGATGAGGTACCAATTTCCTGCTGATAAAGAATGGCAAAGGTATAAACGTTATAAAGAATAATAAATAAAAAAGACCGAGTTTTTCTCGGTCTTTTTTATTATACAGATTTTCGGATTAGTTTGAGGCTTGCTTTTTTTCTATTCATCGGGTCGTACCCATCTATTTCTGCGACATAGTACAGATCGTTGTTGAATTGTACCCAGCTATTATCTACACGACTATATTCTTCGGGTGTCAGATAGCATTCTACTGTTGTGTATTGATTGTCGGCATCCGCCATTAGTGCAAAATAATTATCAAGAATCGAATGTTCCTCATTCTTATAATGAAGTTTTATCGGATTGCTTCCGTTATATTCGTTCGATACTAATCCAGCTTCAATTTTCACACCACCATCTACTGACGTTGGGTAGATTTCGTTGTCTTTCTTATACCAGAAACGTTGTGCTAGATTTGAATATTTCTTGTTTAACATATCTGCATAATCCCCACTATTTGTCCGTTCCCAAGGTTCTTTTTCCGAGATAACGGGTAGATTGTAGTTTTCTTCCGTACTATTATCTTTTATCGTTTTAAACCAATTGTACGAGAAGTGGGATGCCTGATTAACCCTTTTGTTTTCGGGGCTACCTGTTTCGTACAATCCACCGCCAGTATCACCGTTTTCAGTGTCTCCACTTTTGCTTTTTATAAACCCCTCCTCATTTGTATTGATGCTAAATCCCAGTTCGTATGAAGCGGGTAAGCCTAAAGAGGTATTGCGGCGGTTGCTATTGACATCGGTTTTATTGTCGAGGTTGATAATCGAAGACGTGTTTAACGTCCGTTTTTGTTTGGTATTCAGCTCGAATGTATCTCCTGTGGTCTGTATCAAATCCAGATTGAACGCCTTACAAAAGTTATCAATCCAATCGTTTATTTTTACATTCGATGGCAGGAAGCGTATCAGATTTAGTTTGTTAACTATTGTATCGTTGCTTTCGCTGTAGTCCATCACTGTACCCTCTATGCTTTTGCCTTCGTTGTCTATTTTGAGCCAATCGTCGTTGTACTGAAAAGCCTCTATGTACAAATTATAATCGATGGAGTGGTGAAGCCATCCATGATTGTATGCTTCGGGTTTGCTTCTGCCATCCCATCTGTAATGAACACCTTCGTCGGAATTGCTGATTACAGTTATTTTCTCCCCTTTTTCCAGTTTCACGACTTGCATTACTTCTCCCCAGCTCCATGTTTTAGGTTTCATCATCCATTCCATGGTTACAACTTCATTGCGGCTATTAATCATGTTTATATAAAACATATCTTTATGAGTTGTATATTCCCACTTATTATTTACATATTTAGCTTCCATATAAGGTGGACTGGCCACAGCCGAGTGTGAACGTACTTCATTTTTGCTCCAAGATTGACCTCCTGATGTAGCCATTATATTACAATATCTGCCGCTTTCTTCAGTAGGATTATAGTTCTCGTAATTGCTGCCAAACGAAAAACCGCACAATAGGTTTGCATTTTGGGCAGGGTCTATAAAGTTTACAGATTGTGGTCCTGGTTGCGGAAAATACTGTGCTTTAGTTGCATCCCACTTGTCTTGATCAAGATTGTTTTTGTAAAATACATTATCGTACTGTACTTTTTCAAGATTGAATGCATCATCGTCAAATCTGTCTCTCATCACTTTTATTTCGAAGCGCCTTTCTTCAAGATTCTCATAATGGTAAATCGTTTCATTATTCTTTTGATAGTTCGAACCGATATCAATGATTCTTGGATTTTCATTTAAGACTCCATTTATTGCCTGATGATGAAGTGTAAACGATGAGGTAAAATGAATCTTATACAATCCTGTGTAAGGTATCGTAATTGTCGTTTTCCCATTCTCAGTCGTTATATTGTTCCCCGTATTTGCATATATAAGAGGAGTCGTATTTGTAGAATCGAGCATGTCGACGGCATAAAGAGCATGTCCGTCTTCGGGTTCATTCCTTTTGAATTTTCGTTCGACAAATGTACCTAGCAAAGGCGATGGTCGTTTCACATAATTACTCCAATCTCCCCTTATACCTATTTGCCCCAGAGTTCCATAGTTCCATGGCATTTCATATTCGGTCGGGTTCTTATACGACATATAGAGATTGGTCAGCCTTTCGTCGTTGAATGCCGATCCACCCAGATTTAACCCTTCGTTTTTAAATATTGTCTCCAACATTTTCATGCAGTTGACTGATGGAGGGAAATTATCCCGTTTAAAATCTACGTACTCGTCCAGTAGTTCTTTGTCTGTGTATATGCCTTTTTCAGCATCTAGTGGCTTCTTGGGGAGTAGCCCATAGAGAACCAATGGGAATATACATGGTGAAATATCGCCGTATTTATTTTTGTCGTATTCGCCCGTATTATATTTTGTTATCCATGTCTGATCCTCAAAGTCGATTTCCCAGTTTCCTGCTTCATTCATCATTTTCTCAGCAAATATATCCTTCACAGTTTTCTGTGCCGGTATACCTAAGTTTCCTTTGTAATAAGTCTTGGCTATCTCGCTCAATTTGAATTTACCATCGAATATTTTCACACCACCGACTAATAAATGGGCATCGTACAATCTGGCGAATTTGCCCCGTACCTCTTCTGTATTGATATACCCGAAAATAGCGTTGTTAGTAGCCGAAGCAGGCAACGTAATGTCGTACGAACGTTGTGCATCCTTTGTGCTCAACTCCGAAGGATTGAGTAACTGACGTTTGAGATATACAGAGAAGTCTTTCGGATTTTCGATGTCGCACAATTGCTGATTGATGTAGAGTTCTATTCCTGTCATAACCGTTTTATCTTATAGATAAAGATATGAGGAAATGGTGAAAAGGAGCTTCCTCGAACTCTTCTAAAGGCAATCCTCTAATACCCGTCTCTGTCATCCCGAAACGTAGTGAGGGATCTACTTCTTTTATGACAAGACAATAACAATAGATCCCTCACTGCGTTTCGGGATGACAGAGACGGAAAAAAGGGATAACATTAGGGTGGCAATGAAAAGATATAGGCTTATATTTTCAGTTTCACACCCGCCTTACCCAACAAGGCAGTGATACCTATTGTCACAAATGAAAAGATTACGCATTTGACCAGTCCCATAGGAGAAGTCAAAATATCGGCAGGCAGACTGAAAGCGGTCAGCGTAAAGATAGAATAAAGCAGATAAGGTACCAGATAACAAGTCAGTGTGGCAGTACCAGCTGGTTTGATTATATTGAACCAATTAGCTTTACCTTGCATGTCGGTCAGCCAGTAGATAAATATGTAGAATAATATAGAGATACCCGAACATAGAAACAGCCATGTAGGAGTAGCTTGTAATTTCGAAATAATCCACCACGAATGTGACAACCAGCCTAAAAGGAGTATTGCTACACCTGCTCCGAATGCAATTAAGAGCTTTTTGCGTAAAGGAATTTCAGTCTCGGGCTTATTGAATAAAAGAGTGAGCAGCACACCGCTCATCGTGAAAGCATGAAAGCAACCATCGCCCGGGATGATACCACTAAATCCGCCCAGCCAACCGTTAGCACCGGCTATGCAAAGCACAACGAAGGCGATACATGAAAGCATAAGGTAAATCCAGTTGCGACGGAGAAAAAGATAAATAATCGCACATAGCAGATATGTCCACCCGATAAGACCTAATATACCCCACCAATGTTTTTGAAACGGTTCGCCGCTTGCATCCCTGAATATAATCAGTAAAAAAAGGAGAACGGCAACACCTGCAATTTTTAGTCCGTTATAAACATATTTTGCAGTCTTATTTTCTGTTCGTGGGTACACATTCCATATCAGAAAGAATCCGAGCAACATGAGAAGGATAAAGACAGATCGGCTCATCCCTGTGTCGGGCGAAACACCAGATTCGGTATTCACCGTAAAAAGTCCCATTACCAAGAGGGCAATAGCACGTATAACAATGTGCTTAATTATCTCGAACTTAGAATCTTTCTTCTGCAATCGTTTTTCGATAGCCAAAGGGATAGACATGCCCAGTATGAAGAGGAAAGATGGGAATACAATATCCGAGAAACCCAACATATCCTCATTGCCTGCAGCGTGTTCTAACCAATGAGGAACATTAGTGATAGACCATAGATCGTTTACAAAAATCATAAAGAACATTGTGATCGCCCTAAAAATGTCTATGGACGCGATTCGCGGGGTTGAAATGCTGTGGGAAAGAGTCATGGCTTGATCATTTGGTTCTTTAATGCTGCAAGTATAACAAGAGATAAACGATTAGCCAAATGTTTTTAAAAATATTTACTTCGAGGGGTTTAACCTTAACATTTTGTCTGAAATTAACAATTGAGGATTCAACTTCTGTCATTTTTTTGTATGCTATCCCTCTTTCTTCTCTGTCATCCCGATACGCAGTGAGGGATCTGTTCTGAAATAAGCTAATAGCTAATAGCCATTGGCTGATAAACCCAAGAGACAAGAGATCCCTCACTGCGTATCGGGATGACAGCAGCGAGCATTTAGTCCCCCTTGGTGGGATTAGGGGGCTACTCTTGGGAGGGGTTGGGGAGGCTGTTGGGTGTCTACTTCCCCCTTATCACCGAGTAACTTAATGATGTGTTTCGCTCCAGTAATTTATTCAGGCAAACATAACGTTGAGCATCTATCGCATGGTTATAACGGTCGATGGGTGTATTCTTTGCATTGCCGAATTCGTCGGTTTGCCAGCGATAATTCCGATATTCATTTATAATATTTGTGCTACGTGCTGTTGTATGCTTCGTGTATCGGTTGAGAATCGATATACCTGTATTTACACTATCTTTCCCTTTTTGTGCAGGCTCTATACGCCAGCCTTTCGACGCTATTTCACGTATCGATTTCGGTTCGGCACTATCGGCTATGATGGGTGTGTCGCGGGGGATATTCTGCCGGTTCAGAAAGTCGGCTATCATCATATTATCATATCCACGTTCGTAAAGCAGTTCATCTATCCATAGCTCACCATCCGAAAGGCGAATGTCTACTATTGCCGTTGGGTCGTTGGTAAACCCGAAATCAATACCCAACCAGCGTTTCTTATAAGTTGAAGGCAAGGCAGAGACGATATCCCAATTGTGGATAACTGCTCCACGTAGCGAACCTGTCAGTCCTTCACCGTAGACCTGCCACCAGTCTCGGTCGTTGCGGTTCGATTCTATTTCCTTTATTTGTGCATCGGTCAGAAACTGATTATCACGATAAGTGGAATGGATAAGGGTCGAGGTGTCTTGTGTCAGCACTTTTTCGTCGAGCCAGAACTCGAAACAGGGATTGCAGTCAAGAAACACCGTTTCGGTAGTACGGATAGCCAACTGGCGATAGGTTTCGAAGTCGATATTGATACACTCGTTTACATAGAGAATGTTTCGTGACGGGCCATGCACCTTACTCGGGTTATCAGCCGAAAAGAATTCTATGATGGAATTTTTCATCCTGTAAATCTTGTCGGTAGCATTCCAATCGTTTTCGTTCCAGTAACCTTTGTCCGAAAGTATTCTATGATGGAATTTTTCATCCTGTAAATCTTGTCGGTAGCATTCCAATCGTTTTCGTTCCAGTAACCTTTGTCCGAAAGTATGTCCTTAAAATCTCTTATGCATCCTTTTTTGAGGTGGGGCATCGATTCGGAAACGATAGAAATAACAAGAGGCTTTGCCGAATAGTCGGCTATAAAAGCCAGCAATTGCAGAACGCTGTAAGTTTTGGACGAACGGGTCGATCCCTTATTTACTATATACCTGACACGGGCATTGTAGGCTTCGATATTTTTTTGGAATACGGAAGTAAGATTCATAGTCTTTTTAAGTATAGATAAAAGTGGGGAGAAGGGATGAATATTGAATCGGCAAAGAGGCTATACACTTCATACCCCAAATTTTAAAATTGGTCTGAGAATCGGCTATTCTTACTATGTGAAAGTTGGTAATACTATATTTTGAATCTAGAGGGTTTTATTGATTACCTAATGCAATATTGATTATTATTTGTATTTTTTTTCATTTTTTATGGAATCTTCCCAAAAAATCACTCTATGGATCAAGAAAGGAAAAGTATAATTGGAGGTAGTAGTGGACACAGTCTCACTGGCTGTGCATGTTCTGGTGGAAAAACATACAGTTTAGTCATATAATAATTAAAAAAAGAAACAATGAATCACACGTTAACATTTTTTCGTAACAAACTAAAATCTATTTATTGTAAAATAGGTCTTGGAGATAATCGTCAAAGATCGATAAATCTCACAATTATTGGAGGTCTGTTTTTTTGTATATCAGGTGCTTTTGGTCAAAACACAACTATTGTTTTCAATACCAAAGCTAATACCACAATTGGTATTAGTAAAGAAATCGATAATACCTTTACTCGTACACTGACTGATGAGATTAATACAGATACAACAGGAAGTTGTATTTATAGTTGCGATGTGAAAGACTTTCAATTTATAGATTGCTCTTTTTACGATGGTGGAAATGCCTATCTTCTAATAAAGGAGGGCAGTCATTTGACAATAACATACAAAGGAGACCATCAGTTCGAATTTGCAGGTGCAGATAAAGCAGAGCTCGAATTCTATACAAACGACCGTAAAAAAGATATTATTCACCCTTACCTCGATTTATTATTCAATTTTCCCGATGAATCTAGTCTTGAGGATTT
The DNA here is from genome assembly GCF_011039195.1 of Dysgonomonas sp. ZJ709. Classification (NCBI taxonomy): domain Bacteria; kingdom Pseudomonadati; phylum Bacteroidota; class Bacteroidia; order Bacteroidales; family Dysgonomonadaceae; genus Dysgonomonas; species Dysgonomonas sp. ZJ709. The sequence continues at coordinate 21,563 of NZ_JAAKEM010000031.1, forward strand.
TTCATTATTAATTAAAAAATACGATTCGATATTATCAAATACTTTAGACAGTCTTGTCTCAGAGAACACGATATCGCCACAATTTTCAGACATCGTCAAAAATGATTTTTACACGCTAATTGCTTGTACAGCAATTGGAGTTTGTAGAGCTAAATATTTAGAAAATTCGGAAACAAAAGCAAACGAAATTATAAATGGAATTTTAGATGAAATATCTCCGATGATAGATTCAGGAGATATATTGAAATATAGTTTAGGAAGCAGTACTTTAAATATTTATTATACTAACAAATACAGATATTTGGATGAGAAAGAAAAAGAAAAATTATTCTCTAAAAACATCTGGGCAAATTATCTGAGTCCAAACAAGCTTGGATATTTAATAGCACCTGAAGAAATACAGTACAAACTTCTTTCTCTGGAACTACTGGAAAATTATGAAAATGCTGTAATTAGAGGAGATTCGACATTGATCAATCATATATCAGAAATTCGTCCTCAAAATGCTTTCCTTCCGTACATAAAAGAGAAGCGAAACGAATTATTGCTATCTATTAATTCAGATATCAGTGGCGTAAAGTATATAGAAAATACAATCAATGCACTCGAAGATCTCAGTAAGGTCGACGATTTTAGCCAAAAATTTCTATACATAGATTTGTGGGCTACATGGTGTGGACCTTGCATTGGAGAATTCAAACATAGAGATAAACTACACGAACTGCTTTCAAATTACGCGGATATCATCCCTGTCTATATTTCTATAGATGAAGATAGCCATGATACAATTTGGAAAGAAAAAACCAAAGTCTTTAATCTTAACGGCTATCATCTAAGGGCAAATAAAAAATTGGAAGCAGATATCAGAGAAAAGTTATATGAAGGAGGGAGTATTGGTATCCCTCGTTACATACTGTTAGACAAAAATGGCAACATCTTGCAAGAAAATCTATCTCATCCAAGTAATATAGATAAACTTGAACAGGAACTAGATAAACATTTTGATTAAGCAAGTAATTGCTAATAATCATTGTTGACAAAAATAAGGAATAGATTAATATAGCGTTTATTTTGAGTGTTATATGAATATAGGCACTAATCAATATTTATCATTGGTTAGTGTCTATATTGATTTTTTCTCTCTCATTTTACAAAGTGTTTATACACTCCATACCCCAAATTCTAAGGTTGGTCAGAAAAATAGCTGTTCATACAAAAACAAAGTTGATAATACTATATCTTTGAATCTGAACCGAATCATTAGCAGAGTATGTCCCAAATCAATCGAAATATAAAATACCTGATCGTAGAAGACGAGCAATTGGCGTATAAGGAATTAAAGCGGATGATAAGCCTCTTACGACCCGAATACGTACTATCGGGGCAGACCAAGACGGTTGAAGAAACGATCTCTTTCCTTCGGAACAATACCGTAGATCTTATAATGCTGGATATACATCTGGCCGATGGAGATTCGTTCGAGATATTCAACCAGATAAGGGTCGCTACACCCATTATTTTCACGACGGCATACGACGAACATGCTATAAAAGCCTTTAAGCTGAACAGCATCGATTATCTGATGAAGCCGATAGAGGAGGCCGATTTGGCAGCAGCCCTGACCAAGTACGAAGAACTATATCAATCGCAGCAAGCCGCTTTCGATTATAAGCAGTTGGAGAACTTAATGCCCCAAAAGGTAAAAAACAGATTTCTCATTCAGAAAGGCGATTCATTCCTTTATATCGAAGTGAGTAACATTGCCTTTTTCTATAGCGAAGACAAAGTGTGTTTTCTGCATACATCCGACAACAAGCGGTATATAATAGACTACACGCTCGATCAGTTGGAGAAACATCTTGATAAGACTGTTTTCTTCAGAGTCTCACGCAATTGTATCACGAATATAAAGGCGATAAGAAATATTTCCAAGTACTTCAATAGCCGCCTTAAGCTGTCTTTTCAGCCCGAATGCCCTCACAAGGTGCTGGTTAGCCGTGTGCGTGTCAACGATTTTTTGAAGTGGGTGGATGGTATTATCTAAAACAGAAGAATGAGTATGGAAGATCGTAAGAGTCCTTTAATTATTTTTACAGTCATTATTGTTGTAATGTCATTCCTGTTTCAATGGATATACAATGTTATGACAGACTACAAAGAAGGCGATTTTTTAATACAACTTCTTGTGGATTTGCCTTTCGTTATCATTATGGCATTTGTGAGTTTTTCGATGGTGCACACTACCAATAAATATTTTAAATATAAAGACAATATATATATACGTGTTGCTTTCGAATTATTTTTAGCAGTTATTTTTGCATCAGTATACTCGCTATCAGTTAACTACTTGCTTGGGGTAGTTATTATAGGCGAGAAAAATCCTACTTACCTCGAGTCTGCCATTGTGCTGGTGATGGGTAATGTCTTTATGGTCATGTTACTCGAATTGTTTTTCTACAACAGGCGTCAATTGAAATCGGAAAAACTTATTGCAGTTATAGAGAAAGAAAAAATAGAATACCTATACTCCACCTTAAAAGCACAGGTTCATCCACATTTCTTATTCAACAGCCTCAACGTATTATCTTCCCTGATATACGAAGACCCTCAACGTGCCAATATTTATACCAAAAAACTATCGAATATATACCGCTACTTCTTATCGACCAATACACAGAAAAGCGTAATGGTAAAAGACGAAATATCTTTTCTCGAATCTTATATCTATTTACTATTGATACGTTTCGAAAATGCTTTAAGAATCAATATAAACGGAGATACCGATATACCAAAACAGGTGATTCCCGTTAGCATTCAGTTATTGATAGAAAATGCAATAAAGCATAACGTTGTATCTGCCGGCAACCCACTTATCGTAGATGTAAATATAACCGCCGAATATATAGAAGTGGTCAACAACCTGCAACCACGGCTAAATGTGGAAGAAAGCGGTCATGGATTAAACAACCTTCAAACACAGTATGCGCTGTATGATAAGACTGTTGAGGTCGTTAAAACCAACGATCGTTTTATCGTTCGTGTTCCCTACCTGTGAAATCTTATCCCTCTAATTAGTCAGTTTGTCGGGTTAATTATGCGGTTCGTCATTTATGGCTTTTCGCTTCTCATCATTTGTCATTCTTTTGTAGAAAAACAGAAGAATAATGAAAATACTATTTACATTAAAATCAGTCAGAGACATTTTTATCGATTCGGGATGAAAATACATCAGCTCATTAATCCGAGCTTGCGCGCATAATTCACAGCTTCGAAAGCATTGGCGACTTCCATTTTCTGTAAGATATTTTGACGATGAACATTTACTGTGTGAATACTTATCGATAACTTATCCGAAATCTCTTTACTAAGCATGCCATTATTCACCAGCCTTAGTATTTCGATTTCCCGTTTAGTTATATTTTTCGGTGAGTTTTCAATAATCGGAAATGGGACTACCTCTCCCGTTTTAATGTTCATCAGTCTGAATCGCACATCTTCGAAGTCCGATTGGTTTGGCGAATAATCTACGATACCTAACATAATAAGAGGATCTTTCCTTTCGCCGATTTCCAATATCTGATGCTGGCTGATAACACGGATATATTTCTGCTCTTTGTTCAGGGCTCTGAATTCAAAAATATGCTTGTAATCGGTTCGTTCCTCAAGAGGTAAACTGAAAATAAAATCGATCAGCCTTTTCTGGATATTGCCGAGAACCAGCAGATCGTCGGGATGAATACGTGTTTCCAAATAATCGGCTCCAGACTCTTCCGGTACTTCCAGTTTAGACGAATCGTATCCGAAGAATTCTTTAAAATTTGGAGAGAGGAATAAATACCTGACACCGTATTCGGCAACGAGCACACAACTATTATGTACCTGTGCTAATAGCTCTATATAGGGCTTGTGCTTCTCCCAGTTGTGGGGTTCCCGATCACTCATATTCTATAAAATACTGGTTGCAAAAGCAGTTGAAATTAGTGATAATTCACTATTGTGACCACATTGCCATTCGTCTACTTTTGTCTCAAAGATAAAACAAAAACAAATCACTAAATGAAAACATTACTATTATTCTTAACTACACTTTTTCTAAGCACATCCATTACAGCTCAGACAGGAAAACCAATAAGAGGCGTTGTCGTAGACAATGCTTCGGGAGAGTCTTTAGTCTCGGTAACCGTACAGGTACTCAACAGCAGTTTGCCCAAAGGAGCATTGAGCGATGCCGACGGAAATTTCAGTATCGATGGACTGCCCGTAGGGCGCTACGATATACAGGCATCTTTTATCGGATACGAACCTATGGTGTTTCGCGAAATTGTAGTTTCGTCGGGAAAAGAAGCCTTTATAACAATCTCGCTTAAAGAAAATATCAACGAACTGAAAGAGGTTGTTATAGAACCTCAGGTCAATAAACAATTACCGCAGAATATTACAGCTACTACAAGCGCACGAATGCTTAGTGTAGAAGAAGCGAGCCGCTATGCAGGAGGTATGGACGACCCCGCACGTCTGGTTTCAGCTTTTGCCGGAGTGGCAGGAAGCATGAACAGCAACGGTATTGCCATACGTGGAAATTCACCCCAATTCTTACAATGGCGATTAGAAGGTGCAGAAATACCGAATCCTACCCACTTTTCGGATATTACAGGAGTGGGTGGAGGTATCTTTACCGCTCTTAGTTCGCAGGTGTTGGGCAATTCGGACTTTTTCACGGGAGCTTTTCCTGCCGAATATGGCAATGCCCTTTCGGGAGTATTCGATATGCAGTTGCGCAATGGTAACCGATGGGACTATGAGCATACCGTGCAGGTAGGTACACTGGGTGTGGATGTAAGTTCCGAAGGGCCTTTCAAAAAAGGAGGGCAATCTTCTTATCTGTTCAACTACCGTTATGCAACAATGGCTCTGGCAGACGATCTGTTTCCCGGCTTATTGGGCGATGCAGCAGGTATGCGCTATCAGGACTTATCATTCAAACTAAACTTTCCGACCAAAAGCGCAGGTACATTCTCGGTGTGGGGAATAGGTCTTATAGACCGTTTCTCGCAAAACGCCGAATCGGATACTACCAAATGGGAGAGTGTGACGGATAACAGCAAAGCCGATTTCAGACAGACTATGGCATCGGGGGGAATCGGACATAAATATTTTTTCAACAACAGCACTTTTATTAAAACGGCATTAGTAGGTACATATACCAAAAATCATTTACTATTGGATGTCTTCGACACGCAAAAGAACCCTACACGTGTAAACGATATGAAAGGCACTAACTGGGATATGTCGCTCAACTCGTATATCAACAAGAAATTCAGCTCTAAGCACACCAGCCGTACAGGGTTTAATATAACCCGATTGAGTTACGATCTGAATTATAATATCAGCCCAAGCTTTCCCAATCCCTTTTTACCGATGGAGAACTTTGCCAAAAGCGATGGTAGCACCATGTTGTTCTCGGCATTCAGCAATTCGACAATACGGTTGAATAACGAGATTACGGCCAATATCGGTATAAACAGCCAGTACTTTCTTCTGAATGAGAAATGGACTCTCGAACCACGTGTAGGTATTAAATGGCAGATGCAGCCTAAACATTCCATCGGGTTGGCTTATGGATTGCATAGCCGACACGAGAAACTCGATTACTATTTTGTAAGAACACCCGAAACAGGGAACGAGATGGTAAATAAAAAACTCGATTTTGCTAAAGCCCATCATATCGTCTTCTCTTACGATTGGTCGTTGTCCGAAAATACGCATCTGAAAATAGAGCCTTATTTCCAATACCTATATGATATTCCTGTGGCAAGAGACAGTTCGTTTTCGATAATCAACCAACAGGATTGGTATCTGAATACAGCCCTTGTCAGCGAAGGAAAAGGTATCAACTATGGTATAGATGTTACATTAGAACGTTATCTGGCCGATGGTTATTACTATTTGCTTACAGGATCTATATTCCAGTCACGATACACAGGTGGCGACGGTGTTTGGCGAAATACGAGATTGAACCGTAATTATGTATTCAATGCACTTGGCGGTAAAGAATGGAAAATGGGTAGACAAAAACAGAATATATTCAATGTCAATCTTCGTGCTTCGTTTCAGGGTGGCGACCGTTATTCTCCTATCGACACCGAGGCTTCACTACTGGCACAAGATGCTGTTTACGATACGTCGAGAGCCTACGAAAAACAATTTGATCCTGCACTGATAACAAGCTTTACGGTAAGTTATAAAATGAATAAGAAGAAGTTAGCGCACGAATTTGCTGTGAAAGTTATAAATGCTAATGGTTATCAGGAGCCAAGCGGTCATTTTTATAACTATCGCAGGAGCGAAGTCGAGTTGTATAAATCGGCAGTCGTGATCCCGAATATCAGTTATAAGGTCGAATTCTAAATAGGGGCATACTACTCTGTCTAGCCTCCCCAACCCCTCCCAAGGAGGGGCTCTGTATACCCTCTTTGCATTCCTCCCCTTGGGGGAGGTTAGGAGGGGCTATCAGTTCGGAATCACAAATTCGGATGAAGTATTTATTACTCCTTCCCTTATATCGAACTCACGCTAAACATATAAATTTATTCGTTCACTCGGTTGTTTGAATGAAAATAGTCGTCTGCAATGTAAAATGAATCAGTAGGTTACCCTTTTCCTGTTTTAATCCAAGTTGCTTTTTTCCATAACCATTCTAATGGCCCTTGACGATGCGAACGAAGCCACCAGCGACTAAAGAATAACTGAATAAGAAACATTCCGATACCCATCAGGAAACATACCGTAATGCCTGTATGCTGATAAAGCCCTAGTCCCCAGTTGTAAAACAAGAATCCACCGATCAAAGACTGCGACAGGTAGTTTGTCAGACTCATGCGTCCATAAGGTGCTAATTGATGAAGAACACGTCCAAACTTTGTCAGATAATAAACAAGTATTACCCCTGCAAACAGTATTCCTGTAAATGCAAGATTTGCAAGCGATTTAAGTAGAAGAGTCGAAGGTACAAGTAGTGCCTCTCTGCTTATGAAGTCGGGAAGCAGAGCTACCAAACCATAAATCGGAAAAAAGGATATGGTGACTATAATGAACACTTTAACCCAAAGTTTTATATTTTTCTCTGAATAGGGTAACACATTGCTGCGCCCTATTATCATACCTAGCATAAACAGCCCTGCGGTTTGAGTAACCCTTCCATGTAACAGCATCCAGCCCATATTAGCAACATTGCCCGTCCAGATAGTAGTTTTGCACAGTTCGAGGAAAGAACCTTCTTTCTGAGCTGTATTGACTATTTCCCAGTATGGAGCATCGAAGTCAGCAATAGGAACATATTCGGGGTTGATGAGTGCATAAATCAGTTGTCCCCATTCGAGAGGCTGTAATAAAAGAATAACCGCTATAATAGCAATTGTGCGCGTAGAAAAACGACAAACTGCGATCATTACATAACCAAGCAATGCATAGAGTATCAGTATTTCGCCGGGAAACAAAGTCGAATTGACGCATGCTATAACAAAAAGCAGTACCAACCGCCAGGCAAACCGTCCACGAAAATCTTTTCCTTTTTCTTTTTGTGAGTTGTCTTGAATGAAGAAACTGAATCCGAAAAGCAATGCGAAAATGCAGTAGGCTTTACCGGAAAAGGTGAAAAATATACTGTCCCAGATTACCCTGTCCGTAAATAACAGGAAATTGCTGGTTTCTTCGGGGAAGCTGTTGAGGCTGAACCGTTCGATAAAATGAATAAGGGTAATTCCCATTACGGCAAAACCACGTAATATATCCGCTATTTCTATGCGATTATTAGTGGTCAGCGTAGTTGATGAGTGCATGTTTCTTAGAATTTAAAAGGTTAACATATTTATTTGAGGTGTAAATTTATTATAAACCTTTTATGATTCCTAAAAATACTGTTCAATAAATAATAAAATGTGGCTGATACAATTGATTAGCAAAGTAAACAGCAAGAATATGAACAACTTAAAAAACTTATATTGCCCAAAAGCATCACGGATTCTTTTAATAATATTCGGGGTAGTATAAACAAAAAAAGTACAGACATCACTATCCGTACTTCTCTCTATTTATAGAGACTATCCTTTTTCTTCGCAAACGTTATACTCGCATGGAGTATACGCAGCGCGATAATCTGGCTACTATGTTTTGTGAAATAAAAGAAAGTGAGTTGAGTTTTGGTGTAATCTTGTAGCCTTTGTATTAAACTTGGAAGTCTAATTTCGAGTTTACAATAGTTAAGTATAAAGATATACAAAAGAATCTAAATGGCGTCTATATAACGCCTCAAAATCTGTTTTTTTAACTATTTGTTGTTCAGTCTTTTCCTGTTCATCGGCGTTTTATTTATCCTTTCACGCTCCCATTATACGAATCGGAGTAATGATATTTCATCTGTAACGCAAAAAGGTCGTCTTTGCTGTTTGGCTTTATATTCAGTTCGTCCACAATTACGTATCGCTTGGTCGACAGTTCATATACGGCAGGCGAAGCACTCAACTCTTTGAGCCACTCGGCTATATGTGCTTTTATTGGCATGGTTTGTACAATGAATTGTTCGCTTACCTCTTTCGTGTAAACCGATTCTATATCGCTGCTGATAGAATAAGCAGGTGTCTGTGTCTTGTACAGCGTGTTGGTACTTGTTCTGAAATCGGTTTCCTCTGTTCCTGAAAAATTGAACGAGCTCCATCCGCCCATCGAATTGAGGAATGCAAAGTCATTTACCTTATACAGCGATTCGGGTAATATGTTGAATGTAAGCGGTTCGCTGCTCTTATTGCCGTCTTTAGATAAATAGACTTCTACAATGCCTATCTTCTCGCGTTGGGCATGCGTTTCCAGTAGATTGTCTATATCGAGTCTGATGGTATTCACTATACTAAACTTCTTTCTGTTCTGCATATTCGATACAAGATATCCCAGATTGCTGCCCGATTGGGTTTTCAGTTCGTAGCGAATACCCATATTGTATTCATTCGTAATATTGTTGCGATCGGGGTCGGACAGTACGAAGTTGAAATACTGGCTTTGCCCTTTCACATGGGGCAGAATCGGCTGACGGGTAAGTGGCTTTACGTTGTTTTTCTTTGTTGTATCATATACATAATCGGTTAAATCGGCATTATCGAGATTTCTGTTGTATCCCGATAGGGTATAAAGCACATCCGATATGTAAAAGGATTCTCGGTTTTTGCCATCGCTACGCTTTGCTACGAACCGATAGTCGGTAGCTGTGCCTGCATCGCACCAAGTGTCGGTATGAAGAAATGAATTGCTGTATTTTTGCTGATTCCCCCAGATGCTATTGATATCAAACCAGATAGGATTGTTAAAATAGGCTTTCGCCAGACTGACCACAGGCGTGCCCAATGTTGTTTTGTCGGCTACACCCAAAAATACATTCGTATCCTGATAAATATCGATTTCTATTTCGCAATTGCTCGGATCGTCCAAGCTACCGCTAATACTGTCGTTGGCAGGAGGTGTTGTCGAATTGTCGGTAAAGCGAATAAAAAGGTTATTCAAATCAGTTAGCCTTATGCCTGATGTTGAGCCGATCCGTTTCGATACCATTCGTATTGTAGAGCCGTTTATAACATTTGCACCCGCAGCAATAGGCGGAACTGTAATATCAAAATTACCATTGAAAAATGAATCTTTCATCAGACAGTACCTTATGTTTTCGGCAGTGGTAGAAGCAGAGCTATCGAGAAAAAATGTATTGTTATTTACTTCGTTCCTGTTTCTGGTCGCTTTTATCGAGTGATCTGTCTCTGTCGCTTCTTCTGTGATCGGTATAAAACATTTATCCGCATCCAGCGATGTAGACAGAATAGTCAGGCTAATATCGATCAGCTTATTTTTATTTCCAATCGGAAGATTCGATACTTCGCCCGTACTTTCGAATTGTACGTAATTCGGATTATTAGCCAATGAAACTTTAGTCGGCGATTTGCTTTCTTTCGCTATATTTTGTGTGAAAATACCCATGTCTTTTATTTATTAAAATATTAATTGAGTAGAAGAACGTATTTAATGTTACATCTTAAAGTTATAACTATCGATAATTGTTATACTCAGACGGACAATAAAAAGGTCTGTGACCTCAGCTCTTCGATTGTTGCCTCAAATAGTTGATCGAACCATTCATCTTCAAATTTCTTGTTCAGTTCTTCTTCGAGCGTGGCAAGGATGGGGCGTCCTTCGTAACCATCGCGCCATATTGCCCTGCTGATGAGGAATAGGGTGCTGTTGTCGGTGGGTATTCCTCGCGACAAAGCCCAGTTGCGCAACTCGTCTGTCGGAGGCTGCTTGCCTTGGTGCGGACGTCGCCCCTGCTCCAGATAGCCGATGTAGTTTGCAAAGAGGGCTTCAATTACTACCGGCTCACCCATACTTTTTATCTCCACTTTTATACTTTCGCTCAAAGAACTGTCTTTTAAGTCAATCGTATTATCTTCGAGAACAAGTCGAGCGAGGTTCACTATTTCGCCGGCAATAGCTTCTATTACTTTTACTATTTCGTTGTTCATTTCTTAGACGTTCTGATATTAAATTCGGGGAATTTATTGGCGAATACCTCGCAGTTGTCGGGCAACTTCATACTTGAATTATTAAGAGCCGCTTCCTTTTCAATACCTTTATTCTCATCAAACTGATCTTCAATCAGACAAAGGTTTTGCATATTTACCTGTACAAAATTCACCGAGAAACGACATCCGCAAGCATTGTCGTCGTAATAGTTGCGCAGGGTGGTATATGTCCAGTCGGGCTTGATGCCGATTGCAGATGTTTCGTCTTGTTTTATGCGTTCGATAATATTCAGCCCTGTCGAAAATGCCAGATTCTGAAGTTCTGTGATCGTTCTGTCTTTGTCGGGAATAAAAAGTACAGCAAAATTGACCGAATTGGTAAAAGTGTTATTCTGGTTACGACCACCGATAGGATCTTCGAGCCAGAAAAGCGGATGCTGTTCTTTTCCGCTGCCTAATTCGTAATTGCGATTGTAATAAAAAGCCTTGATGCTACGATGCTGACTAGCCTGTTTGCGAAAAATGTCTACGATATTGTTTATCATATCTTTTTGATTATAAGTTTTATTAGATAGATAAATAAGTGGAAAAGGCATTGTAAATTCGGGATGCCTCATCTATTATAAGGTGCTGGAATGGGGTGAATATCTTATTGTGCTTATACATTTATATACTCCCAACAACCTCTCTTTTTCTCTCTGTCATTCCGAACTGAAAGCCCCTCCTAACCTCCCCTTAGGGGAGGAATGCAGAGAGGGTGTTTGGAATGATTATGAGTTATGAATAATAAGTTATGAGTTAATCACACTCTGTCATCCCGAAACGTAGTGAGGGATCTACTGTCTCTTGATGTTAAGCCAGTAGCTATTAGCTTATTTCAGAGCAGATTCCTCACTGCGTTTCGGAATGACAGGGAGAAAAATAGGGATGATAGAGCGAATCAATATGTCATAAAGCCTTTTCTTGTTTCGAGCTTATGTTAGGTTAGAAGCTAAATCGAATAAATCAAGATTGAGTAGTACAAATATTTTTAACAAAAATATCAAAAAATTAAGTATAATGCCACTGATATTATATATCTTAGAGAGGAATTCATTTGGATTTTTAAAGTTTTGAATGAACAACCAGAAGGCTTTAAATTTATGCTAGACATCAAACAAAAGGAATATGTTTCATACCACGCTTGTACGATGAAATAATGAAGGGAATAAAGGTTTGCCAAGCGGAAAATAATATCCTTAATTTGTTCCTTGTGATTAACCTTTTTTATATTTGTAGAATTAATTTAAAATATTTTAATACTATGAAGGTTTTTTTTATAATTCTATTTTTTGTGTTGTGCACAATTAGCTCTTATGCGCAGTGGAATGCTACAGGGAATAACAGTACTACGGGTGATTTAAGTGTAGGAGGCGATATAAATGTGAGTGGACACAAATTAATAGGAGCGGCTCCTAGTCATTATTTTACATACGATAATCAGAAAATGGGACACTACGCTCTAAGATGGGGCGAAGATTCATGGAGTAATGTTGGTAGTGGGTACACATTTTGGTTAAGTTCCTATAGAGGTATGAAGTTCTTCACAGCAGGTAAACCCCAATTTGTTATCCTTAATGATGGAAATATAGGAATGGGAACAGAGAAACCTACTTCAAAACTGGAGGTGAACGGCACTATTCGGGCAAAAGAAATTAAAATAGAAGCCACAGGATGGCCGGATTTTGTGTTTGATAGAGAATACAAATTACCTAGTTTGAGAGAAGTTGAGAACCATATAAACGAGCATAAACATCTTTCCGGTGTTCCATCCGAAAAAGAAGTAATAGAAAACGGAATCAGTGTAGGAGAGATGCAAGCAAAACTTTTACAAAAAATAGAAGAACTGACTTTGTATACCATCCAATTGGAAAAAAAATATGATGAATTGAGAGAAGAACTAAAGGAATTGAAAAAAGAGTGATTCAAAGAAGATAGTTAATCAAATAAAACTTATTTCTAAACACGTCCAATTTTCTTGGAAGTATATTATTGATAACGAATTACGAGAAATTGTTTTATTGTTTTAAAACATGTAAACAAATACTAATCACTATATGTTATACAACTAGACGATAAAGTCTTACCTAAATTTCAGAAGCTATGAAGAAGTTCTTATTTATTTGTGCAGTTTTAATGTTTACAGGTCTTACATTTAATTCTTGTAGTCCCGACGATGCGGTGACACAAGGTCAAGTAAGAAATGCGTTGTTGTCCCGTTACCCAGGTGTTTCATGCTCGGTTCGTAACAGTATTGTAGCCCTATCGGGTACAGTAGACTCGGAAGAAGCAAGAGTTGGCGCCGAAGAAGTGGCAAAAGGAGTGAAAAATGTGAAATCGGTGGTTAACGAGATCGAGGTAGTAGAGCCTGTGGCAGCAGTGAGTCCCGACGAGTCGCTTAAAACAGCTATTTCAGTAGCACTTGGCGATGCCGGATTTAAAGATGTGTGGGTGGAGGTGAAAGACGAAGAAGTAACCCTTTCGGGAAAAGTTTCGAAAGCCGATCAGAAAAAAGTTTTGGACGTAGTAAAAGGTATCAAAACTAAGAAAGTAATAAACGATATGAAGTAGACTGTCCAACTTTGTACACATTCTTTTATTATATGTATGTAAAAGCGAATCTAAGGGTTCGCTTTTCTTGTTTTTAATCAGTTTGCTTTCAGATATATAGTGTGTGTTGCACGCAAAGCAATTTATAGTGAATCATGCTGAATCACTTATTGTTATAAGCTTACGTTGTATTTTAAATAAATCATATAGTATTGAAAAAAAACTTAAATTATTTTATATTTTTATTATTAATGCATAGATTATGCTCTGTTAATGAAATAGTTTAAAATGTTCATCTTGAAATCCATATGACACATGTATTCTAGTTCGTACATAGTAAATTTAATCGCCAACTCATCGGGCGAGAATTTGGATGTTGACCCTCCTTTTTATTAGAAGAATAGACTGAATATATTTTATTATATACAGAAATGATTTTATAGAGATAAAAGATCATTACGTATTAATATATACACAAATGCTGTATATATAACCCTCCTTTTTCAAGACGGAATGTCTTGGAACTAGTATTTAATTGCCACATTTTCACATGTTAACTATTCGATGAATTGTAATTATGAATATAAATTATCTAACCAAACTATTAACGAATATCCTCTTTTTCCATGCAATCGGGCTTAGTGCTCAGGTAACAATCGGTTCTGCCATTGCGCCTGTCGAAGGTGCTTTACTCGAACTCAAACAAGATGGAGAAACCACCAAAGGCTTGGGTTTACCACGGGTGTATCTGATTGCACCCGATAATCTTGCCCCTTGTGTAATAGATGCCTCGCCAACTACTAAAGATGCGCATACCGGTCTGGTTGTGTACAATCAGACGGAAGATAATGGACTGTCTAAAGGTATATATGTATGGGATGGTGCTATATGGGAACGGCTACTATTTACAGAGTCGTCGACCAATCCCGTGACAACACCATCGGATGCCAATTCGAATGCATTTATACTACCATTGGGAAAAAGCCTTGAAATTCCGGTAACTAAAGCATACGACATGTGGGAAAAATATAGCATGTTGGGTAATCAGACCTTGACAGGGCAGGTAACAGCCGAAGTCTATTGGTCTGATGTTTCGGGCTTAGTAGATATATCCCTTCCGAATGGCGATAATGGGCGCACTTCGGTAATCAGAATTACTCATAACAAGACGAACGACCAATTGGGCGGTAATGCAGTTGTTGCTGTACGCGTCGGAGGTATTGTCCGTTGGAGCTGGCATATCTGGGTTACAGGCTACGATCCCGATAATGAAGGTCGGGTATATACTTACAGCAACGGAACGGATACAAATATATTTATGGATCGCAATCTGGGAGCTTTGAGCAACAATCCTGCCGATGGCTTTTTAACCTTGGGCAACACTTACGAGTGGGGGAGGAAAGACCCTTTTCCCCGTCCGTCGGGATTAGACAATCCGTCGACTTCCACCTCTGCGCCCGAAACCATTTTATATGGAGTGAAAACCGATATTACTCGTACCACGACAAACGAAAATCCTGACGAAAACTTACAGAACTCGATTACCGACCCTTTGCAATATATAGGATATAACAGTTGGTTTATCGGAAATAATTATCTCTACAACAATGAGGATGCCGATTTTTGGGGGCAAATGTCCCAAAGTAAAGGCGATTTCGATCCATGCCCTGCGGGGTGGCGTATTCCTTTTGTTTCGGCCGACGGTCGAAGCCCTTGGGAAGGTTTGCAAGAATCGGATGTTACATTAGTGGTAGTCGAAGGTAAGGCGGGAAGTGCTTTCGACTTTTCCGACAAGCTGGGCTTGTATCCTCTGTCGGGAGGGCGTTCTAATGATGCAAATCTCGTCGGCAGACAATTTGATGGGACGGTACCTATTGGCGAGAAGGGTTTTTATTGGACAGCCTCTCACTCATACAAAGATGCGTCTTGCTATTTTGGTATAGTTAATCACGGTACTTACCTTCAGATTATTAATACAGGAATAGATGTTAACAGGAAAGCACTTGGATCGAGTGTGAGATGCGTTAAAGCATAGATTGTTTATAAAAAGGCATAAAGGCGCAACTGTACAAGTTTCGCCTTTTTGTTTTGTCATACTTGCCCAATCTTATCTTAATACTTACTTTTGGAGTCTTAATACATAATAATTAACCGAATGAGAATATTCAAAACTACACTGTTGATCCTACTTACAACACTCGCTATTAATCTGAATGCACAAAATGAAATAATAATAAATAAAGCCCTAGAAATACAGTGCGAAGAAGATAGTAACGAAGAAAGTACGGAAGAAAAACCTTATGTATTTGTAGAGCAAATGCCCTCCTTTGTGGGTGCAGAAATGGCTATGGTAGAATTTATTCACACGAATCTCGTTTATCCCGAAGAAGCATTAAAGGAAGGTGTGCAAGGTCGTATAGTAATACGTTTTGTTGTAACCAGAGATGGAGATCTGACAGGTATTACGGTGCTTAGAGGTATTGGCCACGGTTGCGACGAAGAGGCTGTTCGCATTGTAGAATCGATGCCTCGGTGGACACCCGGCTCGCAAAACGGAGTGGCGGTTCCTGTGTATTATACGCTCATAGTTCCTTTTCGTCTTCCTGCAAAAGACACCGGTGTCGCCGACTGAAAACACGGCTATATAGATAAGCTAAATGAGGGTGTGATATAAGCGATTTTTCGTGTCATTCTGTCATCCTGAACGAAGTGAAGGATCTCCAAATCAAGAGTTTGGATTCTTCACTTCGTTCAGAATGACAAAGAGACTAACCAGTTGACGGTATTATTTTACTTACGACACCGCCTCTTTTTTTTACTCAATGTATCAATATCAGAATTGTGATATGTGTGTTAGTAGTGTTTAGATATATAGTGTGTTTAATACTCATAAAGATAATACTTAGTTCTCAATAAAAAAAACTTAGCAAGACCTAGTTCTGCTACACTTTTATAAGTAATTGATAACAAGTGATAAATTTATCTTCTTATTTGTTTTTCAAATTTATATTGATCATCTTCGGCACGAGCTTTGTCTATCCGATAGAGTAAAAATCCGAAAACTTCGACAACTGTTTTTCGAGTGATTTCGTCAAATAAGTATATCTTATCCTCTGCCAGATCGGCAATCGTTTTATACCATCCCCATTTTGAACAAAAGCTTTGGAATCCTTTAGAAATTGGTTTGCTTGAGCCAGAACCACTGAATAATGGTTCAAAATCGCTTCTGATTCTTGCTTTTTGCGCAAAAAAAAAGCGATCAGTGGCAGAACTTTTTCGCAGGTCAGATTTCTGAACAACTCCTTTCTCCGATCTATTGTCTGAGCATCATAGCTTTCGCCGGAAGGTCGGCACACAATAGCCAGTATCTCCGATATTTTGGTCATGCTGTCACTCTCCAGCGTGCTTTCTATATCTACCCATTCGGCTAGGGTAAGTTTGTCGGAAAGTGTAACGAAATAATTTGTTCCGTTTATAGTTGCTTTACCCGATGGGTTTACGTCGGTATCGAATACAAAGTCTATGGTGTTAGCTACCATATCGAAAAGCTGAGTTGGCGAATGCAGTAACAACTCTTTGTCTATCTTGCAAATGTCGCTTACAAACTGGATATACTCCATTTTATTTTCCGGCTTACTATTGAACCATTGCTCATAGTCTGCCAGTTTAATATCACTCCATGCATTTGGAATATGCATTGTTATATCACCCAATTCGAACTTTACCATATTTTCTTTGTTTTATTAATATAGATAAAGAAGTATTTATTTCGTTAAAATAGAGTTAATGTGTGAATCATACTCTTTAATAGAGGAATTTTCTATATATTTACTCGCTGAAACAGTGGATATTTGCCTGTGTATGAAGCGGAAAGTTAATTGTATTCTTTATTTTGGCCGCCCGATTAAATAGACTTGACATAAATAAAAGTGTACAAACATGTGTGGAATCTCAACTAGATCATTCTTTAAACAGCTAATCTGTTTACTAATTTTTACAATAATCATTTCGACAGTTAGTATGTATGGGCAAGTAACTATCGGCTCACCTCTTAAACCAAG
The DNA here is from genome assembly GCF_011039195.1 of Dysgonomonas sp. ZJ709. NCBI lineage: Bacteria > Pseudomonadati > Bacteroidota > Bacteroidia > Bacteroidales > Dysgonomonadaceae > Dysgonomonas > Dysgonomonas sp. ZJ709. The sequence continues at coordinate 38,769 of NZ_JAAKEM010000031.1, forward strand.
AGCAGGTGCCTTGCTCGAACTGAAAGAAAATGATAATCTTCAGGCTAATTCTACAAAAGGTCTTAATTTACCCAGAGTCTCATTAGAAAATGCAAGTATGCTTAAACCGATGTTGACCGATTCGGAGTCGGCAGATGTCGATATGCGTAAAAGCCATATCGGACTTATGGTTTTTAATGTAAATGAGAATAATGGGTTTTGCAAAGGACCTTATGTTTGGAGTGGTGAAGTCTGGTTGTCTCTCAAGAACTGTCTGGAGTTGACTGTCGATGCAAACACTATTCAATTTCCGAGCAATGCTGCGTCGGGTGTAGCACCGTCGCGTGTACTAAATATAAACTGGAAGCCTCTATCGGCATCGCCCGTAATGACTTTATCCAGCGTTGCCGGATATAGTCCGGTGCAGGGTTATACACCTACTGCATCGCCTACGGGAGGCAGTCTGGCCGAAAATATACAGATAACGGCTATGTCGCAAGCCGAGGTAGCAGTGAATCCATTTTTAGAAAAAGCATCCCGCCTCGATATTTCGTTGACCGGAAGTAATAAAACCGTTACCGAAAGCGTTTTGCTTCGTCAGATTAATTATGCCCTGACTTATACCAAAGAGCCATACTATCTTATGGATGGCAGTACTTATTCGTTCAAAGTGAAATCGAATGCCAAGTGGAAAGCCGAATTGACTGATACCGGCGGAGGCGTGGTTAATAGCTTGTTGACTACCGCAGGCGGAACAGGTGAGGGCGCAGTGGAAACCAATGTCAGCTTTACGGTTCCGAATGACATGACCAATCCCACTAAATTTTTGGGTACGGCAAAAATAAGATTTTATAGCGAAGAAAGTCAATTTGCCGATGTGGTGGTCGATCTGCTTTGTGCTTCGGGCAGCATTGTCGGTAAAGCCAATGCATATATAGTGAAACCATCTACGGCTATTTTGATTCCTGTTAGTCAAGCAAATGCCGATGGAACTACACGTATTACCGCTGCCGAAACTTATACAGCCGGTTTGGTCTGGACAGATAATGTGAATCGTGTAGCAGCTAATTCTAATATCAGGATGATACTTCCGGCAGGTACCGGTTTGGCAGGCTATTTGTTTGTTGCCGCAGGTACAGCAGAGGGTAACGCTATGGTATCTGCCGTCAAAACTGGTGGTGCGATAGCTTGGAGCTGGCATATATGGGTACTCAATGAAGACCCAACAGCTAATACGATTACAAATAACGGACTCGTGTTTATGGATCGCAACTTGGGTGCAACAACAGCAGTCGGAGCTAATGTAAACTCCTTCGGGTTGTATTATCAATGGGGACGAAAAGATCCGCTCCCGGGAACAGCCAACATTGCATCTCTCAATCCGGCGCAGAGAGCCATTTATAATTCTGTCGGATCTACAACAATGGCTCGAAGTAGTACTGCCAGTGGTAGTCTGAACATCAGCACACTTGTGGCTAACCCGCTGACTTTTTATATGAATCTTCATATGGATGATACTTCTTGGGGATATGGCACAACTAAAAGTGCTTACGACCCATGTCCCGAAAACTGGCGTGTTGCTACTTTCGTCGGCACTACATCGCCATGGAATGGATTAACAGCACTTAATACGACATGGAACGAAACCAATAAAGGACGCACTATAAACGGTAATTTCTGGCCTGCGGGTGGACGTATGCAACTCTTGACAGCTGGCGATATATTTTATTATGTAGCTCAGTATGGTGGTTACTGGACAGACCGACCATATTTATCCAATACTATTTATAGTTATAGTCTGAATTTTTATTCGGCAGCTTTTGATCCTGCTCAGGCTTACGACAAGGCTCACGGTTTGTCTGTGCGTTGTGTTCGCATACCGTAATAGTAAAAAAGATCAAATATAAAAGCAGAGCAGGGGGCGCTAACGCACCCTGCTCCTTTTAACTAAAATAGAATATTGTTAATGTTAAATAAATGAAAATGAATTAAATGGCAGACTAATGTAATGAAAAATTGTTTTTTTTTACGAACTTTGTATTTAACAAAACTTTCACTTCTAATATTACATCATAGTAGAACTTTATAAACGTATGAGACTAATAAATTATATATTAATACTGTTTTTTATCTCAACTTTAAGTGTAGTTTCACAAACAACAATGGCTAGTAGTGTAGCAATAATTACGGATGAAAATACATCTATCGCAGACACAGATATTATTTCACATTCGGAATTTTATAACAAAGGTTTATTTACGACCGGTATACAATTGAGTCATCAGATGTTTGGTAACAGTGCACCCGGAGGTGTTCAGCTTTATGGAGGCTGGGAGCGTAGTTGGATAAAATCGGGGAGCCTATATTTAGGTTTGGAGCCACGTATCAAAATCGGATATACAAATGCCAGTGTCGATGATTATTCGATAGGTGATGCTATAATAAAAGAGATCAATTATAATGCTTTTTCGTGGGGAGCTTTGGCGCTCGGTCGTGTAGGTTATTTGTTGAGAGACCGTACTACGGCTCTGTTCTTAGAGGGTCAGATGGGTTTGGTCAATTTTCATTCCAAAGCTGATATACGACAAACAGATGTTGCAAAATGGCACGTGACCCAAGATAGCTATGCTAATCTATATGTAGGTGGTCATGTGGGTATTACAGGCAAGTTGCCGACAAATACACGTGCTTCTCTTTGGGTTGGTATATCGACCGTCAATACAAATATGTTTATGGACAAAATGGGACTCAATGAGAGCGATATTGTCAATAAAAAGATAAATGGCGAATTGGGGGTTGCTTTCTTCTTCTAAAAGAATAAGTTATACGGCGAAAAGCAGCTGATTTCACCATATCTTTCGAAATACAGACATCAGGCGCACTATGATACACATCGTAGTGCGCTTTTTTGTACAGTCTCTAATGCACACTTCTATACCATATATATAATATACTATATCTAGTATATTAATATAATTTATTCTAGTATTTATATTTAATAATATATACTAAGTAATAATACCCGTGGTGCATTTAAGCAATACAGGTTTTTAAATTGTTGATATTCTTATTGTTTAGTTTGTTTATTAGTTGTATAACCGTCAGAGCCATAATCTTAGAAAGTATCCGATTCTTGAACCCATCAAA
>NZ_JAAKEM010000032.1:0-40294 GCF_011039195.1 Dysgonomonas sp. ZJ709
CTACGGTAAAGCTGCCGCCTAATGGATTGTTTACGGATTTCAGTTTGTTGGTACGGGCTATCGTGGATCGGTAAACCGTCATCTTGCCATCTTCGTCGGATGAGACGATTTCGGGGAAACCGTCGCCGTCAACATCTCGTAAATCATACAAAGAGCGGCTCATGCTCTGTGCAATGCTTCCTCCAGGATTGGCAACTATCTTGATTGGAGTGAAAGGAATTACAAACCCGAAAGTCACGGCTGCATTAGCAGATTCGGAAGTTGACGCTGTTTTATTAATCCGTTCCATTCCTGTCCACGCAAATGCAGGAGAGAATCCGTTACCTGTATTAAGCGAAACGTGGACACTTCCTCCATCTTCCCATACTTTATCGGGCAAGCCGTCTGAGTTTACATCCAGAAGCATATAGTTTACGCTACTGGTGGTGGTCGTTATACCGAACCCTCCGGAAAAACTGGATTGCTTGATATCATAACCCAAACCACCGCCTGCACTGATAGTAGTACTTTTACCTTCCTGAATTTTATCCAGGTTCCAGTTTACCGGATCCGCAAATCCGTACCCCAAATTAATCTGTACTGTTTTATCGGCATTAATTTTATCGGGCAGACCGTCACCGTTCATATCGACAAGCGTATAACCTGTTTCATCGTTATTGATTGAACCATCCAGCGATCCGGAAGCTTTCAGTTTATTAGTTCCGTTTTCTACTGAAGTCTTGGCGGCATTACTGTATGCTGTAATTTTACTCCAGAGACTTCCCGAACTGGTTCCCGTTGATTTTTTCTCTGTGCTTGTGCCGGTAGTGGTATTTCCCGAGGAAGTATTTGAATTCGACAGGATAATGCCTCCGCCACCGGCTCCGCCCGACTTACTACTGTTTTCACTGTAGTGTGTATAGTTGCCGCTTAAAACTTCTCCGTCAAATCCACCTTTCCTATTGGTATATTGCACCTGATTCTCTGTAATAATATCGGGAAAACCGTCACCATTCATATCGGTAAATGATCTTTGGGTATTCTCCCAACCGGAAGCGGTACTTATATTTCCGGAAATCGGCCCGATGCCACCTCCCAGAAAATAACCTGTACTGCTGCTTTTACTTTGAAGAACCGGTGCACTTGCTCCCGAACCTTCGATACAGTTACCCGTTGTGCCGTTTATATTGTTGAAGCCAGCCAGAGGATTGGTTAATACGACATCTTGTTCTCCAAGGCGCGAACTGGACATAAGAGAACCCTTTATATAATTATCGGGTGTTTGTCCCATCCAGTACTTTTTGCCGTCACTATCGGGTGACATCGGCATAAATACCATTTTCATAGGGTCTGCCGCTGCTTCAGTCTGAGGCAGTACTAACAAGGATTCGTCGATGGGGTTACCGTAACGGCCATCCGCCGCATTATAAACAAATTGCCCCCAACCACGGTACATAATACCGTAACCGTCATTGCTTCTTGCGGTAAATGCATTTGCTGCTACTGTCGAAGCTACCGCATTTGCTGTTATTACTGCTTGCGGGATACCCAACCGGGAGAATAACCCGGCGTCGGATATATAGTATTCCACCCAGATTGAGCCGGCCTGTGCCGCAACGGAATTAATTATGGAAGCCGGTGTAACCACACCGTTGGTAATGTTTACCTCCTGTTTAGCCAGTAAACCTGTTATATTTTTTACAGCCATCAATAGCTTACCGTTAATAGTTATATCCGGTATAGCAGGCAGGCCTGAGAATTTAGGTTCTACTTTTATTGTATTATTGACAGTCAGGCTGTAAGGTTGGCCTTCAGATAACATAGTCGGGTAAGCCGAATATGCAACTGTTCCTGCTGTACTGACAGCCGATCCGTCGATTGAATAGGCTATCACCGGAGACCATTTGATATTCTCAATAGCAACATTAGTCTCTGAAACGACCAATAATTGCAGATTTTCCCCTGCAATGGAATTGTTTACATTAAAGGAAAGGTTTCCGTTATAGGTCTCATTCCAGTTGAATGTCCTTTGATAGACGGTAACTTGCTGATAAGCGGGATTCGCAATCGCATTTCCATGCCCGTCATCGATGGTTTCATCTGTAGAAAGGACAGCTTTTAATGTAATATTGTCAGAAGTCACCGGTTTTATAAATGTACCGGATACTGTAGCAGGGGACGCTGATGGTACATAATTCGGAGATTCAATACTTATATAATCCGTTTCGGATAATGTATAGACGGCTGTACCCTGCCCATTCGGATTCATTTGGTTGGTACGATCCGTGTAACTAATGACAGGAGTCCATTTCACCTGATCGAATGCACCGTTTGCCATTTCATTGGTACCGGACTGTACCCGAAAATATATTCTTTGACCTTTGCTGACGGTTATTCCGCTTACACTAGCCGGATAAGACGAGAAATCACCTTTGGTAATAGCTTTGCTCCATCGCTCTGTACTACCGGATTGAATAGCTATGCGCACACCGTCCACTTTTTCGTACTCTGTTTCGTCATAGCCTGCCTGCGGAGCCTGTAACTGAACATTACCTTCCACCTTGATCGTTCCAGTAAACGGTGCTTGCCAGACACGAACAACATCCTGTAACGGGGAGTTCTTTATTAACTCGGCTTGCTCGGCAGGATCGACTTGCGTATCACTTGCATCGATTACGCCGCCTCCCATAATAGGACTGGGCGTATCGCCACTGCTTAGCGTAAAGGTCGGGATTGCATTCCCTGACCCGTCGAACTCTATATGGTTGAAATATACTTTACCGTCTATAACTACATCCAAAAGGCCGTCGTTATTTAAATCGGAGAAATATATATCGGTTTTGCTGGTCGTTTTGCCAACGTCCGATCCTGTAGATACATAAGGTACATATGCTTTTGGACCGAAAGTATTTGTAGTAGCTTTCGTTCTTGAGAAATTCGATATACCCACAATTTTTATCTCCTGCCCATATTCTGCCTGAGAATCCGGATTTTGTGAAATATTAGGACGGTAGTATACCGAATTACCTTTTTTATATACCTTATCGGGCAGACCGTCACCGTTGATATCTACCAGTGTTGCCAATCCCTGTGTCGTAGAGCTTGTACGGCTATAACTGGCTCCGGCCGACAGCTCTTTACTGATAGGACTTCCAATACCGACACCCACATATGCAGATATAGTAGTAGTTGTTGTTTTACTTCCCCCCAAAGCGGAAGCCTTATCACTGAATCCGGGAACTCCCAGACCACTGACCGGATTAATAAACCCTGCCTCTATACCGTCATTATTCAAATTCCAAGTCTCAGACTGAGTCTTAAACGGCATATAATTTCCGCCATTTCTAACATCATCATAATAGTCCATCGTATGACTTGCAAACTCAGCCCCGTAAGCATCCAGATGCGTCACCTTATCCAGAATATTCGTATTAAAAGCCCCGCTTTTATAAGCAAATGTATAACTTCTGAGCGTTTGACCCTCAAAAGCAATATCCACCTTATTCAATAATTTATTACTCGAAGTAAGGAAACCGTATCTTGCCGAATTGGTTTTCTTATCTTTCTGGGTAGTACTTGTTAAAGTAACCACCGTATGCGGATCATTTCCTTTATTACCGGCTCTTACCTCTTTCAGATAAATAGCTTTAGCTGTCAGACTACCTTTAACGGTTTCGTCTACCGTTTCATAAATGTATTCGATATAATCGCCGTGCAATTCTTCCACGCGAGACAGTTTCCATTCTACGATTACATCTTTGTTTCCGTTTAATGTTTTTGCAGAACCTTTAAGTACTGTACCGTATGTATATTTAGTTCCCGACTTATCGGTTACTTCCCATGTATAATCGGCAGGAGTGCTGCCCTTACGAATGATCTTCGAGAAGCTGCCTTCGTTTCTCGGATAGAACTGACGGTCTGTTTTGCGGTTGATCTTATCGCCACGATGTGCTACGGAGCTTTCGCCCGCATCGTCCATCGTCACAAGCATACTTCCACCCATCGAATAAGTCTCGGTTTCTTTCGCATCGTCATAGCGGGGTACGCCCCAACGGGTATCTACCGATATGCTTGGAGTACTTAAATCCCAGCCTTCGCCTAACCATCCTGCTCCACCATCCGAGTTGTATTGAATACCCAGACTAGGTTGCATACCGTTACGTGCCGGAGGCATCTCAAAACCGTAGCTCAATCCTGCCGAACCTCTGTTGTTAGCCGCAGGAGGTGCAATCACCTGTACTTTTGCCGTAGGGTCAGCTGCCTTGATGTCGTTCATCATCGTAGGTGCAAAACCTTGCGTTTCGGGAGATTCGGGTGTTTGTATCACCCCATTTATCATATCCGTAAAGTGAGTAGTGGTAGATACAATCAGTTGATTTTTTTTATCGATCGTATCACGCTCTAATGCTACCCAGTGTTTTGTATCCAGGTCAAAATAATATGTCTTGATATCGTCCTCCGTATAACCGTTCGGTAATTTGGTACGGTCGTACTTGATAGTTACTTTAGCTCCGTCGGCAAAGTGTTCTCCATGAGGAAGGAAACGATACCCTTTATGTGAAGCCGTCACATTACTCATAGCCATATCCAAAGCAGGAAGGTCGATGTATCTTAGTGTAGTGATCGAGATATCTTTTGTTGCCAAAAGAGCTTTTGAATCTACATTCAAAAGAGCTGTTTCAAGTTTCAAATCTTCTGCAATACCTTTCTTGAATGTTTTAGAAGTTTGTTTGGTATTGTTATTCATGGCATACTCGATATCGGCAGAAGCACCGTTTGTAAAGTTGATTTCTTTACTTACTTCTTTACCATTTGCAAGTATGGCTTTTACGTTTACTGTTCTGTTTGCATTTAACGGAACAACGGTTTCAAACTCGCCGTTGGAAGCATTTATTTGTTTTCCGTCAACATAGATTTTAGAGCCGGCAATGTTCTTGTCCTGAATAAAACCATGTACATAAGCTTTATTGTCATAGCTTGTTTGTGTAGCGTTTACGATCAGAGGAGATTGGTTTGCTCCTTTTTCCACTTCTATGGACAGGTTCTTTACCTTGTATCCGTACTCAGCGTTTTCGGGCAAACTAAACTGAATCCGGTTATCTCCTTTTTTCAACCATGCAACATTGAGTTGTTCCCGTTGTAAAGCCAACTTATCCGATAGTTTCACCAGATAACCACCTGTTGCTAATCTGTCATTGATACTCTTGGGAATATTGGTATAATCGGATACGCCTTCCAGTTCATAACTCAACCATACTTTATCATTTTCAGAGAATGCCTGATCTAAACTGACAGTGAAAATATTATCCGAAGGGTTGTCGAGCTGCTTGCCTGCATAACTGCCGATAATACCTTCTTTGTTGGTAGAAAGGTATTCAATCACGGCTGTTTTTGTTGCTGCTTCTTTTCCTTGTCGGGCTGAATCTAACGGCTGAACGTCCACCGCATTACCCCGGGCTGTTGCCGTTATCTGTTTGGTATTGCTTTCAGCCGAAACAGAAGCATATTCCTGCGGGCTTTTCTGAGAGAAGGTCACCGCTCCCAATATCCCGGCACACGCTATCAGTGTGCCGATGAGTATATATTGTTTCTTTCTGGTCTTCATATTTCTATTTTTTCTTATTTGATATGTGCTAAGAATGCTTATTTAACCATTACTTTCTTACTGAACTCCCCGGTGGTAGTAATCGCCTTGATAATATACACACCGGATTGGGTGAAATCAAAATCGGCTTCCTGCAATACACGGGGGGTAGGTAGATTCACTTTCTTGATAAGTACTCCCGTCATGCTGTAAGCGGTAAAGGTTACTACCTCCGGTTCTGCGAATGTTACACGGGCAGTTACCGATCTTGTATCTCCTGCATTCTTGTAGAAAACAGTCATATTATCGCTTTCCGCTTCAGTTTGTACCGTTTGCTGAGGGTCTTCCTGCGGATCTCCGTTACATGGATCGTCCAGCGTCACCCTGTAGATAATGGAAGAGTTGTTGGATTGCCCGATAGTCAGGTTGTCCATTTTTGTCCAGTTGTAATCGGCAAGGTTGAAGAAGCCGGTGGCTGTAACATTGAGTATCTCGGCAGGACCGAAGCTGGTATCGATCAGTCCATAAAATTTCAAAAGGTAATCGAGCCATGAAATACTGCCTGTTGCAATCTGAGTAGCATTCTTCTTATATTTAAGACCGCTCATCGTTTTTTCAATACGAATCACATCGCCTACAGCAACCGAAGTAAGAACAGATGTGGCTACTTTTCCGTTGGTTACTATATAGAGGTTTGCACCCTGTTTCTTCAATCCGTAATGAATGATATTCTTGGTATTATTCACATCCTCGACAAAAGTGGTATAACCGATCATATATGAATCGGTCAGGTTGGAGATTGTCCATTCCAAAGCTCCGTCCATAACAGGTAAACAGTTGGTGGTTTTGGCACGGGTGGGTTTAATAGTGGTATCGATATTCTGGAAGTTAAAGCCTCCGGCTTCGGTGATTGCCAGATCATAAGTTCCTCCCCTAAGCCCGTTTATCTCGATGGTATAATCGAACTCTTTGCCTGATTTGACAACCTGCCCTGTATTTACATCGGTCAGGGTATAATTGAAAGCTGGATTTCCGGAAGTCAGCCTGATTTTGATTTTTCCGTCAGTCTGATTACAAGTAGGATCGGTTACTTCTATTTCTCCGGCAATATCAGATTCACGGTACATAAAGGTAAACTCATCCCCTGTGTTCAGGAATACATTATTAAAAACAGCTTTTTGACGTGTAATATCGACTTCATCTACTTCGATAATTTCAGCTGTATTCACATCAATACTGCCTGATCCCGAACGGTCGATAACCAAAAAACTGCGTCCTTTGTTATTGTCTTTGAATTCAGCAGCACGGGTCGATGCATAAGAAAGTTCGATCTTATTACCCGTATCGGTAAACCCTCCGTGGCGCAGTTCTCCTATTTTACTGTCGCTGCCGCCTTTCAACATACTGATAGCTCCATAGTAAGGCTTATTCATATCTGAAGCGGCAATCGTAATTTCAGTCTTAGCCTGTCTGGTTCCATTGACACGCAGGAAAACGATATTACCGCGTTTCTCCATTTCTATCTTTGAGGCCAATACCACCGAAAGTACAGAGTTCGCAGATACTACCCCTTGTATGATCGGATATACACTTCCTGATGTGGTGATGTAATAGCCATAGTCATGGCTACCATTTGAAAGAATGCTTTGATTCGAACCGAATTTGATATAGAAATCGCCACTGATAGAGAATCCGCTTAGTCCCAGATAGCCGTCCGAATCCGCTAAAGGAATAGCAGTATAAGCTACTCCCTGTACTGTAGTTGTGGAGGATTTTGTTACCGAAGATTTGAATCCGTTTGTACCGATAACAAGATCGTATTGCTGCCAGGCAAGTGCTCTTTCAGCCGGTGTGGTAACAGCTATATTGGTTTTAACAAGCCACTGGCGACTCATTATTTTATATCCCAGCTTGCCTTCTATCTCTTTGATCTTAATAGCGTCGTTATTATCTCCCCAGAAAAGGTAATTGTTGTCTTTTAACGGACTGGCATCCTGACGGCCTAAAACAAGCAGGCGGGAAGCCGACGAACGGTTATAAGGGCTGCTGTTGTAGAAGTAATCGTTCTGGTCGGAGTAATTGGTTAGTTCTTCATAGCTTGTGCCTGATTCATATTGGTAAAGCCCGCTGCTCTTATCCCTGTAAATAGCTGTAATCCGGTTATTGTAGGCAGGATTAGCTGCATAGTCCCAAAGGAGTTCTTCATTGCTTCCTATATAGGAAACAGGGAGTGACAAGGCATATTTGATAGCCAGATAGGAATCGACCCTACGCCTTTCTATGGGGGTAAGCAGGCGGTTGTAGGCGATAAGTTCGGGTATATAACCTGTGAAAGCTTTGTTCTCGCTACTTGTTAGCGAAAAGGTCGAGTTATAATTAACGTTGGTTTTACTGTAGGTGCTGCCTAAGCTTAAGGTAGCTATATCTTTTTCTCCCCAGATGCTAGTGGCGGGAGGTATGCTGCGGTAATAGGCGGCTATACGCATGGATTTAACCCGGAAGTCATTAACACTTGCTTCGGTATCAGTAGATGAATACATCAAATCCATGCCTTCCAACTGTCCGTAATCGAATTTACTTTTGCCGCTTTCAATGCTCGGTATGATTTTATCGGTAGTGACCAGTACACCTTGTCCGGGACGGCCGTTTAATCCGTAGAGAATCATTTCCTTGTCGAAGTTGGCATTGGGTGCGAATAGGCCGATAATGGTGGCCTGGGACAGGTTGGTACGTTTCAGGCGTACATCTCTTGTTTTCGTGTCGAGCGATTTATTCAGGCTCAAAGTGGGATTGCCGTTGTAAAAACGGACGGAACTGTTAGTAAACTCATCCCCGAGGGCGGCTCCCTGATCGCTGTATACATTCAGACGCAGCGAATCGCCGCTGAAATCCTGCCAGCGGTAAGTGCCGTTCAGGTCTGTGCCTGTAGGCCTTGCCTGAAACCAGAGTTCGGGACTGCCCACGCCTCCGGGCGACTGCGCAAAGAGGCTTCCTGTACATAATGACAGGAGAAGTAAATGCGTAAATCGTTTCTTCATAAAAAAAGTAATAATTATTGGTAGTTTGTACTTCTAGTATAGATAAATTAAAAAGCAGAACATGAAACTTCAGGCAATAGCTAACCCGGGGAAGTTTCAGGGAACATCTCATAAGAAGGTTAAATGCAGAGAAATATAAGCCTCAGCCAATTTCTTGAATTACCTTCCGATTGTTATTTTATGTTTATTTTGAAAATAGATTATAGTCTTGTATATATGTTTTTTATACTATTGTTAGTTAATATATAAGTCTGTTAATTTAATACAAAACTAAATTATTTATTTATATATACTATCTATTAATTAAGTTATTTTAGTTAAGTTTATTTAAATGATATATATTGACAAATGAAAGAGAATACAGTCAGGCAGATTTTTCAATAAACCTGATACAGGAACTTGTGACTCTTAAACTCTGGAAAGAACCGATAGTATCAAGGCACAATAAAAAAGGAACCATCTTCTGATGACTCCTTTTCTATAACATACAAAACTCTTCTTCATTTTTTCAATGCTTCCACCTTATCAAAAGCTTGTGATAATCTACTTCTTGCTATGATCTACAGACACTTTTCTAAATTCTTTCAACGCTTTCTCTATAGCTAATGATGCTTTTCTTGCTCTAGTGCCGGCAGCTTTATTACCATTGTCAGCTTGTTGTGCTGAGTCTTTAGTAAAGTCTGAGATCAGTACATTTAAGTTTTCCAGTAATTCTTTCATTATTATTTGTTTTTAAATTTCGAACAAAGATATAGTTATTTTTCAATTATAATATACTCCGAATACCCAATCTCTACATACGGGTTATCACTGCTGATAGTCTGGTGTATCGCTTTTACACCCCACCTCCACCATAAGAATCGATACTTGTATTCAATCCAAACCGCCTGATACAAATTAACCGGAAGATATATATTACCTGTTAACTGATTGTTCTCTATAATTCCTGAGACCTGTAAATAAGGAGTATCCATTATGATGGCTTTTACCTGAATTGTCAAAGTATCACGGACAACCACCGAGTCCCTTACTTCGGCTTGGATGGGAGCATTTACTTCCACCGAATGCTTGGCTAAAGTCTGTAAACTATTTACCCTTACACCCAGTTTTCGTATATGCTCCAGATCCTCTGCCCTGTTATCTTCAAGTTCATCTACCGTAAGGCGTAATACCTTTGTGTCGACCGCCATTGTTGTTGAATCAATCTGTAATCTTTTTATGTCTGAAAGTAAGGAAATCGTGTTTCCTTTATGCCTGTCCCTCTCTTTCTGCATTTCTACTGCACGCCCATACAATAGAAAACAAGCCGTAACCAACGAAACGATGGCAGACAGCATTATAAAAAATACTTTATTCATCGATTTTTACCGATTCCTGTGGAACAAACCAGATATATTTTTCCAGATATGGCTCAATAAGACATACCATATACCCTTTATTCTTTCTTCCGTTGCAAACGAGGTCTTCGGTAACGATTGCCCTGGCACCGACCAATCCCGTTAACTTCATATCCTCCAATCTGACCGACTGAACGATAATAACCGCACTGCTTTCCTTAATCATCCTTTTGGGTTTATATAGTTATCGATCAAACGACCCGTTCAAAGTAAGAACAACCGACTCCCGGCCCGAACCGGGAATGTACTGCTGAACATAAAAACAAATGAGCATACTAAAATCAATGATATCTTCACCTCACTATTTCTGCAACAATTCCTTTATATCACTTCTCATTTCCCTGATGTCAGTCTGAATCGATGTAAATTGCGTCATCGTTGCCTCAAATACCGCTTTATCCAGCTTTATTGCATCGATCCTTTCGTACTGATCCTGTATTTTCAGTTCAAGTCCCGTACATTTAGCCGTTAGTTCGGCTATGTGAGTCGTATTGTTTACGTGTTGCACATACATCGTCACTATAAAGGACAATACAAGTACCAAAGACTTGAAATTACCCAGTACGAATTCTCTAAATTGTGTCATGCTAGTCATCTATAATATAATTGAAAATGCTTCGATTACTGATTTTATCAGTTTTACAGCTACTTCAGCATCTTTTAGCCCGTATACTACAAGTCCGATAATTATCAGGATATAAACTGCCCTTTCCACAGTCTTGCGGCTAATCTTTAACTTCTTCATCGGATTTGTTTTCGGGAACGATTACATTAAATACGATCCCTGTGGTACCTCCATCTATTTTCATACGTGACTCCTGTACATGCCTGATGGGGTAAAGTTCCATCAACGCTTTGGCGGCATTTACCGATACGGCACGTAAGGGGGCGGGAGACAAGGATATACCGAATTTATCCATAAATTGTGCGGATGAAGTTTCCTCCATGACGGCTTTTAACGTTTCGGCTACCTGTAGCTTGACAGCTATATTTTCCGTTTCGGTCTGTAATCCGGCAAGAAGTTCCTTTATCTTGGCCTGAACCTGCGGCTTTGCCAGCAGTTTACGGCTTGCAACCGCTATATTTTTTGTGTCCTCACCGAAAACCTCCCTGTAACACTTTATATGCTGTCCTGCAAATTCACAGTCGCCATAAACATACAAGGTGCAGAATTCTATCTGTGCATCCGTCAGTTTGGGTTCATCATCGACTGCTTGTTTCTTGTCCATTATCTACAGGTTTGGGTCCTTTGTTAAGAATAGCATTTTCGTTCTCCGCAGGTTTTATCAAATCACCTTTTTTCTCGATTATTTGTTCCATCAAAGCCTGATAGAATACATCGGCAAGTGCATCTGCACAGCTTTCGGCATCTGCAATAGAATTTATCAACCTCATGTTAAATGCGATATTCAGGTCATAGCCGGTAATGGCACACATCATTTCGTTGCCGTCATAATACAATACACCATAAGTAACCAGCTCGTCTTTTTTGAATGTTACCGTTTCGTTTTCCTTATTTTCTTCCATCACTTCAGATTTTAAAATGGTTTCTCGTTTTTTCATTTCTCTGGATGGTAATTCCACCTTCGTCCGTCCGGCTCCTTAATCTGGAAGAGCAAACCCTCACCACATTCAAACAGGCTGTCACGTCCGCGTCCGCATCGTGAGCGTCATCCAGCTCGATGCCCAGGCGTTCCGATATTATTTCCAGTTTATAGGATGTCATCAAAGCATCGCCTGCAAACACAAGCCTTGCCAGAGCCATCGAATCTAAATAATGAGGCTGAAAGTTACCGTAGAAGTCCTTAGTCCCGGCAAATACTTTCTCAAAGTCTTTGACCAGACCGCTGTAGTTCATGAGTTGCTGTAAAAAACCGATATCAAAAGTTATATTCTGTCCTATAAGTACAGGTTTAGCCTGATGCCCTTTACTGAGCGTATTGCGTTTGGCAAAATCTATAACCGATACAGCCACCTCTTTGATATCTACACCCATAGATATCAGCATATCCATCGTGATACCCGAATACTCAAGGGCAGCTGGCTGGTAGTCCATACTTTCCTTACCCTGTAACATTTCATGCTTGTTTTTCAGCACCTTTCTTTTGACGGAGCCGCCTGTCTCCTGTTTATCATAGGGTGCGATGTATTTCATATACCGTTCCAGTAGGTCGAATGTATCCAGCCTTATGGCTTGCATCGCAAGTTGAGTACATGCCCCTGTGGTACAATCCAGTGAACCGGTCTCAAAGTCGAGTCCTATCCCTGTATATATCTTTGCTTCTGTTTGTATAGCAGCCATAATTATAGTTTAAATAGTAAAGTGGTTCTAAATGTATTCAGGCAGTTACACCCTGAGTAGTCGCTGTATTTTATAACCGATGTGACAATGACAATGCGGTCTTTAAGGGTATTGATTTCGTTTTTATGCTCCAGATAGAATTCACTCCAGCATACCAGTTCGATAAGTTCGTTATTCTGTTGAAGCTTGATTTTGCAGAACTGTTTCTTTTCGCCCGATGTCTTGTCCTTGTACGATACCTCGTCCACTTCCACCACCGTAGCACAAACCGCTATACGCTTACCTTCATTTTCCAGAACAAGAGCATCCCGCAAAGACATATACGAAGCCTTACCCTTTATTTTGTTTTTGCTTTCTGAATTATCATAAATACGCCTGTAATCGATTTGCCCTATACCCGATATCCCGATTTGCTGTATCGACCAGAAATGGTCTACCTCGAAGTATTGTTTGTAATAGTCATTCGCATCTGCGGCCAAGCCGAGTTCTTTACTTGCTGTTTCGAGTATTGTGTACCTCTCATTGATGGAGCTTATCTTCTCCAACCGGTCAAAACATCCTGCAAGTATCAAATGACGTACATGCAGGGAATTCACAGGGATGCGGATTGCCTCGTCTTCATTGTCGGGGTCGTCCCAATATTGGAATTTTTTTAGTTTGTATTTGAATATCCGGTGTACGAAATTCTGAATAGAGGTAAACGCTCCGTTCTTCTCCCGTTCGTTGATGATATAATCTACGGCTTTCGTCCCTAACATTTTTATCCGGGTCAATGACCAGAATATCTTATTTGTAGTATAATCCGTGTAGAATTCTTTGTGGGAAACATTTATATCCGGTGCTACAATTTTAGCCTCGCTGCATTGCTCCATCTCGGACATCAGTAAGGGTGTCTCCTTATCGTCGCACCATTGAAGGGCCACCGTATAAAAAGCAGTCGGATAGTTTGCTTTTAGCCATGCTCCGCAATAAGCGGTCAGGGCGTAAGCTGCAGCGTGGCTGCGATTGAAGGAATATTTTCCCGCCACCTCGATCTTATGCCAGATTTCCTGTGCCTCGTACTCAGGGCAACCGTTCGTTACCGCTCCTTTTATAAAATCATCTTTGAGAGTTGCCATCAAATCGGCGTTCTTCTTACCGATTGCTTTACGCAGGTAGTCGGTCTTACCCAGGTCAAAGCCTCCCAGTGTATGGGCTATACTCATAAATTGCTCCTGATAGGTCATAATGCCGAATGTGTTTTTTGTAGCCTCGTAAGTCCCGAAATTATAGACCGGGGCTACTTCGCCACGTTTATAACGGATATAATCTTCTGTCGCCCCGATTTCGAGTGTTGCCGGACGGTACAGTGCATTAATGGCGATCAGGTCCTCGACACAATTCGGCTGTACATCCATAATGAAACGGGTAATACCTCTCGATGCGAACTGAAATACATTCTGCGTATACCCTGCCGATAGTAAGCGGTAGGTCTTTATATCTTCTGTTTGACGTTCCGTGATGTGTTCCATACTGTAATTCTTGCCGTATGTTTTATTTACGATACCGATAACGGCACTCAGCTTGGAGAGTTCCTTTGTTGCCAGAACGTCCTCTTTGAGAAGCCCGATAGACTCTACCTGATTACCGTCAAACTCCGAGACCAGTAAACCGTCCATCTTGCGGATAGGCAAAAAATCAAAACATTCCGCAGGCTGCCCGTCCTTTTCATCCGGTGTGACGATAATCGCCGAAGCATGGATCGAAGCCGAACGGGGTTGCCCCATAATGGTTCGTATATCCTCTATCACATCGGGGTAGTCGAGCACAAACGACCTTACCTTCTTATTTATGGCAACGAGCTTGAACAGCTGCGTCCAATCCATTGAATCTTCCTCGAATATCGCATTGATATAATTGACCAGCTTTACCGGAACACGGTAAACTCTTGCCACATCCTTTAATACCGCTTTCAGCTTCATGGTGGTAAAAGTTCCGGCAGAGAATACCCGTTGCCTGCCGTTCACATTGTACCTGCTTTCAAGATATTCCTTGATTTCCTGCCTCCTGTCCGAGGCAAAGTCGGTATCTATATCGGGGGCAGCCGAGTGGCCGCCCCGTTTCAATCCTTTGTCTACAAAACTGTCCAGTACTGAAACCGTTTTGTCTGCTTTAATAATTCTTATTTGCTGAATTTTCATATTATCAACCTGTCATAAGCGGTATTATAAATTTTCTCCATAATTTCGATACCTATAAATTTTCTTCCCGTGTTTTCACAGGCTTCCCCCGTACTGCCGCTGCCCATCGCAAAATCGAGTACCACATCACCTTCTCTGGTATACGTCTTTATGAAATATTCCAGTAGTTCTACCGGTTTCTGTGTCGGATGAAGGCTGCTTTTCTGCTTATCGCTTTTGAACCGGATAACACTTCTGGGGTAACGTTCCGTACTGTCATAATCTGAAAAGTTACTGTAATCCGCATAGATATCTTCCCTATAGCATATTTCCCTGTGGCTTGCCTTGATCACCTTGCGTTTATGTCCGCTTGTTTTAACGGGTTGGTAGTAAGGTAACTTTTTATAAAAGACCAGAATTTCTTCATGGCATTTCATCGGCATCCTGTTTGCATTGAGAAAACCCGTTGCATGGGTCTTTTCCCAGATCCAGTTATACCGCAGGTTTTTAATGTTTGAATGTCCGAGAATACTTGTAAAAGGCTGCTGTGAAAATAAGAGTATCGGTGTATTGTCATAAACGACCGGCTCTATACAACGCCACATTTCGGTCAGATCGATAACCGTATCCCACTTACATTGCGTGGTGCCATAAGGGGGATCTGTAAGTATCATATTCACTTTTACCCCTTGCTGCTTCAGTAAGGGCAGGACATCTAAACAGTTGCCGTGAAATAAGGTCTTGCCTCTGTGAGTCGTTGTCGATACAAATGATTGGTGCATACGATTAAAAAGAATGTATGTAATGTGGTTTTTAAGCGTAAAACTAACAGTTGCTGTTATGTCTGAGTGAATGACAAAAAGGTCTTAGACCTTATATTTCGTTTAAAGTCCACAATAAGTCCCTGTTGTCAAAAAGGATTTCATCGCCCTCATGCAACTGATCGGCATATACGGTCTTTTCTTTTTCGTCCCTTATAATTCTCAGTTCCGCATCTTTGAAGAATAGAAGCCTCTTTGCGTTTATGTTGACCTCAACAATATTATTTCCGGGTTGCACCTGTACATCTTCACCGATTACCGTAATCTGTTCTACCCAATTCAGTCCGCATCTTTCCGGCACCAAAAAGCGTGAGAATATCAGCCCGTATTTAATGGGGTCGATAGTGATTATTCCCAACAGGTACGACACCAGCGAACCTCCTGCCGAACCACGCCCCACACCCACGGCGATGCCCCTCTTACGGGCTTCTTTGACCATGTCCCACTGGATAAGGAAGTAATCGACATTATTGGTCGATTCGATGATATAGGTTTCTTCTTCAAGCCTTTTGCGGTATGTCTCATGATCGGATGCGGCAACCTTTGCTTTCAATCCTTCTTCAAGCAGGGCATGGAACATCTTGCGGCGGTCCCGGTACGTTGTAATTTCCTCATCGCTCATCACGTAGCGGGGCATATACATTCTGCCTGTTTCAAAATGGGCTGCAGCTCCCTCGGCAATCTTAATAGTATTGGCACACATCCGTTCAAACAACGATTCTATATGCCATTTTTCGGTAGAGAACACCTGCCTGATTGTATTGGAATGCTCGTCAACATCCTTGAAATACTGGTCGTCCGATTGCTCATGAGCCGCCCCCGAAGCTATTTTATTGAGGATGATTTTATTCCTCGCCTCATCTTTATCCACATAATAATTGTCACATATAAGTACAGGCTCCACAATAAACAACTTGCTCTCTTTCAGGTAAAAATGATCGAAATAATATTTCGTAGCCATTAACAGTGTGGCATCGATACGCTCGGCTTTATATTCCGACAAATCCACCTGATAGTAAATTTTGTCGAAAGCTTCTTTAAGCAGTACCACAATATGCGTATTGTCTTTCATCCAGTAGGAAGACATTTTACCCAGTACAAGTACATTTCCTTTGGCATAAAGCAGCAGGTCGGTAATGCTTATCGTATTGTCCGCAGCATCCACCATGATTTTCTTATGGATGCGCAAGAGGTTCCTTAATCCCTGCTGCGACCGGCAATAGATTTTCAGGTCTACTTTTTCATCCGATTGTACAGCCGTAAACGAGTATCCGAAAACATGTTTTATACCTTCTTTTGCACACTCCCTTTGAAGTGTAAGGGTAGCAGCCATTGTATTGCGGTCGCAGATACCGATAGCTGTATGTCCCAATGCTTTTGCTTTCTTTATCCACAGGCTGATATCTCCCGAACCGTTCAACAGCTCAAATGGCGTATGGATACCCAGATTTACAAAAGGCACATCCATTGTTACGGGTTTGCGTTTTCCGATGTATTTGAGTATATTGAATTTAAAGTCTTCCCTTAAGTCATAGTAATACCAGTTCTTCCCGAAAGCAAAAGCCACATAATAGATTTCTTCATGTATCAGTACCTGGGGGTTCTCCATCAGATTGAACATCAGATTATCCTTCGTGCCCCTGAAAATAGATTGTACATTTGAGAGGTCGGCAATGAATAACCTGCCGAAATCCTCTATCTCTACCACCTCTTTATCGACAGGTGTATAACATATCTTGTTGGCTTCGAGCCATTGCATGAGTTCTTCCATTGTTATTGTTGAATTTTAG
Source organism: Dysgonomonas sp. ZJ709 (assembly GCF_011039195.1). Taxonomy (NCBI): domain Bacteria; kingdom Pseudomonadati; phylum Bacteroidota; class Bacteroidia; order Bacteroidales; family Dysgonomonadaceae; genus Dysgonomonas; species Dysgonomonas sp. ZJ709. The sequence continues at coordinate 17,071 of NZ_JAAKEM010000032.1, forward strand.
TCATTGTGTACTCCAAAGGGGTTTTCAGGCGGTAAGCCAGTGTATCGTATATTTCCGTATAGGAAAGGTCTTGCCAGTCTTTTGCCGGATCTTCTATATCCGCAATCAGTACTTCGAAATACCTGCCCAGTTCTCCGGCTGCTTTCTTGATTGAATCCACCGCATCACCGTCATAACCTATAATTACCGTTTCCACCCCCTTACTCTGAAGTTTGAATATCTGGGTCAGGGATATTTTCTTTCCGAAAGTGGCAACAACCGCTATCTGCTTGTTATCGTACAATTCGAGTTTTCGGATCAGTGCCACCACATCGAAAATACCTTCGACAATTATCACGGTATCCGTTTCGTCCTCTATGACAGCATCATAATTATAAAGCAGTCTGGTAAAATCATTTTCAGTGGAATTGCGAAAACGCATGATCCGGTATTCACCCCGCAGCTTGGCCCGTCTGTTGTGTTTCTCTATTTCATCTTTGCTCCAAATGTGTCGGGCAACGTAACCCACAGTATCGCCTTGATCAATTACCGGGAATATTACATAGTCGTTGTAGCGGAAGTTTAAGCGACCGGTTGTTCCTGCCGGAAAGTATTCATAATCGTCAAAGACGAATCCCCTTGATTTAAGGTAGCTGTCCGAAAAAGTTCGCCTGTAAAAATCCGGAAGTTCGATAATTGCGAGTGAATCGTCTATCTTGTCCTCCGATTCCAAAGGGAACAACAATGCAGGTTCCAGCTTTGCACTTAAATCAGCCACGGGTGTAACCATCAGGTCAACCCGTCCGATTGTCTCAAGCAGTTGTTCCAGTGTGTATGTAGATGCACCGCAGGAAAAGCAATGCGACATAAACAGCTTTTTACGCTCGGTTTCCTTACCTACGTATATCCCGAATTTCCCTTCTTTCTTACAAAACGGGCACTGACAGATCAGGTTTTTATACCCACCATCCCGTTTGGCTCCGAGCTCACGGCTTATTTCCGATATTAAATGCTCTGTTTCCGATTTTGTCAATGCCATTTTAAGAATATTTCTTCAGGTTGATGGTTCTTTGTGCATCGTAGAATACTTCGTTATCGTAGTCGGTGGCTATCCTGAAAGTGTCCCCTTTTTTAAAGAAGCGTGATTTGGCTATGTGAATCCGCATTATGTCTTCCGTTCGTTCAGATGATGATTGGTTCAGGCTCAGTAAATGCGTGCAGGGACGGGCAAGCCCTTTGGCTTCGGCACAATTATACTCGGTCAGCACGTTTTTCTCATCGTTGAGCCAATCCCGGTTTTCGATAGTAGCCTGATAAGTGGCCACCATCCATACCTTCTCGTCCGCAGCCAGGTCTTTCAGGTCATTAGCAACCGCAATGCGTTTACTTCGCTCATGCTCGGCATTCCAGTGTTTTTTGCCTGCGTCTGTCAGCAAGTCCATACTGTCGATAATGACGATATCCGGATTAATCCCGTTTATTTTCCGGTATTCAGCTATGCCGTTTTTAATATCGAGTGTAGACACATGTGTATTGAACCGTGGAAAGCTGCGGACAGTTATGCTGCCCGAATACCGGGATACCTGCGCTTCAAAATGCTTTATCTCGGTATCCGATATCTTCCCACGCTCATAATAAAAAGCATTTTTGGAAATCAGTCCGCCCGAATAAGCATTCAGAGCCTCTTCTTCCGATCCTTCCAATTGGAAATGCAGTACGTGCAACGCATCGTCAATGTTCGCCCTGATACCTATATGCTTTGCCATATGCGACTTACCAACGCCTGTCGATGCAAGGAAACAGGAAAGTTGCCCCCGTAAATCCCTGCCGTTGTTCAGCGAGTCTATATCCGGTATGTAAAAGCGGGTCACCTGTTTAAGCCCCGAAATTCTGCTTTCCAGTTCCCGTTGTCGGTTCTGGTCGAAACGGTTTGAAAAAGTTTTGGCTACATCTATAAATGCGGTTGTCTTTAGAGTAAAGCCCGAAAGCCACCGGGCATATTCCTTTAATTTTTCCTGTGCTTCGTTTTGTTTGTTCTGGTTGTAGAGCTTTCCTACTTGTGCATATACGTTCTGCAATTCCACTCCTTTTATGTAGGATTCCAGCATATCTACAACGATTTCGGTATCATGGTCATCATCATAATCCCTGAACGTATTTATTAGTTCTATGGCATCGTAGTCACCGGCGAAGACCTGCGATAAAACGGAATAGCCCGGAGGCTTTTTATAGGTCCTGTAATGATTGGCAATTACCTCCTGAATCTTCTGGAACGTCCTGTCGGGAAGGTATTCCCTGCGCATATGGGATACAATGATATTGCAGATATAATCGAACCGTATCGCAGAAGAATAAAGCTCATACAGGAATTCCGCACTTAACGGATTTCGTTTGTTTGAAGTCATTTCCTGTTTGATTTTTTGTATTCTTCTGTTCTTATACGGTACAGTTCTTCGTATTTGCGTCCGGTTATATTCTTACACCTTTGCTCGTTTTTACACGATCTGCAAGCTTTCGAAAAAGGAGTCCAGAGCAGAGTCGAAATCTGGCAGATATAAAAACCCACCTCGGAGTTATGCATCCTCTGTTTAGTGCGTTCCTCATATTCGGGATAAATAAACTTTTCAAGCGGATGCTCTTTGCTTTGGCGGAATTGCCAAAGCAAACCGGTTCGTGAAAGACCGATGCGTTTCAGCCATTCGTCCTCCCGGAAATTGTTTGCCTTTGTATTCCTGTCGAAGCGTTCAATCGCTTTTTTGCCGAACGAATGGCTGACATTCCACTTTCCGTTATATGCGGACCCGAAACTACAGATTGCAAATACCTGACAGATACAATAATTCGTCAGCCTCTCGGTTCCGGATTCTTTAAGCGAATCGATGTATGCCGCCATTGTTTTGCGGGAAATACCGCCACCGGGAAAAACAAAGTCCTTATTCACCGCTTCTTTCATCAGGAAAGAAAATACCCTGATTGTAAAACTAATCTGTTCTTGCTTCTCCATCCCGGTTAATAAGGTTTCTCATTTGTTGTTTTGCCAGAAATAAACGGCTTTTGATAGTCTCTATGTTTTTTGTTTTCAGGCTTCCGTTCCTGTAAGAAATCTCCATAATCTCATAGAGCTTATACCCCGCCTGCTGTAAGAGTAAAGCATCCCTGTAAATCGGTTTCAACTGATTCAGGGCTTTTAGGATTTCATCATTATACAATTCGGTATAATTGGTGGTACTCATGCAATTGGAGCTTACCTGATCCTCATCCGTTAATGTTCCGGCAAGTTCGTACACATCCACATCATCGTTACGTTTTAACTGGCTTTTGCGGTTATTGAGGTCGCACACAAGTCTTTTGGTTACAATATGCAGCCATGTTTGCAGAGAACGCGAAGTGTCGTAAGTCTCGATGTACTTATAGAAATTAATAAGTACCTCGTTAAAATTATCTTCCACGTCTGCCCCGTAGTAGGAGTATTGGATACAAAGCTTGAAAACGAGATTCAGGTTCGGGAGTACATATTTATTGAACAGCAGAGTCCTGTTTCTGACTGATTCTTCATCTACGCAGTTCTCAGCCGCCTGGTTATTGGTTTCCACATCCCGATTACTTGTAGTGAATAATAATCTACCATGTAATCTGTCAGCTGATTGGAAGCTTCAATTAATTTTGCCCTTAAAGAGCTGTTACTTATAGTTTTCATGTTCCTGCCTTTTAAAATATTCTGTACTTGCGGATGTAATAGTGATAGAGATGGCACGCATCCGATACGTTGTCATCGTCCGGCAGGAAATTGTACCTGTCTTTGCAGGCTTGCATCATCTCCTGTTTGCTTGCCCTGCCGTTGTCCGTAGCCCACTTTTTGAGTGTGGCTACGTTTACAAAAGTCGGCTCCGGCAGGTTCAGCTCATCACAAATCTCAAAGAGTATACCTCTGAATTCGGATAGCTTGCGCATATCCGAGAAGTAATTATTGACGTTGATATCTTCGGCCACAATATGCCTTATCCCCTGTTGCAGGACAAAGCCCATGATCGTATCACGGAAATCCTTATGCTGTTTGTTGTTATTACGCTTTTTGGATTCGGTAAAATTCCATGTGCCGAAAGCATTTAAACTGTAATAACCTGTATGGGTCGCAATATCAAGGGCCAATAATTCTTCTTTTTTCAGTAGGTTGTTCTCCATTTATTATAATTTTTCAGAATGCACGGTTATCTTCGATGTGTGATTCACCGTTTTCTTTTGTTATTTTTATTGTATGCGGATACGATTCCGATATGTTCCCGTGAGAAACTACCAATGCGGTAATGCAAAGTCCGTTCAGTGCGGCAAACATATACGCTAGTCCGTCTTCATCGACAGCTTCCAGAATTTCATCGAGAACAAGCAGGTCTAATCCTTTATCCGTTCCGCAGTTTCCATTTATAAGCTTCTGCATAGCCAGAATAGTCGCCAGGTTTACCCGTGCCGCTTCTCCTGCACTGAACTTCCCAAAAGAACCGCAATCCATACCTGAGCGTATCAGCGAAACAGATATTTTCTCTCTTACCTTGCCCGATTTGAGCACGGTAAAACCGGAGAACTTAATGCGGATATCACTGCCAATACTTTCAAGGAACTCGTTGGTAATCATACTTAGGGCTTCAATCTTGGTGTTTGCCAGGTAGGTCTTGAACTCGATAAAGTTCTGCTCCTGTCTTTCCAGTGTTCTGATTTCCAGTTCAATCTTTGACTTTTTAGAAAGTAAATCACACGACTGCACCTGATAGTCACCCAGTGACTTTTTGAGAGACTCGAGCATATCCAAGGCTGTGTTTTCCCGAATCTCCTGAATGGTACTTTCCAATGTCATGATCGAGCTTTCGGCTGCGCCTGTCTCTTCCCTGAGTGCGTTTTGCTTACGCTCATTGAGTTTATAGGCTTCGTCAACAAGTTCGAAAGCTTCATCGAACACTTTGCGAAGAATACCGTCAATCTCTTCATTTAGTTGATTGATATCCCCGGCAATTTGCACCTGACAGCGTTTTATTTTTTCCATTTCGTTCGATGCACCCTTTACACTGCTTTGTGCATCGTCTATCTTGTCAGTCCATGCGTTCTTTTGAGTGGACAGGTGACGTTTCTCATTTTTCAACCGGTTCTGCTCCGTCTCGAACGTTTCAAGCTTTTGGCTGTTCCCGTCGATTTTCGATGACAGGAGTTTGTAATTTTCCTCCTGCTCATTAACCTCCGCCTTCCCTTTTTCTACATCAAAGCTTCGGTCAGATACGAGAAAGCTGAATCCGCATGAAGGACAGGCAATCTCTCCGGCAAGTTTATTATTCAGCGACTCGATGGCTGCCGACAATGCCCTGCGTGTTTTCCTTAAAGCATCAATTTCATTATTCACTTCCACATATCCGGCTTCCATACGTCTCAATTCGCCGTCATACGTTTCTGCCCTGTCATTAGAGTCTTTCACAAATTCCTGATACTCTTTATACAGGATGTCATAGGCGGTAGTTATCTCCTGTACCTTTTTTTCAGCTTGTGCAAAGGCATAATCCCACCTTTCCAACTCTTCCTCGGCTTTGTTGATACGCTCTTTTTTGGCTTTGATAACGGCATCCCAGTCTGTGAGATTACTTTTTGTAATAAGAGGGATGTATTTATTTATCCCCGACAGGTAATCTTCCAGCCTGGAATCGGAATTCTCCAGATCCTGAATCAGCTTATCCACTTCTCCGATTTTAACCAGTTCCGTACCCAGCAATCCCAGTTCATCCGCTTTTTCACGCATGTAGCTTCTTTTGTCGGCTATCTTTGCATTCAGTGCGGTAATCTTTTCTTCTTTGGTTCTTACCTTTTCTTCTTTTGAATTTTCCTCCTGTTCTATCTGTTCGGTCAGTATGCCTATCCGCCCTTCGATTCCGGCAAATTCCAGTTCCGTCTTTTTCTGAAGTTCTGTAATAGGTATCTTGTCTTTTACGATTTCTTCGATTGCCCGGTCTACGAGGCTGCCGTTGGAGAAGCGGTTGATAATTTCTTTCTTATCCTTGTCCGAACTGGAAAGAAAATCCTGATACTTGTGTTTGGAGAGAATAAAATTGTTATACAATTCGTCCTTAGTGATTCCCAAAGTTTCCAGTATATATTTATTATAAGCATCCACCGAGGGCTGTACGGCTTCGTCCGCGTTGAACTCTCCGTTTCTGAAAATATAACAGGCTACCTCTGACGAACCTTTGCGGAACAGCTTTCTCTCGATAACGAATTTCTCGTTGTTGCTCTCGTTAGCGAATGTCAGTTCGATAAGGCATTCATCGGAGTTGTCGTTTATAATTTCTTCGTTCTTTATTTTTCGTAAAGGGCTGCCTGTTATTCCCAAAGCGATACACTCGATAAGGGCGGATTTGCCCGAACCGTTACTACGCTGGCTTTCATTGTCCCGGTTGTCACCCAAAATCAGGGTTGTTACCCCTTGTTGGAGGATGTATTGCAGTTCGCGGAATGCACAAATGTTCTGGGCGTATATTTCAGTTAGTTTCCACATATTTGTCTATTTTTAATAAGTAAGTTAAGCCGAGCGATATATCTTCTATTTTCTTCTCCCGGCAGAATTCCTGATAGTTTTCCTGAATCTGGTTATTATCGAACTTCACAAAAAGGCTGGTCGAAACGATTTCCGTTACTTCCGGATCTTGGGTAATGATCTCCACTTTCGAAGCTCCGCACTTAATCAGCTCGTTTTTATTGATGGAGGTTGCATCGGCTGTAGAAGCATGTACACGTACCTTTACCTTATACCTGCCTTCGGCTTTGAGCTCTTCCAGCCGGTCGGTAAGGTGTATGTTCATCTTTTCTATGGGGATATCGATATTCAGATATCTGGTATTGACTTTGTTTTTAATGAATTCCTGAGAACCGTCGTTGTAAAGCACTGTATAGCCTTTTTCTTCGTCTTCCCCGAAATTATGCTGCCTTGAAGAACCGATGTATTCGATATGTGTACCTTTGATGATACATCGGTTATGATAATGCCCGACAAATACCCTGTCTAAATCCGAAAATATATGTGCCGGAAGTTCGTTATCCGAATTGTGGAGCAATGCACCGTTAATTCCTTCATGGATATACAGGAAATTCTTTTTACCGGAATCCAGATCGCCTTTGATAAGTGCATTCAGTTTGTCGGTAAAACTTCCGTTCTCCGGAAAGTAAGCGATCATATGCAGGCTGAAACCCCAGTTATTCTCACTGATAGTCAGGAAATCGTCTACAACAGCCACATTTTCATGTTTACCGAATACATGGCAATATCCTCTTACAGCTTCCTGATTTACTTTATCATGGTTGCCGTTAGCCATGATCACGTTTATATTTTTGTTGGCTGCCGACTGTAACGCATCAAATACGGCAAGTAACACATCGAGGGTTTGTGCTGCCCTGGATTGAAAAAGGTCGCCACCAAGTACAATTATCCTTATCTCCATCCGCTGACAGACAGTTAATGCCTCTGCCCAGTTCAATTCGAATTCGGGAATATTATCCTTTGAAATATGTATATCGTTAATCATCAAGACACACGGGTAGATTGTCTTAGTCATAATTGAATAAGATTAGATGAAAGAAGCGCACAATGAATATTGGTACGCTTCTTTGGGTTTAAGAATAATATTATGAATACATTATGCTATCTTCTGCGGCGGTTACGTTCACCTGCCGGTTCGCGGTCTTCAGGTTCTCCCGGGGGTGTTTCCTCTTTCTCTTTCTCAGGTTCTTCCTCTTTGGTCGGGGAATTCTGTAAAGCAGCTTCTATCGTATCCAGTAATTCGATGTTCGTTGTAGAACGGGTCACGCGGATATCGAGTTTCTCCTGTTCGATGTACGAACGGATCAGGGAACGAAGTTCCTGTCCTTCTTCGGTCTTATCACCAAGGCCTTTATCCTGCAGGCTGTCATAACGTGCGTACAGCTCATCCAACGAAATAGCATTTGTGGCATTATCCTTGGCATCCTTGGTACGTTTATCGAATGAAAACGAGCTTGTGTCTTCCTTGGGTAGTTCGCTGCGAAGTGTTTCAATGGCCTCTTTCATCTCGTCTGATTCCATCAGCCGCATCTCGTATTTGGCATCGCACTGAGCCAAAAACTCAATTGTCGCTTCAAAATGATAACGGGAGTAACGGTAAGTGATATCGGTAATGCGTGGTGCGGCCATCAGGCTGTTTAATTCATTTATCGACAGGGCATCGTTGTCCGATTCATTGTCAATGCCTGTAATATACTCGGTCTTTGAGCCGTTTTTACGTTTTTCAATCTCAACAGGGTAAGCGTTGTACACCGAACTGATAGGGCATGGGTAATTTGGATTCTTGGTCAGTTTCTTTTGCCATAATTTAAAACGCTTGTCATCCAGATCCTTGAATTGTGCGTGGCTGAGGGTCAGTAATTGCAAACCTTTTGCACGTTCATTCAGGTCGAATACATACATAGCATGTCCGTAATTGAATTTCAGTCCACCGCCGAAGCTGCCGCCACCGATTTTTTCGGCAAGTTTTTCATCTCCCCTTTCATTGGCGGCTTTGACTGCCGCTTTGCGGTAAATGTCGATAAGATCAACCGAATATCCTGCTTCTGTAGCTCTGGGGACGGTCACATACATAAACGAAGCCTTGTTTCCTGTTGACGGTTTCTCCAGTTCGAGCAGCATCTGATAGACCGGATACTCATAGCTTTTGCGGTCGATACTGCCGTCTTTGTTTGGTGCCAAAGGCAGTACACGTAAGCGGTACACGCCTAATTTATCCATCCTTAAAAAATCGGTTTTCTGGAAGGATTTGTTTTCTTCAAGCGCCCGTTGCTGCGCCTCTGAGTACGTTTCCTGAATCCCTAAAAATAAATCTTCAACAGACTTATTCATAAATTCCGTACTCTCGTAATTCTCTTCTTGCATAATGATTGAAAATGCGATAGTTATTTAAATGCCGAGAATCTTTGTTCGACAACGAACGGGTTCGGGTGCACCGTTCATCTTCAATTTATAATCTGGGAGAGACTAAAAAAGGGTATTTGGATACCCTGTAAACTATCGTTCTCGTAATGCCTGTAGGTTGGCTCAATTGAAAAGTGTTCTCCTTGCTTTAGGAGAAGAATACAAAAGTAAATGCAAAATATTTATTTTACAAGAAACTGTCAATTAGTTTTTTATCAACTATTTTAAATGATTGTGTATCAGATCGAATGAATAACCTTTTTAGTGAATAAATAAAAACGGCTACCAAATGGTAGCCGTCTCAAATCATTTTTCATTCTTTATCTTTTCCAAGAATGATTTCCTGTCATTTTCATTACACCAGAACCAATTCTCTTTGAGAATCCAGGCATTAAGATAATTAGGTATCTCAGATGGAACAAATACAATTAAAGTTTTCATACGTTCCTCATGAACTTTTTTATGTAAAGCTACATTATTTTTATCTTCTGTGTTTGTCGATAAAGCATCAATTTTTACGATTTTTATTGTTGTTCTATTAATTACTTTATACCAGATTTCTGTACCTTTCCATTTAGATAGTTCACCTTTAGATGGTTTATAAATAAATTGTGTTTTAATTATATCTCCATCAATAGAATAGCTACCCCATTGTCCATCATAAAAAGATTTGGCCTCTTCACTGTTTTCATTCAACAAAGCTGCTTTAAGGCGAAAAAAATCGTATTTGAACAGTCCGTTTTTATAAAAAATAATACTAATAAATCCGCTATCGGCATACAGTCCTACGGAATCCTTATTAAGGAAGGAGCCGGCAACGTTTGATCGTTTCAAAAGAATTCTTTCTTTATAGTATCCTTCTATATTTATTAAATTCTCTAAATCTGTATCTTTGTTATCAAAACATCTAAAAGTGCTCTTTACATCTTTAGGAGGTCCTACATATGCATATAGTAAATGGCTACAAAAGGTAGCTAAGACAAGAATAATAAATTTAATGTGCTTTTTCATATTACCGATCTTCATATTTATGAGCGTTTAAATGTAACAAAAATATTAATTTAACACCCCCTTTACCAATTAATATAGGTTCGTTTTTTTTTAGGAAAATATTAGTTTCTAACTCAAATAAAAAAATATATTATTCTATACATATCTTAGAAAAAAATAGCATTTTTGTATTTTATAGATGCCAGACAGCTTATAATCTTATTCTTAGCTCAAATGAAAATATTACAGGAACACTATGTCTTACTCAAAATAGTAAATAGCCATATTGAAGATTTACTCTCATCGACTGTTACAAGCAAAGAATTGAGGCTGGCAGACGTATATGAATATATCAAGAATAAAGATGATACAAAACAGGTCTTTGCCAATAGTACAGAACTGAGTCAGTTTTTAAGGGCGATTGCTATAGAAGACGTAAAGTTTCTAACTCAGGTAATACCGAGTTGCTCGGTGGATATGAGTAATTTTATCAAATTTCAATGGCGTTTCTACCCCAGAGAAAGAAAACTTAAAAAAGAAACAACAATTCAAGACAAGAATTTGGCTACATCAACCACCCAAACAGTCAATATTTTTCCCAGAAGCAAAATATATAAAGCTTCCAATGGAGTTAAAGTCAGATCAATGCAAGAACTGCATATTTACAATAAGCTATTGTCAGTAAAAAATTTCCATATAGATTATGATTTTCAAATAAAAGGGAAAGGCAAAATATATTATGCAGATTTTAAGATAACAAATAATAAAACAGAGAGTGAATTTATTTGGGAACATTTTGGATTGATTGGTCACCCTGATTATGATGAACAGATGTGTAAAAAGTTAGAATGGTACAAAGATATTGGTTATGAAGATTTCTGTAATGCCGGACAATTTATTGTGACTATACACAGAACCGATGAAGAATTCAGTAGTCTGGTCGATAAAATTATCAGCCAAATGAAAAAAAGGTAAAGACATTTTATATCGTTCTCATCCCCCTCAATCCTTACCCTATTTCTCTCTTTAGACCTATCCAATTTCTTTTTCCATACGCCTCATAATACACTTTGCGTTTGGGTGTAGCAATTACACCTACAAAAATAACCCTAATTCCGCATAATCTTCCAGATAGCGATAGAATTTACTTTTTATGAAGGCAACAAAGGCACTTCTATATAGTACACAGATTAATTAAATGTAAATATCAGAAATTTCAAAGCTCTTATTTACATTTTATCTTTTCTCCAATCACTAAAAAAATAATGGACTGCATACGCCTCCTCCAGGCAATCCTCTAATTCTTGACTCAATTTTCCCATCCTATAAAGACCAGCTTGATTTCCACTAAACGGGGTGACATATTTATCCGGGATAAGATAAACAGCTTCTTTTTCGCATTCAGTTAATCCCTCATAAAGATCTATTAATATCCAAGGGCCGGTAGTATTCATCACACATATTTCTTTCGGATCAACTCCATATTTCAATGCTTTTTCACTAAAAACGGTTTCAATGATTTTCTTCATGAAGGGGTGTCCCGGTACATTTAGCATAAGGGCATTGTTAAACATCATTTTCTTATGAAATAACTGACAGTGAGCATCCGGTTCCAGGGCAAAGCAACAACTCTTTCCATTAATCAGCAGATCGATCGGTTTCAACGATTCATAATCGAAATCAACATACATCCCGCCTATTTTGTCTAAAATTAAATATCTGATGGCATCCCATCTTTGAACATTATATGGAAATCTTGCAAAAATATCCATATATTGAGGATAATACTCTAAAATGAAAGAATTCATCTTATCATTATCCCAAAATTCATATTTCCAGTCGGGATAATCGCGCTTCCAGGTGTCTCCAAGCACATTAAAATGATAAGGTAATGGAGCACTGATTCCAGACCATATTTGATGAATTATTTTAGGAATTATTTTTGTTAAAGCCATGTTTATCTTATATTAGGTAAGTTTATATATAAGTCTCAATTTTTATAAATTATTTGTGACCCAATTACTACAGAAATAATGAACTGCATAAGCTTCATCTAAACAATCCTCTAGTTTTTCATTCCTTGTTCCGGTTCTTACAAGCATAGCTTCTTCACCTGTGAATGGGGATACATATTTAGCAGGAATAAGATACACATCTTTTTTTTCTCTGTCAGTAAGATTCTCATAAAGTCCTACGAGCAAACGAGGACCTGTGGTGTAAAACACATGCTCTATCTTAGAAAATTTCTTATACTCTTGCATTTTATCCGAAAAGACATTTTCAATTATTTTCTTCATAAATGGATGGTCAGGTACACTTAACATAAGGGCATTGTTGAAAAAACATGCCTCCTGAGCGCTTGTAGGAGAGTATCTTTTTTCTATAGCAAAGCAACAAGTTTTATTCTTCAGTAAATCTTCCATTGATTTTATTGATTCATAATCGAAATCAACATACATCCCACCTATTTTATCCAATATAAGATAACGAATCGCATCCCAACGTTGGATGTTATATGAAAATTTATTATATATATCCCAATGCTGGGGATAATACTCCAATATGAAATTATTTATTCTTTCATTATCCCAAAATTCGTACTTCCAATCAGCATAGTCACGTTTCCATGTATCCCCCAATATTTGAAATGGTCTTGGTAATGGTTCATCTATTCCAGACCATATTTGATGAATTATTTTTGGTATTTTACTCATTTTAAATACATTTTAGTTGTTAAATGATCAAATCAGAAATAGCTAATCAAAATGTTTATCTAATTCTTGTTTCAGTTTATCAATCTTACTTGGACGGGATAGATTTTTCTCCAAGATATTACCATCTTTGTCTAATAATATATAATGAGGAACACCGATACCTCTTCCTCCAAATAACTTTTCATTAATATCTGTTGTCAGTTCTTTATTTGCTCTTAAGTGATAACCCTTTAGATTAAATACTTTAGTTTTTTCACTCCAAATTATATCATTCTTATCTTCATCCAGAGAAATATAAACAGGGATAATGTCCTTATAATGTTGTAGTAGCTCGTGAAGTTTATCTTTATGTTTGAATTCTACAATACAAGGCCCACACCAGGTAGCCCACAGGTCAATATATAGTATTTTTTGATCAAAATAATCAACTTTATTAAGGTCTTCAAGGGTATTGATTACACTCTCTACATACTTTATTTCACTGTAGTCTGTATTTATAGATGCCAATAATTCGTTTTGTTTCTCTTTAAGATATGGTAGAAAAGCATTTTGAGGACGAATTTCTGATATATAGCTGAAGAGTGCTGAATTGCCTTTAGTTACACCATTTGCATAATTATCTAGTAGTTCCAAAGAAAGGAGTTTGTATAGAACTTCTTCTGGTGCAATTAAATATCCAAGCCTATTAGCTTCCAGAGAGTTTGCCCATTTATTTCTAAGAAATAATTTTTCTTTCTCTTTTTCATTCAGGCATCTGTATTTGTTATTATAAAAAACAGCTAAGGAACTTCTACCTAAATTATATTTCAATATATCTCCCGAATCTATTATTGGAGATATTTCATCCAAAATTCCATTTATTATGCCCTCTACTTTGATAGAATCTTGCTCGTTTACTTTTGTTGCTGCATTTTCTAAATATCTTGTACGATATATTTCAATTCCTACACAAGTCGCAATTGTATGAAATTCATTCTTAAGAATATCTGAGAATTTTGGTGATATAGTATTTTCGGAGACAAGACTATCCAAAGTATTTGATAATATAGAATAGTGTTCTTCAATCAATAACGAAAGAGCCTCAAAACTAGATTCAGGAGGAAAACTGAATAATGAACCTATGAAAGGTTGAATAATCCCTTTTTTATAATTCCCTATATAGAATTCAACTTCTGCTTTATCTGTACCACTGATTTCGATCTGATTATCACCTTTGTAGGTTATTGTCAAATGACTACCTTGCTTTATTGGAAAAAAGATACTTCCACCGTCATAAAAAGAGCAATCCACAAATTGGAAATCATGTACATCCCAATTATAAATATAACTTCCTGTAGCATCTACATTAATCTGATTAGTAAGCCTAAGACTAAAGGTATTATCAATCTCTTTACCTATATCAAACGTGACATTCTCCTTAGTATTGAAAACAATAGCTGTATTTTGGCTGAGGGCACCTGATATGCAAAAAAATAAGCCTCCAATAATTGTAAAATATATTATTTTTAGACGATTACGGCCAATGGATATGCCATAGCTAATAGATTTTAGATTATTGCGAAGGAATGCTAAAATATAATTCATTGCTTTTCTCTTTTAAATTATTATTGATCAAGCTGTATGGTTTATAGAAAAACCATACAGCTTAAGATTAGATTCTAGCAAGCATATTTAGCTGCTTCAGCGCAAGTCCATCCAGAACTTGCACTAAATGTTTTCCCATTAGGACATGTACACCCTTGCAGATCATGTCCGCTACCAGTTCCTCCAACTATGAATTTCAATTCATCATCGGTCATTTTTTCAATGCTACTCAATTTTAATCTACTTAATTTTTCCATTGTATTTTAATTTAGACTTATGCTGTGGATATATTCGACAAGTAATTAGTTTGTCGTCCACCACCCCACAACTTAGTAGTAGAATTTGATTTATAAATCCAGTTTAGAGAAATATTTAAGGTATTCGATTTTTATAACTATCAGGAAATCTATGGTTATTACTACTAAATAAATTACGATTTTATAGAATATCTACTATCTATTTCCAGTTCAATTCTTGATTAGGTTATCTATGAAAGTCAATTCTTCTTCACCAATATGCTGCCATCTGGCAACAATCGTCCCTTGTTTATCTACTAAAACATACAATGGAATAAATTCAGCATCATAAATGTCTGATATATCGTCTTCTTTAAATACTGAGTTATCTATTGTCTGAGTACTTAAAATTTGGCTCCACTGCCTCAAGCCATTCTTATCAATTGCCCCAAGCCAATTATTTTTATCATCATCACAAGATATGCCAACAATTACTAATCCCTTATCACTATATTGATTGTGTATTTTTTTCATAATAGGTATCCCTTTTAGGCAAGGACCACACCAACTTGCCCAAAAATCTAATAGAACATAGTTCTTATTTCTGAATTTAGACAACTGAACTATCTTATTCGAAAGATCTTCCCTTATAAAATCAGGAGCGATATCACCAACCATAGGTATTCTTCTTTTTTCCTGATTAACGATCTGTTCGATCTTTCTATCAGTAAGTTTACCCATTAATGTCATTTTTGATTGTTCCGGCAAACTGTTGTAAATCCGTTTAATTGTATCAATATTAACTAAACTCCTTTTTGCAGCAAGATATAATAAGTCAGGTGCTATCTGATAAGTATTATATCTCGAAACAAAGTCAAGACGTGTCTTGTCAATCTGTTCACTATTAGCAATAAGTTCATTTCTATACTTATCAAGAATATTCATCAGACTATCCCGAATTGATGAATCATTATTATGTAAATTTATTTGTTCAATAATATTATGGACAGGTTCTATTTTCTCAAATAAAAAAACCTCATTTTTCTCCAACTCCTTTCTTAACTCGATATTCTCCTTTTCAACTCTTGTCCCTGATAATTGATAGGCATAAGGACAATCTTTATCTACTGTCAGATTCATTTTGGTTGGCTCCAGGTATATCCGAATTTCTATATTTCCAAAACACAAATCAGCAGCAGTCAATTCATCAATCTTTCCTTCAAAAGAGAACTTACCATCTATTATTCTTGTTGTGTCAGCCACTTCGTACCATTTATCGTTTTGGAGTGATAAATAATACAACGAAATAGTTTCGGAATCTTCTAAACCTTTTATAGAACCTTCTAATATAAAAGAATCAGACGCAGTGCTATTACATGCTACTAAGCAGATTGATAAACATAAATAAAATACAAATTTCATAATTATAAGATTATATGCGGCTAAAAAATGAATGGTCATAAGTGTATATAAATATTAGGTACTAATAGCACAATACGACCATTCCCAACAAACAAAAAACTCCTTATTATCTATTATAAACATCTACTTACAGTCACACCGTCACACACTGTTGATGCGCAAGTATTTGAACTGCAATCACTACCCCTTGTGCAACTTTTGTTACGACACATACTGGGATTCAATCCGCTTCCATTCCCTCCAAGTATGAATTTTAGCTCATCATCGGTCAAATTTTCAACACTGCTTAATTTTAATTTTCTAAGCTTTTCCATTGTATTCTAATTTTTATTTATGTTGTAGATACTATCCAACAAGTAATTAGTTTGTCGTCTACTACCCCACAACTTAGTAGTAGAATTTGATTTATAAATCCAGTTTGGAGAAATATTTAAGGTCTTCTATTTTATAATTATCCGGTAGCTTATAACCATTAATTATGATCGTAGGAGTGGCTCTTAGACCAGTTTCTTCTTTCCATGCATTGTGTTTCGAAAATTCCAGATTAACATCTTCACTTTCCATATCTACTTTATATTTTTCAAAAAACTCTTCTTTTTTTGTACGACCTGTTTCAAACCACTCATCATATATTTCTTGACATTTTGTCTTATCCTTCTCAAAGTATATTGCTGTCATGAATTTATTGCTAATATCCACCTTCTCTTCAAAAGAGGAAAATATATACTGGACACATAGATTACCATTGGATTCTTTTAATAATTTATTTATTCTTTGATGCATTTTAGCACAAGGACTGCAATGAGGATTCGAAAAAATAGTTATCAATATGCTGGCATCGGGATTACCAATCAATATGTTTGAAGTAGCTTTCGAAACTTGATAGAAGCTTTGTTTTTTTAATAAACTTGCAAATACTTCGTTCGTGGCTTTTATACTATTTATCTCTTGTGTTATTTGTTCTATCTTACCCGCTCGGGCAAATGCAGGTAGAGATAAATTTATTAGTATAAAAGGTATTGTATAAACACAAATAAGTAAAAGGAAATCAGGCACAGAAAAAACAGGTATACCAATATGAACCAATGCAATATTTATTATAAAAATAGCCCAAAGCAAAACTTGAATCAATAAACAAAGAGGGCACCATTGTTTGGCTTTAAATTTCTGAAACCAAACGCTCCAGAAACTGTATGGTAAAATACAGATATTTATCAATACCATATATGAAATTAATTGTGGCAGCAACAAGATTACAAACACATTAGAAATGAAATAACTAAGACCAGCTTCACTCCATCCTATAACACCCCAAAGCTTAGCCGAATCTGAGTCTAAAATATTATTACAATCACTCTCTTTAAATAATGAGCATATTTTATCAGCATAATTACTCTGAATATGAAGCTGCTTTTGGACAAGCAAATGACAAATATAGATTCCGGCAAAATTAGCTATCAATGATAAATTTGCCCAAATGTTTGTATATAGACTATTAGAAAAATAAGATAGAATTAATAATATACATACAGAAATTAGCAGATATTTTTTTTGGAGAACATTAAATAATTCATTTTTCTTATTTTCTTTATAAAAGGGTTCAATCGATTTCGGAGTAGGTTCCGCAACTAAGATTACTCCGGACCATGTATCGATAAATTCCTTTACAGTGTTTATTATTTGCTTACCTTGCCAATTATAATGTACTTTAGTAGGAGTTATTTTTTCGACTACAACAAAGTCCGATCCGGTATGTGCTATAAAAGGAGGTTCCAGGGAATGAATATCCTCTTCTTTATTATTGATTCGAACTCCGACATTTTCAATATTGTATTCCGACAACATTTTGCGTAATCCAAACATATTATATTTATGAGGATGTTCATTATATAATTTACTTGTAAAACCAGTAGTATGTTTTACTTTTAATAATTTAAGAAAATGAGCAATTATATTATAATCTTTAGTCTCAGTGCTCTTCATCGTTCACTTAGATTTAGTTCGCAAAATATTACACTTGTGTAAGAAGGATAAGAAAAATTAATAAATACTTCCTAGTCGCATTTAAATTTTCAACAAAAATGGGACATTAAATACGTATAAGTTAACGCTTGTAAGTTAATAATATTATTTTAGTAATCATAAATTATTTATTAAAATAATATGTAAATTATGCGCTGTCATTTTATTATATGAAAGCTGAATTAAAAAATAATACTGCTAATGAATAAAACAGTTAGGCCTGTTTACAGTCTTCAAACTAAAATCATTTTTTTCACCTAATTCAAAATATAGAAAATTTATTATTTTAGAGTTCTTATAATTTCTATCCTCTCCTTATTTTCTTCAATAAACCTCTCCAGCTTCTTTTTCCGTATAGACTCATAATATACTTTTCGTTTAGTTGTAAGCACTTTCGGACGCTTACAATACAAACCCAATTCCGCATATTCTTCCATATACCGAAAGAACTTCGCTTTATTCAATGAAGGGTCCGAAGACCCTTTACAAATAGTTTTGATAAGTAAATACGATGGTTCAGGGAAAGCTGATGGTGATGTCATATTCATTATAATGTCATACACTATCGGAACCTCATATTTGAGCATAAAGCCGATTCTTGTCTCTTCGAACTTGTATCGCTTATACGTTCCCCTTGGCCTTCCGTCCTCCTTTTTTAGCTGTCTCCTGTTGATCGGTGACTTGGTTAACCTCTTGCTCCTGTATAATTTCGCTTTGGGCATCTTCAATCTCATTTTCAGGTTCGTCACTAAGTTCTGCCGTTTTAGTTTCTTCCATCATATCATATGATACTATCGCAGGTAAAGACAGACTAATCTTTTTCCTGCTTTCCACGTCTTTTTGAATATTTATCTTCCTCATAATTAAACCATATATGTAAAATTTATATCTGTATCTATATTGTTCCAACCACTTTCATAAAGCAGGATATTCCGGCTGTTACCCGAAAGCACAAATGATGATCCCCTGTTGTATTTATGGTCATCATTAAAATCAGTGGCGCAAGTTCTTAATCCGTATTTAGGAGGTGAAATTTGATTGGGTATTATGGCAATTGTGCCTCCCCAGTTACTTCCGTCACGCTTGCCTGTATTAATTACTCCCTGAATACAAACTATGTTTCCGATCTGACGGATAAATAACCTTCTGGTGTCAGTCCCCGAACCCGAATTCTGCATCTGAAGCCAACCCGTATCCACAAGCTTGGTCTGATATTCATCCGCATAAGCAGCACCGATTGTACGACAGGCCAGTTTCTTGGCATCAACATTCGGTAAAGAGAGGTCAGAGAGTTTACCTTCTTTTCTGAGGTAATTATTACTTACATCCTCTTTGCTCGGTGCATTGAGTTTATCCCGCAGAATCTGTTGAGCTTCGGTTGTATTCTTGCCCTGCTTTACCAATAGAGTGATATAATCCTGAAACAAGGTGTCGATGGAAGCAAACTTATTATCCGCACCTACTTTGGTATATACGTTGATATTAGCAGCAATCGAATCTTTCTGAGTCGCACTATATCCGTCTAACAACAGGTTTGCTTTCTTTGCCAGTTCTTTAATTATAGCACTGGTCATAGTATAGCCTTCCACCTGCGCTATTGGCTTACCTTCGTTGTCCGTACCCACAAATACCCCGGTCTTGATTGCTTCAAGCTTCGTCTTGTGATCCGGTGTAAATATAGCCCCGGTATATGCAGAGTTAACCGAAAGCTTTCCGGCTAGGAACGCATCGATCTCTGTAGTCGAATAGACACCGATATTCTTTCGGGACTGAACCTTATCCGGTATGTCCGCAAGGTTCGAAGCCTTCGCAAGTTTAAGATCACCTGTTCCTTTCTTCTCTGCATCCAGATTATCCCGCACAACTGTTTGCCGTTGTGCTTTGAGAGTCGAAGCCTGTTCCGGGGTCAGTCCGTTTATTTCATCGGCAGTCAGGCTGACCAGCTCAAGCAATTTGGACGATATTTTAAGATAAGTATTATTGGATTCACCCTTAGAGAATACATCCAGATGAGTACGAGCTGTCCCTTTATTCTGCAAGTCTGATAAGTTATCCGAACTGTTCAGTTTTTTATTCAGTGCTTCGGATACTTCTTTTATCGTGACATAGCCTTCACTGATAGTTGCTATATTACCCTTAAATATCGAATCGAGCTTCTGCTTATAGACGGTTGAAAAGTCTTCAGTCGATAGTTGTTTGCCCTGTACGATATTGACTTTCTTAACTAATTCTGTATTAAAATCGGTCTGAGTAACATAGATCGCACCGATACCTTTACCGTTTATCCGTAGTTCTCCGGTTATGTTTACATACGATTTCGGGCTGATGATAATTTCACCTAATGTATTGCTGATAATAAAATCGAATGAATCAATACTTGCATATCCGATTGTAGCTATCGGCTCATTATTACTGTCCGTGAATGTCAGCAGATTGACTAACCGTTTATCGCCTTTCAGATATGCGGTGTTGGATAACACAAACCCATTCCCCGAATTTCGGATATTCAAAAGTCCGTTTATATTCACAATATCCGTTTTCCCTACCACCTGAAAGATAGGAACGGAAGCCATTTTACCGTTATATACGTTCAGATTCCTGAACTTCGAACCGCCCAGTTTTAGTCCCTTTTGATTGATATTGATTGCCCCTTCATCGCTTTCACTTACAGCATTCAGTATATGAGAATCATACATGTAAACCGAACCGACCTGTGAAGTATTCGTATACGAATTAGAAAAAGTCAATCCCTCTTCGCTGACCTTTGCCAGTTCCCTGCCTTCCTTTACAAAGCTGAAACTGCCGTTTGCATTGATGATAATCTCACTTACAAGGGCATTATTCAGATAAGCACCAATTGAAATATCTCCGTTTGCTCTGACAAGCTGCTTTAGAGTGTAACTGTTTGCATCATTGACTACCGAAACGGATGTCTTGGATTCAAGGCTCTTATTTACCGAGAGGTTCCCTTCCAGTAATAAGTCTTTTAATATGGTCTGACGTGCAAAAGGAGTCTCTAACAACACGGCATATTTCCCCATAAACTTATCGATAAAGCGGGGCGAATATTCCTTTTTCAATTCGATAAAAGACGGAACTTTCCCTGTAACTGCATCTGTTTCTATTGGGACAGCCTTACCCCCTTCACACAAATAGTTACACCGACCCCGCTTATTGACATCGTTGGCATAAGTGGTGGCATCGCTTATATTCTTCTCATAGATATAGTACGGGAATGCAGCACTCTTAAAGCCTTCGAAATAACGGATTTTATTATTTATCCATACATAACCGGGAGATATGTCAGCACCTGAAATAAGGCATCCCGATACGATAAAGTTGGAGCACCCCTCAAATATGGCTGTCATGCTCAGGGATAGTTCCTGTAAGTTTAAAATGTCATCGGTATAAGTGTACCTGCCGCCCGATTCCGCTATATATTCTTTCATGCTCTTTTATTTCTTATAGTTTTGTGTTAGGCTCTATTTCTGTTGTATTTATTTTAATCAGGTATGTTTTACCTGCGATCTTATAGTTATTCACTACATAGGAAAGCATATATACGAACTCCCGTTGTGATAACGTAATCTCAGGAACACATACGATAAAACTGACCTTATTAATCGTCTTTTCTTCCGCTAAGTGATAGAACTCTCTGGGGTATTCATCATCGTTATTGCTTACAACCTGTTCATTCTCTGCCCAAAGCGTATAAGGCCTGCTGTACAGCGATTTCTCATGGTACATATCCACACCCAGCCTTTGAGTTTCGGTGATGTAAATCGTATCGAGCGGATTCATAAAATACTTGCTGAATTTCCTGTTTAAGTACCATTCGAAATACATCCTCTGGCTGGTCATATTTGCTTCGATCAGTTTCTCAGTTGCGAATTGTACAAAACGTTCATTCAGCGTCTGTAAGGGAAAGACCAGGCTTTGCAGAAAAAGTATATATTTCCTTCCGGCAAAGTAGTGAGGAACCAACCTGTTGATTAATTTGTCTGTAGGCAGTCTGTATCGCATCCGTTATCAATAATTAGTTTAATTGCCTCTCTGAAAGTCGCAATCCCTTTTTCATCTCCCTGTCCTGTCGATTGCCTGATGTAGCCCGAAGAAGTATGTGACATGCGCTCTATCTTTTGCGTTTCACCCAGATACCCGTCACCGTCATAACAAGCGATGAAAATACCCTGTCCGTTTTTCACATTCGAGTCTATATATACATCGGTTACATGTTCCACTTTCTTAATGGCATCAATCACTTTCGATACGTATATTCCCGCATCAAAGTCGATATTCATAATATACCCGTTCAGCTTTTCTTCAATCGCATCGTATATCTCAGATTCCAGAACAGCACCGTCATAATAAACCGATACGCACGGTATTAGTATATCACCCTTACGGCTGGTAACTTCTATTTTTGTTCCTACAAAAGTGAGTTTATTTATATAAGCGTTTATCAACAACAATTCATCTTGTGGTATTGCCGACAGGTTTCCTTTGAGTCCTGTAGCCACTTTCATTATAAGCTTACTGTCAAGGTTAATATCACTTGTACTTTCCGAATACGATACCTGTGTAATGATACGTTTCGATTCATCCATAGAAGCATACCCGAAAGCCAGGCCATCTTCACGTACCAGTAATGTATCGCCTTTCTGATATTGCAGTAAGGCATTAGCGTAATAAGTAGGAGTCCCGTTTATACGGCTGTTGATGGCCGATGATATATCGATGGCAAATACATCCAGAATTGTTTCAAAACTGTAGATAACCGCAGCCACTGTCCATGTAATTCCGTTCAGAATAGACAGCTTTGAGTCACTGGAGAATTCCGTTAACTCCATCCGCTTATTCCTCTCCCTAATCGCTTCGTTATAGATTTCTTTGATAGTCCGGCTCATTTTTCAGCAGTATAGATTTGGTTATCGATAATAAATTTCCACTTTCCCCCTTCATTCCATCCCGGTTCATGGCAGATCACCCAGACTGCTTCCATTCCGGTTGAAATAGTGTAATTGAGAAATTCATCCCGCTCCGGCTCTGTATATTCACCCGATGGGCGGATAGTTAGTGTTACAGTACAGTTCCTTCGCCCGTAATAATGTTTAACCAGTGAAATCAGGTAATCATCGATAACCGGTTGTATAATATAATTGAAAAGTAGTCCACTTAGTAATTGAAAAGTATACCACTAAGTGTCTCGGATGAGATTGGCTAAAGATATTTATTCTTCATCAGGTTGTAACATTTTTTTAGTTTCTTTAACTCTGTACGACTGTCCATTCATGTTGATAAGGTAT
>NZ_JAAKEM010000033.1:0-39648 GCF_011039195.1 Dysgonomonas sp. ZJ709
AGGAATTTATAATGTTAATATTTGTTAGTAAAATGCAGGGCTTTATTAGAAGCTCTAGCGGATTTTACTTAACCGGTGGTATACTTTTCAATTATTTTAGTGGACTACTTTTCAATTATATTATACAACCATAGCGCTCACGAAGATTGTCTACCGATTGATTACTGCTAATCAGAATCAATTTATTGTATTTTTCGGCAGCATCCACTATTTCGTCGAATGCGCACCGGCGCTGCCCATACTTCACACTTTGCTCTTCGGTGCCCACATCATCGAGACTGATAAGGTGTTTCGACAAGGCATAATCCACATCGCTATTCATGTCCTGCATGTCGAAAACGGACACCACTTTCTGGCTGAATTTCAGAAGGATTGCAGGCAATACCATTCTGCCTAAAAGGCTTTTTCCCCGCCCACATTGTCCGTAAAGAAACAGACCCCGCCCTTGGTTATCGCTTAGCCAATCCACCACCTCATCATATTCGGGCAACCAGATCATATCCTTATCTTCGCGCTTCAGGAAATAAATCAGTGCACTTTCGAGAACCTGCTGCGCATTTTTTATTTTCACCTTTATTTTAGATTGTGGTAGCTTCATCCCATGGCGTTCCATCTCGTGATATACCTGATCAAAATTGTACATAAGTGATATTATTATCGTGTTTTGGCATAATTCGTTTTTCTTCTTTCTTGTTCATCTCCCATGTCCTGACTGCTGCCTGCCAGTCTTTCATTTTATTCTTACCTACAAACCAATCTTTCGACTGATAAAAATCGAAGAATGCCTGAGGGTTTATTCCATTATTTCTTTCGGCGCAATAAGTAATAACATCTGCCAATGTCGGTATTGCAAAAGACGTAGATGGATGATCTGTAACTTTTCTTTTTGATTGATTAGCTACTTGACTTCTCGGAGCCTTACAGACATAGTACTGTGCAGGCTTTAGCTTAGACACCCCATCTTTAAATGTAATAAGACCAAGAGCAGACAATTTGTTCCGACGATCGGCTAATGCATTCCGATTGATACCCAATACTGCACACAGCACACCACTAGACTGACTAAAGGGATTCTGCCCGATCTCTCCACACCTGTGAAGGAGATAGCTGTACAAGTCGTGCTCATGTAAAGAGATTACACCTTGCTCTCTCAATTTCCATGCCTTATCAATCAATTCCATGTTGTCCATATTCCTCGTTCTTTATACACATTCATTCTCAACATTTATCCAACAATTCCGTTTGCTTTTTGTAATCGGCATAAACAATATGCAGACGTGTAAGAAACTTTTGCAATTCGGTAAGATCGTATATAGATTCGCGTATATAGCGATTGGTGTAACCAAACTGATTGTCGAGACTCTGATCCGTATCGTCCGACCCTTTATTTACAATCTCCTGAATAGCATTGCTGATAAGACCGATCTGATGCTCGAAGTTGCCTGTAAAGAAATACGACTCCAATACGTTTGCTAGTCCTCTTCCTGATTCAGAGATATTCTCCAATTGTTTATAAAATGCATCTCTACTCATAATTTAGTTCAATTTTGAATTAATATATACCTATTTCTTTTAACCTGTCGGACTTCACATCGTAAGCCTGCGCTATAACTTTATGCCAATTGACATTAAAGTCACTTATTACTTTTTTGAGTCGTGAGTTTAACACTGCTGTATCTTCGTAAAGCAAATCCCAATCGCTATCGAGAATCTCCGCTCCTTTCAGCTTCACCTCATCCATATATGTATTGAAATCGACACAAATGCGTATATCCCCAATCTCTTTATCCAAGTCGGATAACTCTCTTATATCCGAGTCTTGCAAATGATTCTCAACCATTGAAAGAATATCGCTCATTTTCTTTTCGTCGCAATAACATTCGATTTTTAATGCCCCCATTCATCTCTCCTTTCTTTGTTATTATTTATCTTCAATCATCAGTTAGTATTAAATTGAATTACATAGTACAAATATACACTAATAATACCAATTGGTATAATATTGAACTATATATTTTACAATATAAGCATCATTTAGAATTAGTCTAAATAGTATTTATAATAAATCACTGGATAGTTATAGATTACGGGGTACTGCTGCTGACATTCTGAAATGGTAGCCCCTCCTAACCTCCCCTTAGGGGAGGAATGCAAAGAGAGTGTTTGGAATAATTATGAGTTATGAATGATAAGTTATGAGTTGCAGCTACCTGCCGTTGCCTCTGTCATCCCGATACGTAGTGAGGGATCTGTTTTGAAATAGGCTAATAACTATTGGCTGATAACATCAAAAGACAATAGATCCCTCACTGCGTATCGGGATGACAAAGGCGGGTATTTAGTCCCCCTGGGGGGGGATTAGGGGGCTGCTTTGGGAGGGGGTTGGGAAGGCTAGACAGATTCCTCCTTTTAGTTCGGGATGGCAAAGACGAGTATCAAGATGACAGCTGCGAAAAAAGCGATGATAAAGGACGAGATGTAGAATAACAGAGACATTTTTTTAAATAAAACAAACTCAATGAAGTCATCTTTACTTTCCAAAAGGTTTTTTTTGTTTGTTTACTCTCTTTGTCATGCTGAACAATAGTGAAGCATCTCTTAACCGAGATCCTTAATTCCTCAGTATGACAAAATAATACGAAAAACAAAAAGTCAAGACGACTTCAATAAAAAATATCTCTCACTCACAATAATTGGACGAAATTTATACCTTTGGCGAACCGAATTTCAAACTAGAAAATGAGAATAGTACTGTTTTAGGAGACGACACCAAATAGTACAGAAGAAAAAATAAATACACAATGAAACAATTTCTTACGCTTATTCTTATTCTAAATATAACACAGCTTTCTTTTGCCCAAGAGCTGATAACGGTCAAGGGTCGTGTATTGGACAACGAAGGAAAACCGGCTTTTGCTTTATATGTTTACGAAAAAGGCAACCCCATGAATTATACTAAAGGCGATGATAAGGGATATTTCTCCATTCAGATCAAACCCAAGACCAACCTTATATTTGACGGACATTCTTCGTATATCCGTCAGGAAGTAGCTGTAAAACGCAACAAATTTCTAAACGTAGTAATGCAGGAAAAGGGTTACTCTGAAGACTATGATAAAACTGAAGGCTTTTATTTACCTAAAAATTCAATGAGCCGTATTAACATTAAAAATATAGACGACTCGGTAAAATACTCAAAGGCTTTTATTTTAAATAGGATGCTTTTCGATTGCAAGGAAAAACAAATAGGGCAACATATTCTATTTCCTGTTGGTACGGTAGGTACAGGAGGTGGCTTTGCTAGATTGGAGGTTGACCATACTAAAACAAAAGTAGTGGTTGTAGGACAGAGAATTTTTTTAGTAAATAAAAAGTTCTATTCACAAGCATTAAGTAATTTATTACAAAATCCCGAATCGGTACAAAGTATGTCTCAGTCAGATACAAGCGACAGCATAATTACTTATTGGCACGGAGAACGGGTTGTTCTGAAAAATACTGCACCCAAAATATATATGTATCAGCAAAGATCTTTTTATAAAGATAAAGAAGGTCTTTTCCTTTTAGCATATAATTATACCGACACTCTAAAGTATATAACTGACGGAGTGTATGCAAATAAGGACAAGATTTATATTATACAAAAACAAAAAACTGCTATTATCCCTATTAATCTAAATGACGCATATTCTGTCTACAATATCGATTACAATGCCATAAAAAAAGAAGAAATTAGTAATAATATCGAGACAGATAATAAAGAATATCTGCGAATATTGAGACGGAATAATTACGGAGTTAAAGACAATATAGATAGAAATAATCTGCAAATAGTAAGAAATACATCCGGCAAACCGACACACTATATTTACGATGGGCAGAATCTTTTTTATAAAGAGGAGCTGGTTGCGTCTGATATCGATTTAAATAAGCTAGACATACTTCATCCGGAATGCCTTACCGATGGAGTGACTTATTACATAGCCGGAACGGCAATACATAAAAATGATTTATTCGTCGAAATAGACTGGATATGGTAGATTCTGATAATAAACAAAATACCTAATTTTGCGTTTCAAGATATAAGATTGGGTATAAACTTAATAATACAATATGAAATACAGTTTTGCAAATGATTACAGCGAAGGTTGCCACCCCTCTATATTGAGAGCGCTTACTGAGAGCAACCTCGTACAACAAGCCGGATATGGCGATGATAGTTACACTCTGAATGCTGTAAAGGCGATCAGGCAGATGACCGACAATCCCCATCTGGATGTACACATGATAGCCGGAGGAACACTCGCCAATCTAACCGTTTTAGGCGCTATGCTCAAACCATACGAATCGGTTATAGCTGCCGATACAGGACATATATATGTAAACGAAACGGGAGCTATAGAAGCAACCGGGCATAAGGTAGAAGCTGCTGCAACAGCGGATGGTAAACTTCGCCCCGAAGATATCGTCCAATTTCTGAACAAGGCACGCGGGCATCATGTTGTGAAATCGAAGGTGGTATATATTTCTAATTCTACGGAACTGGGAACTGTCTATACGAAACAGGAACTGACCGACTTATCCGCTTTCTGCAAAGCTAACGATCTACTTTTGTTTATGGATGGCGCACGCCTTCCGATGGCTCTTGTTGCCCCGTCGAACGACCTCACTCTGGCAGACATAGCCGCTCTTACTGATGTATTCTACATCGGCGGAACAAAGTGCGGTGCATTACTCGGTGAAGCGATAGTTATAACGAATGACAGACTGAAAGTCGAATTCAAATATCACCTTAAGCAAAGAGGAGCGCTTATGGCTAAAGGACGGACAATGGGTGTTCAGTTCGATCAATTATTACAAGGCAATCTGATATTCGATCTGGCTCGTCATGCAAATGCTATGGCAGCCAAGATAGGAGAAGCATTTATCGATCTGGGCTATAATATGCTGATAGAATCGGACACAAACCAGATTTTCCCAATTCTACCAAACACAACTATCGAAAAGCTACAAGAAAAATATGCATTTCTGATATGGAAAGAGATAGATGCAGAATATTCGGCAGCACGGTTTATAACATCGTGGGCTACAGAAGAAAAGGCGGTGGACGAGTTTATAGAGACACTGATGAGTATAAGATAAAATAAAAATGCCGCCTGACTTAAAATCAAGCGGCATTTTATTAAGATCGAAATCTAAAAGCAATATATATTTTCCTTAACTTTGTTCTTTATCCTTAAAACAAACATTATGTACAACTACAAACACACCCTACTCTTATTGCTAATATTACTTTGCCCAAGCCTGCAATCGACTATCCATGCACAAGTATCAGCTATGCACATGCGTATGCATCAGCAAGCTATGTACACTAATGATATGATGAGACGATTTCGAACACAAGGAATGGACATAGGCAATACGAAAAAAACACAGGCGAAATACAAATTCTATATTGTCAACCTCAATGGTGATACATTAGATACAAAAAAGAAAATCAAAATACCTTTCTACCAGCCAATCAGCAAACTGACTTATAAAAATAAAAGCGGCGAAATATCATTTACACCCGATCAGACAAAAGAGATTTTTGTAAAGAAATTGAACCGAACAATAAGCGGTATAGAAAATGGCGGCTACTGGGCTTTCAAAACTTTCTCTACAAGCAGCCTCAATTTATACGCACCTTTTCCAGAGGATGATATTAATTTTGTGACGCATTACCAGCTTAAAGGCGACTCGATACGTGTGCTTACAATAGAGTCGGCCGAAAAAATAGTAGCAGGCAACGAAAAGGCAATGAAGGCACTGAAAAAGAAGAAACTGCATAATGCCATGAAGATATACCTGAAATCGGAAATGAAGAGAAAGAATGAAATAAACTAACGCTTAAGGTCGCAGACCTTTTTATTGCTTTGACAAGCATAACAACTAGAGACAGTTATGTTGATAAAATATTGCATTGAATATTTAGCACTACTTGACAATTCTTTTCACCGCGAAATATCCGATCAGTAAAATCAACAATATCCGTCCGCACCATATCTGAAACGACTGGAAGGACGATAGCCTGTTTACTTTCTGCCATTCGATAACGGGATAAGGTACTTGAACGGAATCGGTTATAAAAACAGAATCACGCACCAACTTGTCCTTATAAACAGTCTTATACTTTTCGTACCAGACTGTATCACCTTTCATCTTTATCATAATAGAATCGTGTAAGTAGACCGAATCGCGATACAAGCGGTCTTTATATTCTGTTTTTACAGATTCTACGGGTACATAGATTGTTTTGGATTTGCAACTGATTAACAGGAAGCTGATAAGTATCGACAGGATTAATATATTTTTCATTCTGATAGTTGATTTA
Organism: Dysgonomonas sp. ZJ709; assembly: GCF_011039195.1. Classification (NCBI taxonomy): domain Bacteria; kingdom Pseudomonadati; phylum Bacteroidota; class Bacteroidia; order Bacteroidales; family Dysgonomonadaceae; genus Dysgonomonas; species Dysgonomonas sp. ZJ709. The sequence goes on from NZ_JAAKEM010000033.1 coordinate 6,374, forward strand.
AATAGATAGAAAACATTTCATTTATAATTTGATTCGCTTCGCCATCCCTGTATTCTCTTTGTCATCCCGATACGATAGCCCCTCCTAACCTCCCTCAAGGGGAGGAATGCAAAGAGGGTATACAAGAGCCCCTCCTTGGGAGGGGTTGGGGAGGCTAGAGAGATCCCTCACTACGTTTCGGGATGACAGAGACGAAGAGAGAAGATGAAGGAAAGACTAGAATTCTTTCTTCACATCGAAACAAGGGCAAGCCTTTGCCGCAAACTCATTGTGTCCATGAACAGTTGCACCCGGATATTTCTTCTTTAGGATATTGACGAGCTCTTGTAAAGCTGTTTTCTGAATATCGGTACGTGTGTCTTTAGGATTTCCCTTTGCATCCAAGCCTCCGATGTAACAGATACCAATCGAATTGGCATTCTGCTTCAAACAGTGTGCTCCAACCTCTTCTTCTTTTCGCCCTTCGTGTATAGTACCATCGAGATAAACGACGTAGTGATAGCCGATTTTATTATATCCCTTTTGCCTGTGCCAGCCATCTATATCTTTCACAGTGAAGCTCTGCCCCTCTCTTGTTGCCGAGCAATGAAGTATTATTTTATTTATCTTCCTCATCGTTGTTTTGTTTTTGTTTTTCAGTTTGTTTTTTTATTATCTCGACAAGGCCATGCAACAAATCTTCCCTATTCTCCAGCAGGGTAGCCAAATCGGAAACACTGCGGTTGAACTGCTTCTTATACTTATCATTCGCTTTTTCCATAAACGATTTCCATTCGATAAAAACCAGAAAGCAGCACGCAGCTATCGACGAAAATGGCAATACTCTCACCTCTTCCACACCAAAAGCCGAAAGAATAAGCATCAGCATACAATCGAATAAAAAGGCGAACGCAAGAAATGCATAATACTGCACCACTTTCGTAACCGTCTGCCTGAAACCAACCGAGGTACGCATCTCACCCCGTTCTTTGGCTTTGCGCACTCCACTAAACAGGTCGATAATAATTGCAATCGCTACTATGAGCCACATAATGCCTACGATAGCCAATTTGAAACGGAGCGACACAAAGTCGCCCGTTAAGAATGATTGAATGAATAATGTCATATTGATTTCTAGTTTATGTTACTTATATCCCCTATCTGTAATACTGACCATGATCTGTGTTTACCTTTTCTGCGGTTAGTGATATGCCCAATATACCCACCAAATTATTTCTGAATATAGCTTGATAAGACGTGCCTCTTACACCTCTCAACGGTTCTGTATCTCCCATCTGATAGGATGTGGAGTCGATCCCTCTTAATGGTTCGGGCTCACCTATCATGTAAGCCGATGACTGTACGCCTCTTATAGGCTCTGCCTCACCCGATTTATGCGATAGAGATTCAATTCCCCTCAATGGTTCGGCATCTCCAACCGTATGAGATAGGGATTCCACACCCCTTAAAGGTTCTGCAGAACCCGAATCATAACCAATACTACTTAAACCCTCATTTGCCATATTCACTATTATTTGTTTATACCGACTTTCATTTGAAAGAATGTACCAAACGGAGGAACAACAGGAGGACGAACGCCCGAAATACCACTGGTTATGGCATCAAAATCGGGATGAGCAGAACCAACCAATTCGCCATCGCTCCCTGTCAAAATTTCGTAAGTATTGAAATCTTTCAGAACAATGAGAGGATTTACAGATACTACCTTAACATATTTCTGACTAGCATCGATAGCCTGAGCCAGATTGGCATTAGTTGTCGTAAATGATGTACTGCTAGTAGCCAGAAATGACATTCGATGTCGGTATGTTACACCATTATAAGTAACTGTGCCGCTTTTATTGGCATCTGTTGCCTGTACAACATACCAGTAATTAGGAGTCAGATTTCCGCCGGTAATACCTGATCGTATAAAGTTTTTACGAAAGCGAACCGCCAAAACAGGAGCACAAGCCAGATCGACAACCCTGTATATCTGAGGTGTTCCGCTTGTTATCGTCAGTGACGAAACACCATCTACCCCTCTGAAAATATTACCTTTAATAAGTACATTATTATTATCCAGCATAGAAGAATAAAGGCTGCCATCGTATTGAATTACTGCCTCTATACCGTCTACAGCCGATCTGACAACATAATTAAAACCGGCTTTAATCCCAGATGTGGTTGCAGCAACCAGCAAGTCGCTTACACTTGGCATCACCCCATTCTCGGTGGGTAAGTTATGGGCGATATCAAAACTTGTAATAGATAGTTCATCGTTTAAGAATATCAAAGAAGATTCTTTTGTATAGAGTCCTTTCCGTCCCACTGTACTTTCATCGGTATATATAAGATCATCTATTACAGTTATTCCGTTTGTTGTTTCCCCCTGCTTATCATTAAACGATTCCTCGCTTAACAATCCTTTAATAGCCACTGTTTCTATCGGCTGGGAATGACCTATGTAAATCCCTTTAGACTGTCCGAACAAATGAATTTCACTTTCTGACAATACTTCTCCGTTGTTATTACAGGAAGTATTTGAGAACACCCATTGCGCCAACTTAGCCGTATTTGTGCTTAATCCGGCGGCATTACATCGTCTTACAAATTCGGTTTTAAGCTCGTCTACTGTTCCCGAAGATGTAGCTAAAGGCGTATAACTACTCTCATTACCTATTTTATAAGAACAATTGCTAAAAGCAAGATAGATATTAGATGAGTCTAAATTGGTGATCGGAATATTACATCGGTGAAATAAAGAACTGGGCGAATAGGGTGGCAATGTTGCAAATGAGGAGATTCCTAAATATGTATTATTATTCGCTCTGTATGTACCTGATACACTACCTGTGAATACACAGTTAGCTATTAAGCCATTGCTATAATTTACACTAATGCCTGCACCAAATAATACATTTCTATAATATCCTCCTCCGGATATTGACATACTGGTTGCATTCGGATCGACGGGTTTTAAAGTCAAATTCCTAAAATGATTACCTCCGCCAACTCTTATTGTGGTTAAGTACATTCCCATACCATAGAATCTAAGGCTTCCCGTACTGCCCAGACCGACAAATGTACCCGCACTCAGAGCACAATCCGATATTTTACTATTACCTTCCCACTCTCTGGCTGCTCCCGGATTGTTCTTTGAGAATGAAGCTTCTCCCTTTTTTCCATAAACTGAGAAATAGTGAGGAGTTGGTATTAAATCATTAGTTACTACATCATAAATATCTCTCCAGTTATTCGCCATATATCACCTCCATTTCATTTTCGTTCATACTTACAATTACACCTCCCATGTCGTAAACTATTACAGAGGCATTGTCTACCTGTGCGGTCTGACAACCTTCGAGCTGTATTTTATCGAGTTGTGCCCACAGAATTTTGACGTCGGAACTTTGTTCACTAAATCGCCTGCTGCCGTCTATTGTATAATTTTCGTTTTTATATTTTACAGTATATTTCATGTCATTATAAGATTTATTGTTGCACAATTATCAAGATTTGTGTAATCGGGTTTTATCATCATCCCCAGATTGGGGACATAGGTCGAAATATCGAAGTTGGCATCGCCGGGAGACACTTCGCGCCAATTGGTATCAGTATCTTTTACCGATTTGACATACAATTTATTCAGACCGAAACCGCCTGCCCAGACAATTTTCTTCATCCCCGGAAAAAGTGGGACAATATATGTTTTAGAATAAATTGTCATTGCCCAATGGAAGCCGCTGATGCGGCCGACCTCACCGGCAAGTAGATCGAAGTTCTCGTTGATCGTATCGCGTGCCACTTCGCCCGAATCGCCTAATTCTACATCTTTCAGATTTATATTTAAGAGCATATTCGTTATGTTAGTTCCTCCTTAACAGTTCCAGCAGCCCCTCCCGACCTCCCCCAAGGGGAGGAGACAGAATCGTCGCCATTAAGAAAGAGTATTGTATTGTTTTAATGATAACTTGCGTCAGCCAAAAGTCCCCCTTAGGGGGATTAGGGGGCTAACTGGGAAGGTTGGAAAAGGCTAACTGTTTGTCGTTTGCCAGATACCATTCCTCATCCATACGCCACTATCGTTCCACCAGCCGTGTTCGAGTATCCATTCCACATCGCTATCGAATTTATCTGCATCTATCTCGAACAGTGGATAAACAGAGTTTTTGCTTATCGTGATAGTATATCCGGCTGCTTCGCCCAATTGCCCTGTTTGCTGTGTAAACGATAAAGAAGCGCCACCATCCGAACCGAAAGTATATCCTTTGCCCTGCGATGTCTTGAACACGACAAGGTATCTATTCACACTAGCCAGCAGAATATTAGAGAGTTTAGTCCCTTCGAGTGTACGGACGAATGTAGTAAGCGTTTGCTTATACACGCCGTTCTCGTGAGTCTCTGCAAAGTTGCTTTCGTGTACAGTATCCAACCGCGAATAGGGCAGAGAAACGACTATACTATCGACAAAACATTCGTCGAACTGCTTGTCATCTTTGTATATATAATGCTCGAAGCCTTTTATATCCAACAGATGAAGAGATGTGATCCCTCCCGAATTATAAGCATCTGTATGTTTTATATTTTGTACTAATTTGTAACTCATATGTTAGTTATGATAATATAGGAATGAGCAAATGCGATGATGTAAATCCGTCATTTGCTCATTCACTAATTAGTTAATGTATCGACCGAGATTACGGTGTTACAATCGTTTCGTCGGCAACTGCCGCAATCACACTCTCGCTTTCTAAGAGACGGGCTATTTCTTTTTCTGTCCCTGCCAGAGTCACCGTCCATCCGTTAGCATCGGCATCGGCTGCTCCCGAAGCATAGTTGAATGCTGTTGCGTTCAGTCCATTGTTTCTGCCAAGCATCACTACTCGCCCCGACTTGTCGACAACCACCGCCGTGAATGTACCTAGGCTAAGTGCATCGCCCTGATTAAGCATATTGTAGTCGTATTCGCTCAACGAGAAATTCAATGTATGCGTGCGGTATTTGCCGCCATTGCCATTCTGTGCCAACTCGTCGGAGAATGAAGCTGTATTGTTGATAAAGTCGATTTTGTAAGCTTTATCGCTTCCTGATAAGGTTATTGCACTGATTACCCCATCGGCACCGATAGTATATGTATGCTTGGAATCGTAGTTGAAAAGATAGACGGCTTTTACACCGGCTATCGAATACTGACAATTCGTTTTTGTTATATTAGAGGTCAATTTACACCCTGCCATAGTAACTATGAATTATAAATGATAAGTTAAAAAAAATGTTTTGATAATTATGCGCCCAGACCTGCCTGGAGTTCGCCCAGTTTTTTGTCTATTGCTTCGAGATTGGCTGTCAACGATCTGCTTTCGGGAGAATAGTTGATCGGAGCAAACGCAGTCTCGGTATAAAAACCGCTACTATGAATATTCACTTTCGGCATATCTTCAGATATTTCAGTAATGAAATTCACAGAGGTAGCTCCCAAATTAAAATATGAGCTTTCCATAGCTTGCCCGTTGTCTATGTATCCAATAGTACAACCATGCGTCTCTAACTGGATTAACGGATAAGAATTATTTGCACCTTCGGGTAAAGTTGTAGATATCGAAGAAACATAACAATGATGCATTCGCCCATAATAAACAGCATTATTGATTAGAAGGCTTATTGATGAATTTGTAATATCCAAATTAGCCATTAAACTCATTTCCTTCTCGAAACGCAGAGCAAGAGAGCATGGATTAAAATAAGACCTACAATTATTTATAAAAATTCGGTTACGGATATCGTACATATTGACATTTGCAGATAGTAAGTTATCTAACATCGCCCCTTCTGCGCCATATACATTTAAGGTATCTATCGACATGTCTCCTAGAAATAAATAACTTTCGCCACTTACTCTCAGGGATAGTGATTCGAAGCTATAGATATTCTGATTTATACAATAAGGACCTGAACCAACGACACCTAAATGACCTTTACTTTTTAATTCATAGTCGATTACACGTTCCTCCCACTCCATACTTATTATATGGATAATATAATTCTCATCACTCGAATCGACATACTTAAATGCATCCAGAACTGTTTTGAACGGGTTGTTTATCGTTCCATCGGCTGTTGCGCTTTCATTCTTAGAATCTACATATACATTTGTCCCTTTGAATCCACTTTGACCGCCTCCATCTCCATCATCGGGGCAACAGCAATTAACATACACATTTGTTCCTCTGCAACTTGTCGATTTTGATACTCCTGAACAGTTTGCTTCCATAATCTTTGTTTTTTTATTAAACGAATAATTGATACTGAATTAAATACTTCTCATTTGTCATTCCGAATCGGAACAAGATTTCTCACACACGTTCGAAATGACAGAGAGAATATATGTTAACTATTAATTGTTAACAGAATAGTATACTACTTCATCTTCGAAAGGAATGACGAAGCCCAGGCGCAAACGACCGTCTATAAAGATCTTATTGTCGTTAGGAGCAGGGAATTGTCCGAGGCGGATTTCTTCCAAGTCGCGAACCAAATCGGTTCCGATAAGGAAATTTTTGGCATCGGCCGCTACCATGTCAGTTTCGTCTAACCCTTTCACAGGAACGATTTCGACACCCATATAGCGAACCACATCGCCTTCTACCGTAAAGTTCGGACTCACCATCACATTGCTGCCATAGATGCCACCCAGAGCCATTTTAACTTTAAGGATTGTTGCATACGACACATAGATGTTCAATGTTCCCTCCTGCATACCGATAGCCAATACGTCTTCGGGCAGTGCAGCAAATACTTTAGCTATTTCGTCCAGTACGTTTTCCTTTGTCAGGGCAACGCCTGTCAGTTTAACAGCCTGAGTACTGTCGGTCAGCACTTTGATAACGCCATCAAAATCATTTGCATCCGCAGAGCTATCACCCTTGAAGATTTTTGTTTCGATTTCGCTACTTAGTTCGTTGGCCAAAAGTTGCATTGTAGCATCTTCCAGTGTGTCGGGCAATTCCTGATTCTTGGCTCCGGGGCTTAACATCCAGATAGTGCGTTTGCGCTCTAGGTCGTCAATACATTGTTCCAGATTGATTTTATATGTTTTCACTTTCAATTCTTTCTCGCTTAGCTTGGCTATTTGCTGCGGTGTCCATGCGCAGTCGCGGGCATCAGCCTGAAGGATATTTCCTGCCAGATCGATAAGATTGAGTCGAGTACTATCTTTCACTCCTACGATAGGAGTTATTTTTCCTTTTTCGATAAGCTTCCCACCAAAGATGGCTTTTGTAAACCAGTCCATGTTAGACGAGGGTTGGTAAGTCAATGATGAGATGTCGTAGATATTTGCCATATTGTTTAAATTTAGCCCCTCCTGTCCTCCCCAAGGGGAGGTATTCAGAGAGAGTATTATATAATTATGATTTGTAAATTAAATTGTAAATAAGTTATCGACTAAAAGCTGTACCTTCTTTGTATTCCTCCCCTTGGGGAGGTTAGGTGGGGCGGTTATTTCTTTCTGCTTATAGTTTGGTTGAGAGCCACAGCCATACGCTCGGCGGTGGTCATACTTTCTACATTGCAGGCAAAAGACATGCGTTGCACCAATGGTTGTGCAGAGGGCGTTTTGCGGCGCATTTCTTCTACTTGTCTTTTCGTATTTTCGAGTATTCCCTGTGCATCCGTAAGTGCCTTGCTCAACTGATCGATAGTCGATTGCATTTCGGCAATCTTAGCTTTGAGAGCCTCTATTGTTTTCGGGTCGAAATCTTCTAACTTGTGCCCTGTAGGTTTTCCCAAAGTTTGTGGAGGTGTGGCTTGCTCGGGATTTGTGTTTTTCTCCGACGGCTCACGGGTTTCTACAAACTGCCCTTGTTCGTCGATCACGAGTATATTACCATCCGCCAGATTGTGTTCGCCGGCAGGCATCTGCTCTTCATCGAGTGTCGCAAATCCGTCCTGATCGATATAGACTTCCTTTGCATCTGCGAGTACAAAGACTACAAACGGCTCACCACTAGTTGTCGCATCAGCTTTCTGCACAGTCTGAACATCGAACAGCATGCGTGCAATTTTACCTAGAAGTGTCTGTTTTTTTCTTCTGTCATTCATTTTTACACACTTTTGATTTAATTGTTTTTCTGGTTTATGTATTTCTATTTGCTGATTGAAAAAGCCTTCCAAAGAGAATCCTTTGACATTGCCGGTCATCACTTCACGTGTCCAGTATTCGTTGTCCTCGACCTTGTAGCTACACATCAATGTCCCTTTGGGAAGGTTTTCAAATCCTAATGCTTTCGATTTATCTGTATCGGGGTCTTCTACAATCCACAATTCGGTGAGGTAGTTACCATCTAAGGGTGTCTGATGCTGATGAGTGGTATTATGCAGTGCGATACCTGTACGCATCATTTTGTGGGCAATCTTTTCTATTTGCCCGGCCGAGAAGCGGATGTAATAATCACCTAGTTGGGGCGAATTGCGAAAGATGAGTTGCTCTGGTTTGAGTACTGCTCCTGTCAGTATTTGTTTGTGATTGTCGCGATTGAGCAGAATCTCGTTTGCTTGCTTATTAAGTGCAACGAAATCGACTTCGTTAGCCGGACAATCTACAAAAGAGATTGCATAAACGCCTGTAATATCGTCTGCATCTTCTATCAGGCAGTTGTAAACTGGTATATTCATCTTGTTTCTTCTTGATTTGTACTTATAGATAATTGGGAAGAAATAAAATGGGGATTTTTAAGATTTATTTTTGTAAAAATGGCAATAAAAAAAGAAGCTTGCTGGGAGCAAGCTTCTTAAAATGTTTATAATTCGTTTGTTATATTATTAATTATCTATCTAAGATGAATTATTGCATTCGAATCTATTGTTGCGTAGTTGCTAGGACGTATAACTATGTTATTATCATTAGCTTCCTCTAACTTCTCTCTCAATTCATCATCTTGTTCAAAAGCAGCACTAAAATCTTCCAATATATTCGGAAAAGCAATTATAGCATGTATTTTCTTATCAGTCGAAAGAAGTTTTTTATCCCTAAAAAACTGAACTGTTTCATTTATTTGTGCTATTGCTTTTTGGGGATGGCTGGGGTTACCTTCTCGGAAGGCAGCATGCTTACTTTTTGCATATTTTGTTTCTATAAAAAGCCTCCAATCACTCTCTTCGCAGGTGGTCGAAAATAAAGCACATTCACATTGCTTCCAATGTGATCCTTTCTTTTTCTGAAAAGCATGTTCGCGAAAAGCATCACAGTATACTTCAATCTTATTTTTATTAGCTATTTGAACAAAGTTTATATCAGTAAAAGCTTTATCTGAAAACTCTACTCCTTTCCTTTTTTCTGGTTGATCTGCGTAATCTGCAACATATATACATTCACTCGACAGAGTTTTAAAAACATGCTTATCAGAAGACCTTAATCCCTCTATTTTCTCCTTCATTCAGATTAATAATTTAGCAGATCATAATATTCATCCATCGTTTCTTTCATTACTCTATTGAAATAGTGAGCTCCAATAGTTCCCCTCTCTTCATTCTTTATCGATTTCAAAGTCCCATTATTATAATCTATTTCCCATACCGAGATATCTTTCGGATCGGTCCATGCATTATAGCTCTTAAAATTACCGATCTCCTCCTTAGGGACCTTATCTTTAACACTATAACCCTTCATACAGTTATTCAATGCATATAGTATATATGGGCTATGAGTTGTTATCATTATACTATCCGCTTCCCTCTTTTTAATAGTCTGTAATAACGAGTATATCAAATCTCGTTGAGTAGATGGGAATAGATTGGCTTCGGGTTCTTCGAGATAGATTTTTGTAAAATTATTTGAAATGAAATTATTTTTCAAACTTGAATATTCTAAGATCTTTTTAACTGACTCATCATTAACATCTTCATTTTCCAAAGCTTTTCGAATATGATTAATAGTCGATAGAATTTCTTCTGCGGTATTTACATTCAATTTATACTTGAGTAATTCTAAATTAAGTTTATCATCCTCACTTAGAGTTTCCACACTACTTTTCTCATACTTATATATTCCATTTATACAAAAATCAATAAGTACATACAATGGTATCAATGACTGCAAACCACTGGATGTATTTGTTAACTCTAATATAATTTCCTCTCTATTTTCTTTTTCAATAGAGGAAACACAATTACCAACAATTACCCAATCAGATTTAGAAGAAGCATCATAGTAATATTTTGCATCTAAATTTAAAATTTCAATTGGGCTTTCCTTACTATATATTTTACGAGCATTATCCCAATCGGCCATAAAACTCAAAATATTATTATCGTCAAATTTCACTTCAAACCAATTAGAAATTGCTGCTACCATATTACGTTCTGATGGAATGTAAGAGATTTTAGGTCGCTTAAATTCATATCTTTTCACTCCCCATTCCATTGTCGGTTTTCCGGTTGAATGTAGATAAGCAATCTTAATAAAATCACTTTCGTATTCTATACGGCTATCTTCTCTCAGGTATCCATCGAGTTTATGAAAACGAACCAACTCTTTTGCAAATGCCCCATCCTCTAAAAAAAAGTCGAAAGATTGCAATCTACAAACACGTTTTTCTACCCACGAACAATAGCAAGCAATCTTATCGATTGTACTTTTCCCACTACTTTGCGGTCCTATAATTACGTTAATTTTTGTAAGATGGATATCAACGTCTCTTATCGGACCTATATTTTTTATTACTAGATGTTGTTTCTGTACACTCATAACTTGCTTTATTATATAACATTCAGAATGCTGTCAATTCTCATACAAATATAGTAATTTAGAATATACTATTTAAGAATTCAAAATTGAATAAACGAAGTTATTTATTATAGATCACGCTAAAGAAATAAAATGGGGATTTTTAAGATTTATTTTTGTGAAATAATAAACGTATTTTGGTAATGATTATATTTGCCATGAATATGAGAAACTTAAGAGGATTAAATGTAAAGGAGAGTATCAGAGAGCGGAAGCTTGTTTACAGTAAAAGGTGGTACGATTATGCGGACGCATTTACTTTATTGATTTTCTGCTTAGCATGGATTTTCCCGACAATCATACTATTCACATCGCTCGATCCTAAATCGCCTAATGATCTGTTTGTCATGTCAGTAATTATTCCTATTATTATTTTATGCAATATCTACATTATCTATCGTGTTATAGCAGATGAGCATCTCTGTGTCAGACAAACAGAATACAAAAAAGCCGAAATCATTGAGATACTGCTCGAATATGCTGATAATGAAGGCTTTTTCGTACATTCTAAAACACATAATAAGCTAATAGTAAACAGATACAGAATATTTCAAGGTGCATATATGAAAACAATGATATTCTTCATTGAAGATAATATAGTGTACTATACAGTGATACAGGATGGAACGAGGATCAATGCTCCTTCGATGATTTTCTATTGGGTGATGAGATGGGATATGAGAAAACTATTTCGCAGAAATTCGACGACAATCGATACTGAATTATACCAAAAGAATCCGAACAAATGAGAGACTTGGATAGATTGGAAATCTATGAAAGCATGAAGAACCGCAAACTGACTTTCAGCAAAAAGCGTTCTAAGAAGGAGAAATACTCCAATCTCTGGCTCTTTAGCTTTATGATCCTGATGATCATTCTGATTTTCCCGCAGACAGAAAATCTATATCCGAATGCGGAGAAAGCGATGAAAGTATTATCTGTATGTGTTATCATTCTATCAATCTACATGATATACAGGCTGCTAACCGAAGAAAACTTATGGAAAATAAGAACCAAGTATAAGAAAGAAGACTGTATGAATATTCTACTGAGATATGCTGAGAGCAAATCATTTATCTCATGCACACATGCTGACAATCACGTCATAGTAAATCGACCAAGACGTTTCCATCCGGGATGTGAAACCACAATGATATTCCTGATAGAAGACAATGCTGTATATTATACTGTTATTCAGGATGGAGCACGAGGTGATATACCTGTCGTCTTCTTCCATTGGATAATGAAAAGGGATATGAAAAAATTGTTTGAGGAGAATTATTGAATAATAGGAGTTCGGCATAAGTATTATATACTATCTATTCTGCTTAACATACTTAGGGGGAAAATCACCAACCAGCCTCCTCCCTTGGGGAGAGATTTAAAAACCGTCTTTGTCATACCGAAACATAGTGAGGGATCAATTCCCTTTACAGCAAAGTCTATTCAAGATCCCTCACTACGATTCGGGATGACAAGTTTAATGAAACAATTATCTTTTATCTCATCAGTTTAATCTACGAAGCGGATAATTAAGCGATGAAAAGGCTCAACTATAAAAAATAAGTATCTAAAAAAAAGGAAATCCCCTCAGCGGAAATTTCCTTTTTTTTATGATTTAAGAGCCTAAGTGCTCTTAATGAATTTTACGGAAGTAGTTTAAACTATTATAATAGTTACTTAATTATAATTGCGTTTTTCATACCCAATTCTTCTTTCCGCTTACCTATTGCAACCATCAGGCTATCAAAATTATTATTTTCGATCGTTTTATTATAGCGAGGACTACACTCTTTTTCCAGATTACTCAAAAAATCAACACGTCGAAAATCGTCAAATGCCGTTCTATAATTGACAGCATCGGTCATCAACAACGAATCGAATCGGGCACGATAAGCCTCTATCGCCCCATTGGCCGGTTCGCAATCGCAAACGGTATTGTCCGAAATAAATATATAAGGAGACAGATCGCTAAGATTCTGATTACTTGGAGTAAACACAAAGCCTTCAGGCAGATTTTCACGACCGATATACTCGAAAAAATCGTTCTCTCTGAATAGCTTAGATTGTGGTGCAGTAGTCAGATTATAGTTCTTGTCTGTTCTTATTGTTACATGCTCCTTATAAGACTCCACTACATTCAGATGCCAATAGTATTCGTATTGTTCTATAAACAAATCGTTGGTCACACGAAAGGGAACCAGTATTGTATCGCCAGTCTGCAACACAAATTCGCGAAGATAGGCCGTCTTTAGCTTTTCATATTCAGCATTCGCTTCCTCGGCTTTACCTATTTCTCTATATATTTCTGTATAAAATATATAATTATTCAATGTAGGGTTGATAACACAAGCCTGTTCGTTTGGCTTAACAAAAAACCTGATCGACTGATTGTTGTATGTCAACTGATGCTGTCCGGCAAGCAAATCGGCATTTATACCCGAATTGGCAGGAATAGTATATAGCTGATCATCGATAGTAATATCGATCGCTGCATTAGTAGGATTATCGACCCAGAATACTTTAGAAGCCTCCGACGCTGGTTGGTCGCATGCGGTTAAGAATAAAATGCAAAGGATAAAATAATAATTTCTCATAAAAATTTAGTGAATTCTATTATAAAATAAATTTGTGTATAAGTCTTAGTTAAATATACCAACATAGTATTTCGAGGTACCTATCGAGAGTGTTATGCCGATTGTAAAACCCCTATAAATAACGTTAGTCAATTCGATGTGAGCCAAAGATGAGGGAGAGATCTTGACTCATAATATGTCTGCTCCTGAGCTGACATAAAGATTGTAACAAGGCAAAGTAAGCCCGTAAGAAGTAGTCTTTTCAAAATAAATTAAGCTTGGTTGTAAAATTTGGTTTCAGGTCGATGAATGCGAACAGCATCCCCGGTGATAATATTATCTGTTTTCTTCGGGAAGCGCAGACTCTATTATGGTATATACATTTTTTATAAGTTCAGGCAGATCGTCGTTCGTCAATCCCTTCGTTTCGATAGGATCGTGAAAAGTTAAAGATATAGCTGCAGGATTCATTTTCCACGAATGAATAGGTAATACTTTATATGCGCCATCGATAGTGACAGGAACAATGGGTAGTTTGAGACTCAATGCGGTCTGGAATGCACCTTTTTTAAACTCAGCCATCTTTCCGTCGGGCGAGCGGTGTCCTTCGGGGAATACAACTGTCGACATACCATCACGAAGTGTATTGCGCGTATTACGCATTGTTTCGACAATACCTTTGCGGCTGGATTGATCTACAAATACGTGCCCTGCTTTTTTCGAGGCCAGACCAACTAAAGGCATTTTGCGCAAACTTTGTTTCATCAGCCATTTAAAATTATGTCCTAAATAGCCATATACGAGAAATATATCGAAAGCCCCTTGGTGATTGGCTACGAAGACATATGATTGATTTCTGTCGAGTAAGGGATTTCTTTTTACTTTGATTCTTAGCAAAGCACTTATACACACAAAGCGCCCCCAAATCACTCCGGGATAATATCCCCAGAATTTATTATTACCCAGTGTAGAACCTATTATAATAGTAAGTGTACACCATGTAGTAGATAGTATCAACAGGGGTACGAAGACAACCCATTGATAGATAAGGTAAAGAAACTTTTTCATAATTACCGGTCAAAATTAGTTCCAAATATAACTTTTTTATTTTGAAAACCCAGACCGGCAGACACATTAATATGTGTTTACAAGAATTTTATTTCAAATAAAAAAGGAAAGGAAAACACATAATAATATCCAAAAACAAAGAAATACTTGCTTCTGAATATTATTATTGTTGAATTTTTCAGAATGTGTTGTTAAATAACAAGGTCGGAAGTCCTGAGTATAATTACCAATCTCTATGCATAAAACGATCGAATAAAAACACTCTTAAAAGTAATCGGTAAAGAAACACGTTTATCCACAAACAAAGAGGAATCAACAGCTTTAAAATCACCAAATACTCTTAAACGGATACAAATATAAAATATATTTTTAAAATAATAAAACACATAATAATATTTATTTAATAACTAAGAGAAATATACACACCTCTTATTTAGACAACTATTATCAAGTTAATCTTTTTCCATAAAGGCTTTCAATCAGTTCTTTTTGCAGCGGACAGCATATCCATAGCTTCTGGAACCTTGTATACGAGTAACGCCAGAGGTTGTGCGAGCAAAGCCACGTACATAGGCATTACCCGAATCGCCAAAAGCACTATTAGTCCAAAGATTAGTCGATCCGCCATAAGCAATGGCTTTTCCCGAATCGTTAATTACACCAACCACCAAAAGATTTAAACCTCCGCGGCAATATGAAGCACTCTTTCCGGTCGTTGCCTCATTATTCACCTTTACAAAGGCTGTTTTCATACTCGCCCCATGCCCATTAGTGGTATTACGGGTGTCTCCTAATACCAAACGCCAATTTTGACCATCCGAATTCCACATAGTCGGCTTATATTTTTCTACAGTATAGAGTCCGGTCTGCTCGTTAGCTATAACTTCTTCCAGATCGCTCCACTCTTTATCACTAGGTACATGCCAACCCTCGGGACAGATACCCTGCGCTCCTACCTGCTCCACATTGCCGGGTATAGGATTGGCTGTACCCGAAACACCACTCGATTCTCCCTCATTTACCACTGTTGTCTTACCATTAGTTGCTGCAGCAAATGTATATAGCATGCCATATCTGGGATTCTGATCGAATGTTGCCTTGTCTATATTAGGGTAATACGCTGCCTTGAGGGTAGTAGACGAAGTCGGCACAGTTATCTGAATATCATTTGTCGCTTTATTTACACCCAGATTGTCGGCGTAAGTAGTTGCCCGAAGGTTTTCGAGCATCCATGTTCCAGCCTTGCCAAATGTGCGTGCCGGATAAACAATACGCTCTGTACTGCCATTTGCCTTCGTACGGACGTCTTCGAAATATTCTACAACACTCGGCATCAACGAAGTCCATTGACTACCACTCCAGACATGCAACCCGGGGCATATATCAGAAGATTCTTTAGCATTGTACACCCACAAACCGGTAAGAGATTCCGCGTCGAGAAGGGCACTTCCGCCACCGGCTATGTCGGTCAGACTATTAAGATCTGTAAGCGAAACACGAGGTAATTGCAAACCTCTAGTTGAGTTGGCATTCTGGGCATCGGAAGAAAATTCATTCAGGTCGAGGAGAGTACCTGCTTTAGGAGGTAAATTAGATCCGATAGTTACCTGAGCACTAAGGCTCACATTCGTAAAAGTAGACAATACTACCATAAACGAAAAGACACGAATATGCTTCTGCATCATAATTAGCTGTGTTTAGTAAAGTTAGTTTGTAGTTCTGCGTTAAATACTGAGCATTTTTATCAAAAAATTCTCGGTAAAGATATAAATATTTTTAATATTTATTCACAAATGCAAATGAAATTTAAAAAATATCGGCAAAAAAGCTCAACAGCTATCACTGTCTGATTGAGAATGACTTAAGAACTTAACAAAACAGCCGAGTTACCAAATTTATCACAAATATAGTAGCTCAAAAAAACAAACAAATCAGTTCTTTTTGCAGCGAACAGAATATCCATAGCTTCTGAGACCTTGAGTACGATTAACACCATCGGAGCTCCTTATGGTGCGTACCATTGCATAAGCTGCATCGGAGTTACTGCTAGACCAATAAACTGCAGATGTACCAAAACTTGATGCACCCGAAGAACTAATGACACCTACTAATAAAATATTAAAACCTCCATCGCAATACGAAGCGCTCATTCCGCTTATTGGTAGATTATTTACTTTTACAAAAGCCGATTTCATACTTTTACCGTGCCCGTTGGTAGCATTCCTATCAAACGACATTATTAACCGCCAATCCTTACCATCCGAATTCCACTTGTTCGGTTTGAAGTTATCTATCGTATATAGCCCCGTTTGTTCGTTGGCTATAACTTCTTCCAGATCGTTCCACTCTTTATCGCTGGGCAAATGCCAGCCGTCGGGGCAGATACCTTGCACACCAACTTGCTCCACATTACCGGGTATAGGATTGGCAAGACCCGTATTAATATCTGATTCTGACTCATTAATTGTTTTTGTTTTACCATTAGTTGCCCCGACAAATGAATATAGTAGCCCAAAGCTGGGATTCTCATCAAATATCGCCTTATCTGCATTAGGGTAATATACACTCTTAGTATAATTATTTGAACTGAACATAGCTAACTTTATATCATTTACAGCTTTATTCACACCCAGATTATCGGCATAGGTAGTTGCCCTTAAGTTTTCGAGCATCCATGTGCCTGCTGTGCCAAAAGTGCGTGCCGGATAGACAATATGCTCTATACTGCCGTCTGCCTTCGTACGAATATCGTCGAAAGATTCGAGTGCCGTATGCGTCATCGAACTCCATCGACTACCATTCCAGACATATACACCGGGACATATAGCATTTGTTTCATTCACATTGTATATCCACAAACCGGTAGCTGAAGCCGGCGAGGAAGGTACACCTTCTCCTGTGGTAACATCTGCAAGAGTCGATGGGCTGGTTAGAAAAACACGAGGCAATTGCAAACCTTTGGTAGAGGTAGCATTCTGAGCATTGGGAGCAAACTCTTTCAGATCGAGAATAGCTCCCCCACTAGGAGCCAAAGTAGATCCGATGGTTACCTGAGCGTTGAGGCTCGTGACAGTCAAAACAGCTAATACCACTGTAAGAAAAAAGATATGAATATTAGTCAAGGTCATGTAAGAATTTATTATCTGATACATATTTGCGCTATAAAAATACTTTATCGAGTATTTAGCCACAGACACGTATCAATGTTCAATTAGTTAAGAATGGTTACTAAGAATTTATATTTAACGAGGAAACACATAATGATTAAAAACAAACAGGGGGAATTTGAACTAAAAACAAGAGACATCAATCAATTTTTTTTACAGCGGACAGAATATCCAAAATCCCGACTACCACTTGTGCGGGTAACACCAGAGCTCGTACGAGATAAAGTACGTACAATAGCATTACCGGAATCACCATTAGCGCTATTGCTCCAAAAAATAGCTATCGACCCATAACTCACGCCAATGCCCGCATTATTAACTACACCTATCACTAGAATATTAAAGCCCCCGTTGCAATACGAAGCACTCTTTCCGGTTACTGCATCATTATTTACTTTTACAAAAGCAGTTTTCATACTCGCCCCATGACCTATAACACTATTCCTGTTTACCATTTTCAACAACCGCCAATCCTGACCATCTGAATTCCACGGATTCGATTTATAGTTATCTATCGTATATAGCCCGGTTTGTTCGTTGGCTATAACTTCCTCCAGATCGTTCCACTCCTTATCGCTGGGCAAATGCCAGCCATCGGGACAAATCCCCTGCGCACCCACTTGCTCTACATTGCCGGGTATAGGATTGGGTGTGCCCGAAGTTGCACCTGACTCTCCCTCATTAATTGTTTTTGTTTTACCATTGGTTGCACCTGCAAAGGTGTATAACATTCCATATCCGGGATTCTGGTCAAATAGCGCTTTATCTGCGTTAGGATAATATGCTGCTTTGAGTGTTAGAGATGTAGTCGGTTTAGTTACCTGTATATCATTTGTAGCTTTATTCACACCCAGATTATCGGCATAGGTGGTTGCCCTTAAGTTTTCGAGCATCCATGTGCCTGCTGTGCCAAAAGTGCGTGCCGGATAGACAATATGCTCTATACTGCCGTCTGCCTTCGTACGAATATCGTCGAAAGACTCGAGCACTGTATGCATCATCGAATTCCATCGACTACCGTCCCAGAGATATACACCGGGACATATAGCACTTGTTTCATTGACATTATATATCCATAAACCGGTAGCTAAAAGCGGATCGACAATTTCACTTTCTCCTTTGAGAACATCCATGAGGCTAGTGGGACTGGTTAGAAAAACACGAGGTAATTGCAAACCTTTGGTAGAGGTAGCATTCTGAGCATTGGGAGCAAACTCTTTCAGATCGAGCAGAGCTCCCGTATTAGGGGGCAAAGTAGAGCCTATAGTTATTTGGGCATTAAGGCATGAAACGCCCAAAGCAAAAATTGCTACTGGAAGGAAAATATTTCGAATATGTTTCAAAATCATACGTGTAGTTTATCTGATGTGCGTTGTTGTAAATATCGTTATATAATAAAATATTTTACAAAAATATCAATTTAATACCAAAGTTACAATAAGACGCAATACAAATTCTGTTAATAGAGATCAACAGCTATTAATACCTGAATTTTAAATACTTAAAAAGCAACAGACACCACTAACTATCAACAATAAAATTCAAAAGAAAACAGATCAATTTCTTTTGCAGCGAACAGCACTATGATAACCACGATTAACCCGACCCCGACTTACTCCTGATGAAGTGGATGTTAAAATACGCGTCCACACAGAAGATCCAGAGCTCGCGCTATGCGACCATATCCGTCCTTCGCGACCAAGACTCCCACCATACGAGCCTGTATCAGACACATAACCCGAGAGCATAAGATTAAATCCGCCACCGTTACAAAAAGTCTTACTAGCGCCTGATGCTGCGTAAGAACCCAATTTAACATCATAATTCTTCATGCTTTTTCCGTGTCCGTCAACAGTATTCCTAGCCACGTCAGGCACCAGCCTCCAGCTAACATCCCAAGCTGTAGGTTTAAATTCATTGCGCGTATAGAGCCCTGTTTGTTCATTTGCTATGGCTTCTTCCAGATCGTTCCATTCCTTGTCGCTGGGCAAATGCCAGCCTTCGGGGCATACACCTTGCTTGCCCACTTGCTCCACATTGGCGGGAATGGGATTAGGTCCACTAGTCGACTCTGCGGACTCTCCTTCATTCTGGGCATTTTGCTTGCCATCAAATCCTCCTTTACCGTTAGTAGCTGCCGCCCAAGTATAGACTAATCCGAGTTCGGGGTATTTATCCGCATTCAACAAACTAGGATCGAGTGCAGGATAGTAATAAGATTTAGGAATAGCACCACCGGTGCCAGGCGTTACTAAATCGTCAGCAGGCTTATTCACCCCCAGATTATCGGCATAGGTAGTAGCCCGAAGATTAGCCAACATCCATGTACCTGCCGACCCAAATGTACGGATAGGATATTTTATGCGCTCTTTCGTTACACCATCGGCAAACGTACGCACATCTTCAAAATATTCGATTTCAGGTTGCAAATATTGCCATTCAGTACCCATCCAAGCATATAAGCCGGGGCATATCCCCCTACTCTCGACAGGGTTATAAACCACAAGCCCCACATGCTCGGCAGGATCGGGGCGCACCGCTTGACCTTTATTTATATCGGCTAAGCTAGTAAGATCTGTTATTGTTACACGCGGCATAAGCAAGCCCTTGGTAGAATTTCCATCGGGTAGGTTTTGAAGTTGTAGCAAAGCGCCTTTTTGAGGAGCGCGATCAATACCAATTGTTACCTGAGCACTGAGTGCTACCGGCAACAGCAATAATGCCATAAAAAACAGTTTTGTAAGACGCATAGTGTGTTGTTTATCCTAAATATACAAAATGACCTATTTGACTACAAGAAAGGAAGACAAACAGAATACATTATTATAGCCCCCAAAATAAGGCAGATAATAATGGATAAAACTGAAGTTTTATTGAATTGTGTTGAGTGATCCTATTAATATCAAACAAATACAAATATCATAAAAAAACATGACTCCACAAAAAAAGAGAGTTTAAATAGCGTTAAACCCACTCAATAGGGACAAACAGCAGCACAAAGCAGAATACAACGATTAAGGAGGCAAAAAAGGCTCACAAATGAGACTGCGAGCCAATACACCTTTTTTATTTGTAAATATTTTAATAATACCAGCTAGAATTACGAAAGATAAATATATGACAATTCCCAAAAGCAAATAAACATCTGCTTTTGGAAATTAATGTCGAGTAGTGTTTAGAGTAAGTTTTTCTAAGTGTTAGTGTTACTTAAGTTAGTCAGGTTGGGAAGTCGAATGTTTGGCATTTTTATTACATAAAAAACAACCAAATCTAAAACAAGTAAATTTCAAAATATTAGCATCCAAAACATCAATATTTGCCAACTTCCTCGTTTCATCTCCTTATCAAGAGCAAATATAAGCTTTACTTTTAATAATACAAGCAAATAATATAATTATTTAATCAATTACACAAAATAACCAATATTTATACGCACAATGCACTTTTATATTAACAAAAACAAGTTAAACTATATAGATATAAATAAAATCTATAAACATACATAGCATAATAATTCAGAGTAAACTTAGTGAATATTTAAAGATAATTACAATGAGATCATCCTAATATCTTAAGGTATTTGCCTCCGCCATTTCGATGCTAGAGCCACTCTTTGGGTTTGGAACAGAAGGAAAACGAGATCGGCATAAGCCTTTCTAAAAATTTCACAGATTATTATCCCGCTCTTCATATCATACACACGCTTATTTATGCTTATAACTAAAGAGAACGAGTAATTGAATTACTCGTTCTCTCAAATTCTCAAAGGTATTATAGAAGTATGATTACAACTTCAGATTGTTCTTCCTTACAAAATCGGCTATCTCGGGATCGAGTGCCACGCGGTATGCCTTCGACGGATCGAGCTGGACAGCGCGTTGTAAATGTTGCATTGCCTCTTCGTCTTTGCCTAAACGCATCGAAACCAGTGCAAGTATATATTCTGTATTACCATTCGGGGCAAGACCTTTTAAAATATCGTACGATTTGGCATTATATCCCATTGCAGCCAGACAAAGTGCTGTATTATAGTCGGGATAGTCTGCAAGTATCTCTATTGCTTTCCAATATTCTCTGTCGACTAACAACTGAAGCCCTTCTGCATATCCCGAACGTTCTTCGCGATTGACGGTCATTGCATCTTCCATACCCGGGCGATGCATATTGAATACAAAGTCCACTTTATTTAGTAACGGATAGATGGAATCGCGTATGATTTTGAAATCGGCAGGGAATTCTTTCTTTATATCGGCTTCGGTTGCATCCGGATTAACGGCCGTAGTCAGCATTTCCAAAATACGGTCTTTATTGACAATATCAGTTCTCTTGCGAATATTGGCAGCCAATGTGTTCCAGTCTTCGCCCATATTGTAAGTTTTGATAATCGTCTCGGCATTCATTTCAGGATAAGTCTTTACGAAATATTCTTTCAACGATTGCGAACGCTTCATTGTTTGCTCGGCATTATCGTCGAATGTACCATCCAATGAGTTCGAGACTGTCATTTCGATGCTGTCTACTACAAGTTTACCCTCGGTGGTAAATGTGCGGTAAGTATCCATCACCTTTGCCAGTTCGGCTTTATTATCTTTATAGTTGATATCGAAAGTTGTTTTTTTATCGGCAAATTTAAGATAAGCTGTCATGCGGTTAAACACATCACGGTATAGCTTAGTCTCTTTATGAGTAAGTGTTGTGTCGACCAATTGAGAGAGCGATGATACGAAATAGGCAAGCGTATCGCTTTTAGCTAAATGATACGAACTGCGGTCTATTGCATCCACCTTCCCACTCATAGTGATACGAACCTGTTTCAAGCCTACTGTTACAGGATAGTCTTGCGAATAGTAGTACAAGAAGTCTCTTCCTGCTACTACAATGCTATCGACACGTACACCTTGTTCGTATGGGAATGGCACAAGTTCGAGATATTTATCTTCCTTACGGGCACCTTTTATTTCGTTCTCGGCTATCTTGTCGAAGAAATAACGGTGTTTGGCAATCTGTACCGAATCGTTTTCTGTCATTATATCATTTGTGATATCAGCCAGTGTACGATCATTTTCGTATATATCTTCAAATTCGCGTGGAATAGATTTCAATTCTGTTTTATACTTCCAT
This sequence comes from Dysgonomonas sp. ZJ709, assembly GCF_011039195.1. Taxonomy (NCBI): domain Bacteria; kingdom Pseudomonadati; phylum Bacteroidota; class Bacteroidia; order Bacteroidales; family Dysgonomonadaceae; genus Dysgonomonas; species Dysgonomonas sp. ZJ709. The sequence goes on from NZ_JAAKEM010000033.1 coordinate 29,071, forward strand.
ATTTCAGGAAGATCTTTTGTCTTCTTATTATATTTGCTCATATAACTTGCAAATATGCCTGTTGTATCTTTACCCAACGCCAGATCGCGCATAGCTTGCTCATTTGCCTCGCGTGCATGTTGGTGATAAAGATTGTCGCGCGCACCCACTTCTTTTATAATATAAGTTTCGTTACGCTTTTCGTGATCTCTCATCCATTTTTCGTAGGCCATTTGGCGACTCCACTCAGTATGGTATTTATCGTAGTAAAACGATTGGCGATTGGCAATATCTTTTGTAATATTCGCACGATCGAGAAATACACTATCGTAAGCCGATTTGCCAACGATCGATTTCACATAACTGTCGTAAGCTGCATGATCAGCCTTTTGCTTGTCGGCAAACTCTTGTCCTTTCAATACCACTTCTTGCAATGAAACGATAGAATCGTTGTGCAACAATTTGGGTGAAAGAGTCACACGCCATTTGCTCGAAATAAGTTCTTTGGGTACACGTACCATAAAATCGACGCTTACTTTTCCGTCACGTTCGGGTGTGAATCGCGAACGGGCAGTTACAACCACTTCCGTCAATTTATAGACTGTATCGGTGCCTACTTTTGTAGGATTATAATCTTCATCAAGATGATTGTCAGGGTTTACATAAGTAACCTCTTCCGAAACGACAGCTGCACCTGTGGTAGGATCGAACTTAATACCTTCTTGGCGTGGCAGTTCGATATTAGCACGTTTAGACTGCATGAACAATTCTTTGGTCAGGGCATCTTTATCCGATTTTGATATCTTGTAAGGGGTGTTCATTCCTCTGGCTTCACGCATTTGGCGTACCGAACGAGAACGGGATGAGGAACAAGACGAAACTAACATCATGGCGACCAGCACCATCGTAAATGTACTCAATACTGTTTTCAATGAGAAATAGTGTTTAATATATCTTTTCATTATAATAAATAAGAAGTTTGCGTAGTCATTTAATAAATGAGAGTGCAAAAGTAGTGATTTATAATTGAATAAAAATAGTTCATAATCTATTTTGTAGGAATTTATGATTTTTTGGGTGAAATATTGTTGTTTAAACTTGTTAATAATTAGACACATACACCCATCTAATCCCAGATACAGCGTATCTTATACGGCAAGCACTGATGATGTTAAGGAGCGTTTTAAAATCTTCTCTGTCATCCTGAAGCGGAAGCCCCTCCTTGGGAGGGGTTGGGGAGGCTAGGTAGATCCCTCACTGCGTATCGGGATGACAAAGTGTGATTAACTCATGACTTATCATTAATAACTCATAATTATTCCAAACACCTTCTTTGCATTCCTCCCCTTGGGGGAGGTTAGGAGGGGCTTCCGTTTCGGAATGACAGAGTGAATGGCAGTGAGAATGACAGTGCGAGACTATATATGTGATTGGCACGAAATCTCAACAAACGTTAACAATTGCCGATAGAAATTGAAGTCCATCTTTATATATACAGATTAACACACGGAAATTCGCCCGACGAACCTACGAACAACTTCACACTCCAGCCCAGCCGTCTACACTTGTCATTTCGTCCTGCACACGCAAAATATCTGATACTGCAACTCGTGGAGAAATTTTGATAGATTTAATAGCATCTACTAAGGCATCATTATCCACATTTACCGTATTATTTATTGCAGGCAATTCGCCGCCAGCCTCAAACATACGACGAAATGGCGGCTCATACACATGTGTGGCTTTTGTGAAATACGAATTAATATCCGTGGGAGTCAATTCCTTGCGTTGCGAATTAATATAGCGAACTAATCCCAGATTCTTATTTGTGGATTCACGATTCACTACATACTCGCCACCTTCTACTTCGATATTTGTGCCTTCTATGCGCATTCCGCCTTGCGAATGGCGCTTACCTCGTAGAAGCCCACCGTCTTCAAGTTTAGCCAGCTGCTTGGTCATAACTGAAACTTGTACTGCACCCGCAGCTCCCACTATCGCTGCGAGAATCGGACCCAGAATTGGCCCCAACCCCCATGCTTTTGTTACTCCTAATGCTGTATTTGCAACACCCTGAATAATATTTTGAGATAATTCGGTTTTTTTCTTTTGCTTTTCTTTCTTTGCAATCTCTTTCTCTTGCTTCTCCTTTGCTTTACTTAAGTCGTTCTCTTGTTGAGCCAATTGCTGATTTTTGGCCATCTCCTGATTGATTTGCTCTTGAAAAACAAGACTCTGTTCGCCACGTGCATTTTGAGCATTCCCTTCCAGTTCTTTAATTTTCTCGTCACTCTGCTTTCGCTCATCTACAACCTTACTATATTGTACAGATATTTGGTTATATTTCTCTTTCGCTTCATTCAACTGATCGCCGAGTATTGCATTTGTTGCGGAAAATATCGCATTTACTCCCGTCATTATATTATTGACGTACTCTTGCATTTTAGCTTGAAACTCTTTCCACGAGTCAATTTGTTTTTCAGTACTCTGCTTGGTATTTTCAACCATCGCAGCATTACCGGCAGATGTAGCTTCCACTACATCTGCAACAATCTCGATCTTCTCTTCTGCAACGGCTTTGACCGACTCAACGTCTTTTACTCGTAGTTGCGCTAATTCTTCCGACTTAGCATTTTCACTATCTACCTCATCAGCAACGGACTGCCTGATACTATTTTTCATATCCTCCTGCTGTTGCTTAGTCAGCTTTTTATTTGCCTCCTGATATTTCTTAGTTATAGCAACTCGTCTGTCATAACCTTCCACTATTACATCATTGCCTTTAGCAACATAAGTGGTATCGTCTATATCTGATGAAGCCACTCCGCCCACAGCTGCTATTTTTTCACGAGTTTGTTCTTTAATCCTAGCAATTTGCTGATCAGAATTTTTATTTGTCTGCGCATTTTCTTCTCTTAATTTATTATCTTTTATTACAGGGCTAGTAAAGATTGTTTCATCATTAATTAGTTTATTTTGAGCTAAGGATTTTAATCTTTCTTTATAAATTATGTCTAATGCAATAGATTCGTCCAACATTATCTGCATCAACTTTGATTTATTTTTCTCTGCTGTCAGAATCTCACGTTCTTTAAGTTTTATATACTCTTTGTTATGAGCATTCATAGCTTCTACCGAATAATGAATTGTTTTATCAAATTGCGAAACATACTCATCTGTTTCTTTCAATAACGCTTTCGAAACAAGCATAAATTCTTTATATGTTTCTATCGCAAGACCCACTTGTGGAATCATTTTCACAAGTGTAACTGCTCTGTTTTTGAAAACATCATACCACAAATTAGTTTCGGCCTCTCCTTTCCGTCTCTCTTTACTTTGATCTGATTGCAATGACCATAAATCTGATTGAGTTTTTATTGCCTTTTCTGTAATTTTATTGTTATCCTTGTGTAAAGTGTTAATGTTACCCATCATCACCCCCAACTCGCCAAGTTGTTTTTGCGAGAATCGGGTTTTAAGTCCAAAGGACTCCATAATATTGGCGCTAGAACTAAATAACTTATTTACTTTATCGGTATTAACAGATGTTTTCTCTATTCCACTAGCCATCTTCCCCATCGTAGTCTCTAATTCTCTGGCCGAAAGAAACAATATTTTCTGATTAGCTATTGTATTCTTTGTATTATTATCCAGCTCCTTTATAGTGTCTTTAAGTATTGCAGTTTCGCTATTCGCTTTAAGCACTCCATCGATTTTAAGTTCAAACTTCTTCATACACCTTTTTATTGTACAGATAAACTATTCTGTTTTCAATAAAAAAAGCGCCGGACTCTCACCCGGCGCTAATTGATCTTCTTTATCTTATATAATTATATTAAAAGGCAAAGAATTAATAATCTATTCCTTCTTCGCACCCATAAGTTTTGGCATATAATTCTGCTTTCTTAAAAATATTATAAACAAAAAACGAAACAACTAAAGGGATAAGGGGAAATAAGAATATTAAAACGAATAGAGCATACCCAAAAGCCGAAAGCCCGCCTACATAATCACCTTCGAATCGAGCTAGTCGCCATCCTACCAGAATATGAGCGACCAATAATACAAAATACAATATTGTCGAGCTAACAGTTGTAATGGTTGAAATAAGACTATATTCTATAAAAAACCAGTAAGATACAATAATCAGAAAACATATTGGCATGCAATAAATTATACATGATATGTTACCTCTAATATTGTTATATAAATCAAAATTCAACAAATGCTTATTCACCAGAAACAATAACCAACATGTGAGGATCATAATAATAGCAATTGCAACTGGAAAAAGCTGCATCAGCCCACTATCGTATTCTGCACTATATTCCGGCCAGCACAATCCTATTATCATTAATAATGTAACAAAAGGAATCGATAGTGATACCAATTTTGCTAATTTATAATTCTGTCTTACTACTAAAGGAAGATGCTCTTCTTCAACAAAAGCAGATATACGTTTCGTTGATTCGGTTTTTTCTATCTGAGGCGCTTCTTCTATTACCTGCTGAGGTTTGACATTCTGTACCCTAGGCTCTAAATTTTGTGCAGCATTTTCTATTATTGGCCGATCTGATGATGTATTTCCGACTAACCACTCATGACAAAAACGACATTTAAGAGCCGTTTCCTGTATAGTTTCTGCGCAGTAAGGACATAGTTTTGTTGACATTCTTTAGTTTTGGCTTATTTCTGCAAATATATAAAAAACAAGTGAATTTTATTTTCATTTCGATAGGCAAATAATATAAATCTACCTACCCTACCCAACTTCAACTCAGTTATATATCGATGAGCAAATAAAATCCCTTATGGCATCTTTGAGTATTACAGTCTCGCTATTTGCTTAAACTATTCTATGTTCAATAAAAAAAGCGCCGGACTCTCACCCGGCGCTAATTGATCTTCTTTATCTTATATAATTATATTCAAAGGCAACTAATTAATAATCTTCCCCTTCCTCATACCCATAAGTTTCGGCATATATTTCTGCTTTCTTAAAAATGTTGTAAGCAAAAAACGGAACTACAAATGGAATAAAAAATGGAGACAAAATCATCAATAAGAACAGGGCGTAGCCGAAGGCCGAAATTCCGCCTACATAATCACCCTCGAACCGTGCTAGTCGCCATCCTGTTAAAACATGAGTAACTAATAGTACGGCATATAAAATGAGCACAATTATGATCAGAATTGTAGAATCTATACTCACTAACTCACCGAGTATAAACATAAATATCAGAAAACAGGTTGGCATACCATATATTAAACACGATATATTACCTCTTATATTATTGTATAAATCAAAATTCAACAAGTGTTTATTCAGCATGTATAACAACCAAACGGTAAGACCGACAGTAAGACTAACCAAGAATAACATAGACCAGCCTTCAAACGTGGAATAATTATCTGCATCCAACGAGTAAACTCCAATTGTAATTAATAACATAGCAAAAGGAATCGATAGTGATACCAATTTTGCTAATTTATAATTCTGTCTTACTACTAAAGGAAGATGCTCTTCTTCAACAAACACAGGCATACGCTTTCTTGATACAGCTTCTTCAACCTGAGATGCTATTGGCGGGGGAACAGTAATGATTTTTTCGGCCACGGGCGCTTCTTCTATTACAGGCTCAGGCTCCACATTCCGTACAGCAGGCTCTGCATCCTGCGTAACAGTTTCGATATTCTGCACAGTAGGTTCTACATCTTGCACAGCAGGCTCTGCTTCTTGTACAATAGGTTTGATATCCTCCATAACAGGTTCCAACTCCTGCACAGTAGGTTCTAAATTTTGTATAACAGGTTCTATAATTGACTGAGCTGGTGTTGCGTTTTCGCTCAACCACTCGTGACAAAAACGACATTTAAGAGCCGTTTCCTGTATAGTTTCTCTACAATAAGGACATAGTTTTGTTGCCATTTCTTAGTTTTAGGTTATTTCTGCAAATATATACAAAACAAGCGATTTTTATTTGATAACAATGTTAATAGTAATCTTTTAACTTATCTCTGACAAACACAACACTCAACACACTGTTTTATAAATAGATAAATTAAAACAAATCACTCCTTCGCATAATACTTTACCCAATCTATTTTCATCTCTACAGGCAAATGATTCGGGTCTACCTTTCCTACCCAACTTCCGCCCAATTGCATATCGATGAGCAAATAAAATTCGTCGTCGAAAGGAAATTGCCCCTCCTTCTCGGTTTCGATACGCGGATAAGCAAACGTGCGGTTGTCATTCACAAAAAACACAAGGCTGTCGGGGTGCATTTCGAGGGCATATACATTATAATCATTCCTATTCAATTTGTTTGTGCCACCATTTGCAGGATCTTTTACGCCAAGCGTATAGGTAAAATGCGTATGCACTGTCTGATAAGCAATACTGTCGAAATTAAGATGTTCCATAACATCTATCTCTCCACCTTTGGGCCATGGCACATTTTGCGACAACAGCCAGATAGCGGGCCATGCACCTGTCGCCTCATCGAGTTTAGCCTTGATCTCTATTCTCCCATAACGAAACCCTACTTTGTCTTTTGTCCACACACCACCTGTAAGGTAAGGAACTGTATCCGATTGTCGGTCGGGGTTAACAATCCCTTTCAGAACTAAATTGCCATCCCTCATTTCGTAACACGAATCGGAAAAAGACATATAGTTTTGCCAGTCTGCCGTACCTCTCGGTATCCTGCTCCATCGGGAAGTATCGAGATTAGCACCATCAAAATCTTCTTCCCAAACCAGTTGCCATTTGTCTTTTTTAGTAACATGGGTGAAGGATGAGGTAATTAACACACAAATCAATGGAAGTACAATCTGTAATGACTTTTTCATAGGTATCGATTTTAATGAAAATATTTAAGGATATAAACAAAGATAAGGTATTTAAGAAACAAAAAGAAACTTAGGTTCATTCCTACTCTTCCTTATAGAGTGAAAAGCAGTTGAGGAAAATAACACATAAACAATTAACATAAAAAGAGTTATATACAACATACCAAAGAAATGCACCGAAACATTTACTATAATATTTTGTTATAACAACAGGCTTAATTAAATTAGTTTAATATCACGAAGAAGTTATTATTATTTTTTATCTCTGTATTCGCATTTACTGCTCTAGTGAAAGCACAAAATGATTGTATGTCGTTCTTTCCTACCAACAAAGGAGCTATTCTTATCAGCAAAAGTTATGATGCAAAAGACAATCTGCTAAGCACTATGACTTATCGAATTCTTAAATCGTCTCATGAATACATTGCAGGAGAAGATCTGCAAATCGGCTTTGTAATGACTGATGCCAAAGACAATGTTATCGACTTGGGAAATCTGGAAGCACGCTGCGATGGCGAAAGTTTCTTTTTGAGTATGGTAAACAGAAATATGACACCCGATGTAATGGATCTTTTGGGAGAAGACACAGAACTGGTTGGTGATTTTTTGGATTATCCTAACATTAATCCCGATTCGCCTTTCGATGGAAATTTTGCTATGAATGGTGGTGAATTTACTGTTCGTTCAAAAACAGACAAAAGTGAGTTTATGAAAGTAACGGTTTATAATCGCCAATATGAGAAAGACGAAAAGATAACAACTCCGGCTGGGACTTTCGATGCATCCAAAATAACATTCACATTCGATGTCTATAAAGATAAGAAGACTACAACTTACAGTGGTGCAGAATGGTTTGCCGATGGTGCAGGAATAGTACGTTCGGAAACTCGTGACAGCAAAGACAATCTGATCAACTATACCGTACTTACTATATTGCAAAACAAATAAGATATTAGGTTAGATTGCTAGGTATAAAAGACACAGGCTATCATAGTCTGTGTCTTTCTTGTGTCTAGTAGGTCGTGAGTAGTGGCTACTATAACAAAAAAACACAAACCATCACGGCTTGTGTTTTTTCAAAATAAGAAATCGTTTAACTAATACAAGAGATCAAGTCCTCTTTCCGAAATAAAACCCACTATCGAAACCTTTTTTAGCCGAACCGCTGTTGGCCGAGGTATCACAAGCACTGTCTATTGGTCGCCACAATGGGTAATCGCTACTGTTGCGCGAAAGGAAATCGATCAATTGGTTTTTAAGCACATCGGCATCGTCTTTTATCCATCGGCGAAGCTGTGCTATATCGCTAATATCTACACTCTTGCTATTTTCGCTCTCGCGAACGGTCACCCCTTTGTTTACTATTGCCGCCCAATGAAAGGGCAATGCCTGATAGACGGCATAGAACGACAGTGCAGGAGCTATTTTCAAGATAAGGTCGCTGTTGTGAGGCGTGAGTATGTTGCCCGTAATCTGTGCTTGAAGTTCATTCATCAGCGGTTCGCCCAACACATGTTCGATATGTAGCTCTTGTGCGATGCTGATATATGGCACAAATTCGGTGATATCGGTATTGTACGTCACCGGAGAATGTTGCTTGAAAAGCGTTTCGTTTATTAATGGTGTATTCATATTTGCTGAATTTGAGCCCCTCCTTACCTCCCCCAAGGGAGGAATCAGAGAGAGTATTATGGATTAATCATGAAAGATAAGTTCTGAATTTTGCACTATCTGTCGTTCTCATTGTCATTCCGAAACACAGGAGCCTCGCCACCCTCTCCCAAGGAGCCCCCTAATCTCCCCAAGGGGGACTTTATTATTCGTCTCTGTCATCCCGAACTGAAAGGAGGGATCTTAGCCTCCCCAACCCCTCCCAAGGAGGGGCTCTTTGTATACTCTCTTTGTATTCCTCCCCTCAGGGGAGGTTAGGAGGGGCTTTCAGATCGGGATGACAGGGGCGACGGCAGGTAGCTGCAACTCATAATTATTCTAAACACCCTCTTTGCATTCCTCCCCTTGGGGGAGGTTAGGTGGGGCTAACTGGTCGGAATGACAGAGAGAGGAATTAAATCCCCCCTTGGGGAGATAAGGGAGCTGCCTTTGGAGGAGTTGGGGAAGCGACTATATCCAGATCGTCTATCTCTAACTTCGCATATCCGTTGTTGATAACGAACTGGCTTAGTGTATCGAGTATCTTACGTCGTAGTTTATGAATCACAGTACTGTTATATAACATATAAGCATTGACAATTTCGCTGGCATTCCCGCTCAGATTGCCCGATCCCGACAGACCTGCCAATGTAGGCGAAGTGAGGCGATGAGCCGATATAATTTTCTGGAAGATAATTTCATCTACATTATTATACAGATCGGCATTATTACTTGCTACATACGATGTCACAACAGGTTTTATCTCCTGACTTTCGCCCCATAAGACAACGATGCTGCTTGCCCCGTTAGTTCCGGCATACGAACTTTCTATATCGTGCTGAAACTGTTCTTTTTCGCTATCAGCCGGATTACTCGGCATGGTAATAATAGTTGAGGGAACAAAACCGTTATTGATAGAGTTACGATAGAATTTGCCCAGCAACCCATCTGCTTCTATATAGCTCAATGCCAAATAGTATTGTGGAATGGGATAATAATCGAGACTCGGCTCATAGTCTTTGTAGTAATAGAGATAAGGAACACCCTTGCCCATCTCTTCTGCACCGTATGCTCTTATTTCGACGGGAGCATACTTGCCTGTGGTCTTTCGCCAGTCGTTAGACAAGAAGAAACTCAGGTTTGCTCCATATTCGTTGACTTGTCCGACCCGTATTTTACTGAAATCGGTATGATAAATGCTTACCGTTTTACCATTCTCGTTGAGGATTACCTGAAAACAAAATCCGCCAAAGGTGACATAATCTTTTGCTGTTTTTTCTATTAACGCATCCCAGTCGTCCGATGGATTGGGTTGTCCGTAATACGCAGAATCTTTGACTCCTCTTCCACAGATATAAGTTACTTTATTTTCTATCACAGCCTTGTTGATAGCCGACTCGTTGTTGAGTTCGATAATACGTTGCGGCAGAAGATTGTCGCGATCGTAGCTGATCCAGCCTTTCGTGTTTTTGGTGAAGGTTGGATAACTTTTTATGGTTTCCGATAGTTTGATAACTGAGTAATTGACTGCTTTTTCCATGTGCTTATGATTGGATTTTTACTGATAGATAAATCCGATATTTTCTCATGGAGTTTTTTAACATTTAAATTTACTGTGGCCGAGATAAAGGCAGAATTAATTATTTCGTTGTTTTGTCATTTCGAAACGAAAGCCCCTCCTAACCTCTCCCAAGGGGAGGAATGTAGAGAGAGTGTTTCGAATGATTATGAGTTATGTGTAATCACTCTTTGTCATTCCGAACTGCAAAGAGGGATCTGCCCAGCCTCCCCAACCCCTCCCAAGGAGGGGCTCTCGTATACTCTCTTTGTATTCCTCCCCTTGGGGGAGGTTAGGAGGGGCCCTCAGTTCGGAATGACAGAGAACGTAGCATAACAGAAAATGAAAGAAAGATCTTATTGTTTTTTCTTTGTAGGTTTTCTTTTTGTATTATGTATTATTTATATTATTAACCCGTGGTGCATTTAGGGAAATAAAAAAGAAGTTGCTCATTATCAAATAAATGATTACATTTAATTGTCTGACAAACGATTAAATATGATGAGCAACTTCACTCGAAATTACGAAAAAATATT
>NZ_JAAKEM010000034.1:0-38215 GCF_011039195.1 Dysgonomonas sp. ZJ709
TAATTCGGTAGAGTTATCTCCTTCAACAAGATTCCAGCCTATAACATCAATGAATACACTTGCTTCAAATGTTTCAAATCCATCCGCTAATAACAATAATACTTTTTTCATTTTTAATCAAGTTACAAAATATGCAATTCATTTATAATTTATCAGAAGAACTTTTGACTGGTTATTATTTGAATCTAAGTCATTATTAAAGAATGATTCTATGTTAGTTTTCTTCCTCGTATTCCTTGATCTTCTCCTCACAAATATCTTTAGTAATATCCCGAAGTAATTCTACTTTAGGAACCAACGCATCAATATCCTCTTTTGTTACCACAAAATCAGGGTCGTATCTTCCATTTACATAAGCAGCTTTGACAAGTTCGAAAAGGCGTTTTTCTTCAGGAGTATCTTGCGGAAAGACTTTTATAAACTCATGAGAATATTTCTTTACGGAGTTTAATAGTTTCGATAAGTTATGTTGCTTCGGATTTTCTAACGTAAAAACCAAACGGACAGCATATATATAATTTTCACAGGCTTGATGAAGATGAAAAGAACACATTTTATATTCTTTATCATTATAGTCATGATTTGCACTTCTTAAGAAACTATTAGCTCTATCAAACTTATCATCAAAATACTCTTGAGCCTGTTGCTTGATTTCTTCAAAATTGAGTTTACGACGGCGAGCTAATTTATATTTCCCACTGTCATATAATATTACACCTTCCTGTTTGATCTGCGTGTAAAAATATCTACCCTCTTTCAGATACTTGTTCAGCTTTTTCATATCCTCACTGATAAACTGAACAGGTGGTTGTCGATCGGGGTCTTTTGCCCTGTCGTAGTACAAATCTTCTATATTACCGAGGGCCTTAATTGCTACTCCGTCCGAAACTCCACTGGTCACGACCAATATATCGTAATCGCTTACATAGAACTGTATTTTGCCAAACTCATATTTCTCATCATACACCACATAATCATTTCGGGCATAACTGCCGAAAAGTATTATCATCTCGGTTTGTTTCAACCGCTGTAAAACGGTTTCAACAATATAGTGCAAATCTCTCTGATTGGTAGATGGTAAATATGTGATTGACTTTTTCATTCGGGTTCTATTTATAACCTTAAAATTAAGAATATAAAGATATTCAAAAAAGCAAAACAGAAATTAACTTTTCTGATAAAATAGTATATTTGTATCTACATCCTGCCATTGTTGGTTTAATCACTTCATACAAACCGACGAATTAAGACCGCAGATATATATAAATTCATTTTAGTATTTATGTCGGCTTGATTCTTGTTCTATTGTCAGTCTGTAAACTTTTGGCGTTTGGAAAGTCTGATAAGTGTTTTTGCTATTCTGTCTACTTTCGTTTGGTCTGTTTTTGCAGAATATATCCACTTGATGTAATTGTGTTGTTCGCCTTCGCTGAGTGAATTAAAGAACTGAAATGCTTCAGGCTCGTCTCGCAGACACAATAGTAGTTCTTCGGGAACTTCCAGCGGTTCATTATCGGGATATAAAATCACATGAACATAATCGCCTGCCTGTTTCTTTATCTTTTTTCGTATCTCTGCTTTTACAGGAAGAAACAGTTTGCCGTTCCCAAATGGCATTAAATGATATTTTTTGATTTCAAAACCATCAATACTCCCTTTTACTTTCAGCATCCCGAAAGATGCCTTGCCCATCGGAATTTCTGGTATCTCGGTGTAAGTCCAGCCGCCCTTTTCGGGAAATTTTTCGAGCAAATATTTTTTATTTATCAATGGTTTTTCCATTTTGCTTTCTGATTTTATTGTTAGACGCTGTGCCGCAAATAGTTGTAAACACGGTAACTACTTGTTTTATTTTTGTTTCATATATTTGGAAATAGTTTCGAGAAAAAGTTCTTGTTGATCAACATACAGAAAATGAGAGCAATTATCGATCAATGTAAAGTTTTCTTTACCCGCAATCGCTTTCATATCTTCTAATTGCTTTTTCGAAAAAATTCTGTCTTGTTTTCCATAAATAGCAAATATGTGAATGTTTTGGGTTTTCAATTTTTCGAGAATAGGTTTTGTATCAACGTTATTTAGTGTCTCATTCTGAAAAAATATTGCAGGAGCATTCCTATTTCTGATATTGCTTTTATAAAAATCACTCTTCTGATATTCTTCTCGTAATTTCATAGATTCTTTTGTTGGTTTCGGCATATCAAAAAAGCCATCAGCGAGATCGAAACATGCTGCACGGTATTCGGCAGTATTTTTGGGTAGCTGTCTGGTTTCTTCAATTTTATTCAACATCTGCTTATTGCCGTTTTTACGATAAATTTTCTCTACGGTATTCAATATGTGGTCATAGGTTTCTTGTTGCGAAAATAAAGCTCCTGCAAGGATGATCGAATTTACTTTCTCCGGGTGCTGTTCTGCGAAGAATGTAGCAACTATTCCTCCAAAGCTATGTGCTAGAATATTTGCCTGTTCTATATTGTATTTCTCATAAATAGCAACAAGGTCATTGGATGATTCTTCGAAAGTAAATGTTGCGTCAGGATCCGTAGAACGCCCTTCCCCTCTTCGGTCATAAGCTATAACATAAAACCCTAATTCGGCAAGTCGCTGAGCTGTGGTCGCTTCAAATAATGTCGTATTTGAACTTGGGCCTCCATGTACATATATAATGGCAGGGCTTAAACTGCTGCCATAACTTTGCGAATAAATAGTTTGTCCTTTTGCTGAATTGATTGAAAGAATAGTAAGCAAGGCTAAATAAGGAAGTGTGGATTTCATCTTATGAACTTTTTTAATTTGGGCAAAGTTGTTTTAGTAATCCGAAAATCTCATTAAAATCATTGTCATTTGCTTTACGAATACTTAGTTCTATCATATTATAATTATTTTGGGTAGTTTCGGATGCAATTGTTATCTATATCTCCAGACTTGAGATAATGTCTTGGGTAGAGCATACAGATATGTTATGTTTCGTAGGAGTCATATTGCTCCATAGCCAATTGTAATACTCTATTATTGTCGGAGCATCTACTTGTGGGCGCGATGCCGTAGTGTGTGCGTCGGAAGCAATATATATCTTAAAGTCGTTGACCAGAGCAGTTTTAATTGTCGCATCGACACAAAAGTCGGTAGCACATCCGCAGAAATACAATTCATCGATGTTTTTCCCGATAAGAGTAGACAGTAATTCGGTATTGTAAAAGGCATCATTGGCTTCCTTTACTACAACTATATCCGAAGGCTCTTGTATTAATTCGGGTAATATTTCAAAGTCTTCGGTTTGTGGAAGAAGATATTCTTCTTTTGTCCCATCGTGTTTGATATATATCACAGGATACCCTGCGCTACGAAACTTTCTGGAGAGCAAATTAATCTGTTCGATTTTTTGTAACGTATTATGGCGAATAGAGTAAGGTTTGAAACTACCTATTTGCATGTCGATAATCAAAAGTGCTTTCATAATTCAATGTTGTGATTTTATTTCCGTCAATAAAATTACCGTTTTTTCTATTAATGAATCTATCCGATGGGTATATTCTTTATCTTAATTCTCGGAAATGCTCAATCAGAAAAGTATAATATTCAGGACATAATGCACATAGGTTCGCACGGTTAAACATCTTGGTAGAAGGCTGATGGCTGTTGTCAACTATCGTGAAGCCATTTACCTGAACCTCATAGTACTCATTTGCCATTACTTTTTCTAATTCCGATACAGAAACTTCGTAAATACCCTGAACCTCTTCTTTCTGAAGTGTAAAATCCTGCGGTGAGAATTTACGCTCTAAAGTAAAAATGTTAGTGAATTCGTTGTCGATAATATTGGGAAGTGTTATACTGATTGGCAGATAACCTAAATATTTGAGATCGGAGTAATCTACCCGAATACCAAGTTCCTCTTCAACTTCACGTACACCATCGCAGAGGCTTTCTGTCGAGAGCAGATGACCGGCAGCAGTAATATCGAACAACCCCGCGTAGTCTTTTTTGGTATCCGAACGTTGTTGAAAATAAAGATAAGTATCAGAACCATCCCGATAATAAAACCAACAATGAAAGGTTTCGTGCCAAAGGCCAATCCGATGCGTTTCATCTCTTGTCGCAACGCCTATCTTAGTGTAAGCTTCGTCGAATACACTAAATATTTCTTCCATTCTTTTTATATGATTTATTTTACACCCAATTTATAATAGGCTGTTTCTATCGATTTTTCAAAACCGAGAGTTTCGGCTAATTTGTACGAACCTGTATTATCCGATCTGCAAGCCCAGAGAGGCTCGAGTTTATTTTCTATACAATAGTCGATGAGTGCAGAACATGTTTTATATGCCAGACCTTTACCCTTAAATTCTTCTGATGTTTCAATGCCCAGTTCCAATTTGTTGTCATGGATAAAAGCTGAAAATGCCGTTGAGGCTAACTCGCCGTTATAGAATGAGCTAAACCCGACGCCATTCTCCACGAAGTCGGCCGAACCATTCCAGAATTTAAGAGGAATAACAGTTCCTTTTATGCTTTCGCAAGTTTCTTTATCTGTTCGTGCAATCCGAACAAGAGGGTCTGCTTTCTCCCGCATGCTCTTAGTATCAAAATATTTGTCTATGTTGAGGTTGAAATTAGTTCGTGTGTTAAATTCTACAATATTGCTTGGTATGTCGTTAAACAAATCCTTAAGTACTTGTTCCCAATCGGTAGGAAATACCTGCATCCATTCATCGCCTTTTCTATTGTGATTGGTATTCAGTACATATTCTTTAAATTCAGAATTAAACGTTTCATTATCGAAATTGCCAAATAGCAGCGACATACCATAGGGGTGAATAACATAAAATGTTTTGGGGTCTTTTATGTTATCCACAAAAATTTCGCCTTCCACTTTCTGCTCAACAACCGAGCGTGCAAAAAGGTTATTAATCGTTACCAACTTTAGTGGTTCGATTACTTTGTTGTAATATTGCTTGTCTAAACGTTTCATCTTAACTCATTATATTTTTCGAGGTTTAAAGATAATACTTTAAGAGGTCCGCTTGCTTTATCGGCTAACGAATAATTATCAATTTTGTATCACTTATACACTAAATAAGGGACTATCCTCTAACGGAAAGCCCCTTACCTTTTTAATAATTTGCGCACCTAGAAAACAAATTATTATTTCATGGTTTCATCCCTAGTGCAGTAATGTAACCTTCATTTTTTGTGCAATTACTGAATTTCATATTTTCAAGTAAATCAGTCATTGCTTTCTTCACTTTTTCCTGATTTGGTCTGGCATTTCTTATTTTAGCAAAATTGCTTCTATCTTGTTTAGTGTATTCAACAATCAAATCCCAGTTTTCGGGAGTCGGGATCGTTACCATACAGCTTTTTGGTACCATCTTTTTGTATGGCCAATAGTGCCATCCAATGTTGTTACGTTCCATCAGGCGAGTCCATCCTGCAATCCATTCGTCTGAATTTTCACCTGTTTCGCCCATATACATGGGGAGGTTCACGCTATCTCTGAAATTTACAAAATCCTGAATGTTGGCTTGTAATGTATCGCACCAGTAGCGGTGACATGTGTACATCATTTTATCGTCGAACTTAGAATCATTGAAGACAGTGAAATTACCATTCCATTGAGCACCGCCCAGCAATACGATATGATTGTTGTCGACAGTTCTTATCGAATCTACACATCTTTTATACAAAGGCTCTAGCGAGTCGTTCAGGTGTGCGTAATCTTCCATAAAATAGTGTGCAATAGGCTCATTAAGCAAGTCGTAACCTAGTATTATTGTATCGTTCTTGTAATGCTCTGCCACTTTCTTCCATATATCGCAGAATAATTCTTTGCTCTGCTCACTTTCCATTAGCCATGGGTATCCGTAGCTATCATCTATATTGTCGCCTGTTTGTCCTCCGGGAGCATCGTGCATATCCAGAATAACGTATAGGTTTTGCTTACGGCACCATTCTATGGCATTATCTATCAGTTCAAAGCCATTCTGGTTAGAATCCAAGCCCATGTAATCTTCATTGGTAAAGAGCTTATAATGAAATGGAATTCTGACCGAATTCATCCCCGTTTGTTTTATATACTTTATATCATCTTCGGTGATATAGTTTTTCTTAAACTCGTTCCAGAACCAATTTGTGAAATCGGGACCGACCATTTCGCAGAATGCTTCGTTGATCACACGGTACGAACTCACATCGCCAAAGAAGAACATATAACCTTCGGGATTGAGCCAGTTACCCAGATTAATGCCTTGTATGAATAATTTCTCTCCATTCGGTTTTATCAGGTCGGGGCCATTTACACGGATAAAGCGTTCGGCGTGTTGTGGCTCAGTTTGTTCTTTCGACCCACAACCTAAGAGCAGGAGGGGAAATAGGAATAAATAGATTAGTTTCTTCATAATTTTAGCGTGTTTTCATTATAATTATCTTCAAGCGTGTTTTATAGGCTAAAGGTATAAAAATTACATTCACGGTAACTCTTATACCTTCGCTATATACTTATTTATTATTCTGTTACAGAAAAAGTGCTTTTTAATTTAGCATTGCTGTTGCCTCCAACCCAAATATTAAAATCGCCTGCTTCTGCCTTTTTCTTTAGATCACGACCATAAAAAGCAAGATCGTCTGTCGAAATTTTAAATTCGACCACTTTCGATTCCCCAGCCTTGAGTGCTATACGTTGAAAGCCTTTCAGTTCTTTTACAGGGCGGACGAGTGATCCTACGATATCTTGAATATAAAGTTGAACTACTTCTGTTCCATCTGTATTACTTGTGTTTTTAAGCGTTACTTTCGCTGTTATTGTTCCGTTCATCGGGATAGACGAAGATGATAATGTGAGATCTGAATATTCGAATGTACTATATGATAATCCATATCCAAATGGGAATAAGGGATCTTTTCCGGAATCAAGATAGAACGATGTATTACCAAGCGATGTCTGACCGGCCTCTTGCTCAATCTGATCTAAAGTCATTACTTTCTCGGGTGCAGGACGACCTGTATTGTTATGATTGTAATACATTGGTATCTGTCCTACTTCACGTACAAATGTGGCCGGTAGTTTACCGCTAGGATTTGCTTTGCCGAAAATAAGATCGAAAATAGCAGGGCCACCCATCGTTCCCGGATGGAAATTATAGAGTACTGCATCAGCATACGGAAGGTCACGCTCGATAGTCAACGGTCTGCCTGCCATGATAACCAATATCACAGGTTTACCTGCACTCTTTACAGCCTTCAATAGATTAGATTGTTCACCTATCAGATTGATATTCGACAATGAGTGAGCTTCTCCCGATAAGATAGATTCTTCACCTAAAAATACAATTGCTACATCTGCAGATGCCGCTGCTTGTTTTGCTTTCTCAAAATTAGCCGTATTCTTATCGCGCGAATAAGCTAATGCCGGTTCATATACATAGTTGATATTCTTGTAGTCATTTTTCAGAGCGCCGATAGGAGTTACAGTATAGTTTTTATCTCCATCGAATATCCATGTTCCCAACTGATCGTGCGAAGCATCTGCCATAGGGCCTATAACAGCTATTTTCTTATTTTCGGCTAACGGTAAGATATTGTTATCGTTTTTCAATAGAATAGCCGATTGTATAGCTGCTTCCCGTGCAGCTTTCAGATGATCGGCAGCATATAATACCGACGGTTTTTTTGTGTCGGCATACGGATTTTCGAACAATCCCATGCGAAATTTAATCCGTAAGATATTGCGAACGGCATTATCGATAGTTTGTACAGACACTTTGCCTTCTTTAACCAATTCGGGCAGGTATTTCATATAAGTACCGCTTACCATTTCCATGTCTATGCCAGCATTCGCAGAAACTTCTGCCACCTGTTTGTCATTTTTTGCATAACCATGAGGAATCATTTCGCCCATCGATGCCCAATCGGAAACAACAAAGCCGTCGAACTTCCATTCGTCACGCAGGATATTTTTCAGTATATATTCGTTACCCGAAGCCGGGATACCATCATTGTCGTTGAATGATGTCATGAGTGTAGCTGCTCCTGCTTCGATGGCACTATGGAAAGGAGGGAGATATACGTTTCGCATCAGATAGGGTGGGATATTTGTGCTGTTATAGTCACGGCCGCCTTCGGCCGCACCATATCCGATAAAATGTTTTACGCAAGCTGCAATGGAATTAGGGTCGGCTAAATCGCCTCCACCTTGAAATCCTTTTACCATTGCTGCTCCGAGTTGCGATCCCAGATAAGGGTCTTCGCCAAGACTTTCGGCAATTCGCCCCCAACGAGCATCGCGCGAAATATCGAGCATCGGAGCAAAAGTCCAGTTGATACCTGTCGATCGGGCTTCGATAGCTGCGACACGTGCACCATCTTCTACCAACTGTGGATTGAACGAGGCTGCTTGTCCCAGAGGGATAGGAAATATAGTTTTGAATCCGTGGATAACATCCCGACCGATAATCATAGGTATACCTAAGCGGCTTTCTTTCAATGCTGCCCTTTGGAGTGTATTTATCATTTCAGGGTCGGTAATGTTCAGTAATGAACCTATTTCACCTTTTTTTATAGGTTGAGTAATGTTTTCGTCAAGTATTTTGCCTGCTGCCTGTTTGATAAGAGCAACCTTCTCTTCTTTGCTCATCTCGGTTGGCTTTTTTTGTCCTTGTCCTCCGGCAACTCCCATCCTTATAAGGAAGGTATTCATATCATCGTCGCTGTATTGAGCAATGGCCTTATCGTCGATCGAAAAAAAGCTGACTTGGTTCATCTGACCGATTTTCTCTTCCAAGGTCATTTTTGCCAACAAGTCTTCGACACGTTTTTCAACATCTTTCTGTGCGTATGCCAACGAGCAGAATAGGAGTAAGGCTGAAATGCCTAGAAATTTTAGTCTTTTCATTTTGGTATCTATTTTATTAATAAGGATATAATTTTCATTGTTTTTGGTATACCCTTACGTAATCTATTTCGTAACGTGCAGGAAAGATATCGGGATCGATGCCTTTTGTTCCTCCCCAATCTCCGCCTATAGCAAGATTGAGTTTTAGATAGAACGGTTCGTTAAACGGCCAAGTATTTTTATTTCCTTTTTTATCATTCTTGAATGTAAAATAGGCTACATTATCTACATATCCGGTGATGAAATCTTCCGTCCATTCCAAACCATAAACATGAAATTCGGTTTCCGCAGTTTCTATATCGATGGTTTTTGTTTTCTCCGTTCCTATTTTATGATTGTATGTGTCGGTATGTACCGAAGCATGAACTACACCGGGTTTGTAGCCTACATATTCCATAATGTCTATTTCGCCGTCGAGTGGCCACGACTTAATGTTTTTGGGTAGCATCCAGAATGCCGACCAAGTGCCTTTGCCTCCGGGAAGCTTAGCTCGCATTTCGAAATAACCGTATTTCCATGATTTAGTTGTATTCATTCGGGCTGAAATAATATCAGAACCTTGATATGGGGTTTCTAACTTAAATGCTGTGATGATAAGCGAACCGTTTTGTATTTTGGCAACTGTATCTTTTTCGAGAATTCTATCCACATAATTTTGCGGCTCGTTGTTGCCCCAGCCATGATTTCCGGTTTCGAACCACCATTGGCTTCCCGGTAGGGGCAGGGTACCATTTGTGTTTGGAGCTTCGTTAAATTCGTCCTGCCAGATGAGGTTGTAATTTGATAGAATATCTGTCTTGCTTTTTTCCTGTATGTCTTGGCTACATGCATAATCGCATAAGAGAAGGAAGCAGGGGATGAGGTAGTATATATGTTTCATAACTATTCTTAATGAAAAATAGGTTGCCTGAATGATTATTTATAATTTCTATCAGACAACCTATCTATTTAATTATTTACTTTTTAGATACGAATCGATACCACCATGCGCTACCTGATTCGACAGTACTATTTACTTTAAGATAAAGTTCGTCTTCAGTTAAACTAAGAATGGTATATTTCGAACTTCCTGTATAATGTCCGAAGAATGCACCGCTACTTAATGTAAGAGTTTTTGTCGATTCACTCAAAGAGAAAGTATATGATTCTTTTGGAGCATATTCCACATCAAAATCACCGGCAGGCGGTACAGAAGATTTAGTATAGCCTAGAGCTGCTAAAGCTGCGCGTCCGGGTTCATTGGTATAAATCTTTCCTCCGTTGGTCCATTTTAGTATCACACCAGTCAGTGTAAATGTGAATTCTTGATTATACAAACTGCAATTGGCTTTTCCTTCGGCTTCACAACTCCACCACGATGGTGTATCAGAATCGATAGGACCGACACCAAAGTGACCGTTTTGAGTTCTGTCGAATACCCATGTTTTACCACTCGTATTTTCGAGTCCTCCTGTCAATGCAATATACATAGGTGTATTCAGTAACGAATAATCATTTTTATCTATGTGAATCACCTGACTATTAACCGTCGCGGAACCGTCTGCAGTGTACAATGTTAATGTTACAGTATAATCTCCTGCAAAAGGATATTCTCCGGTTATAGCTTTATCTTTACTTGTTACACCATTACCCAGATCCCATAAGAAAGAATAGGGTACTTTAGTATCAGATGTATTGGTGAAAGTAATAATATTATCATTTGTAGGAGAGGCTGCATAGCTAAAAGACACCTGATCGGCAGTAACTGTATCGGGCGTGCCCAGCGAATGGTTGTCACCTTCTTGCGGATCACAAGCTGCCATTGCAAAGACAGTTATCAGTGCCAAAATTCCAAATTTGATTATATTTTTCATCTTTTGATTTCTTTATAAATGATTATTGCCATCCATTATTTTGCTTCAACTCATATTCTGTTCCTTTTGTCTTTTCTATTTCCAGTTGAGGAATAGGCAAGTGCTTTTTCCAGTCTTCAAAAGTTCTGACAGAGTTAAATGCGGCATTATTTTCTGTAAGTATCGAAGGTGCATCGCCCCAACGAACCAGATCCCAAAAACGCATACCTTCGCCTAGAAATTCGCGACGTCGCTCCAGCTTGATGTTTGCAGCCGTTGCCGGTATCGGTTTGTCTGCACCGAAAGCACGCTTACGTACTTTATCCAGACAATCTTGAGCTGATACTCCGGCTTCTGCTTGTCCTTGTATTTTAACTAATTCGGCATAGTTAAGCAATGTTTCAGAGTAGCGGAAAATACGCAGATTATTGGCATAGTTCAAATCTACATCTCCCGGAGGCGGATTGTAGCCTTCGCGTGCAGCATATTTACGTTGGAATAAGCCTGTATCTTGAAAGCGTGATGCATATGTTCCTTTTGGCCATGCGTTTATAGAGCCGGCGCGACGGGTATCTCCTTCTTCATACATATTGTAAGCAGCCTGACGAACAGGTGCAAACCCCCATCCTCCTTTAAATATACCAGCTGCATCTTTTAGATCGTTTGGCGAGATAAATGCAGGTAAATTTGTCCCAAAACCTTGCCAAGATTCGCCCCATGTTTTACCTTCGGGTAGCTGGTTGCTTTCGAAAATAGACTCTTTGCAGAATTCGTTTTCATCGGCCCAGATAGTACCAAAATCATCCATTAATGAAAATTCAGTACTCTTGATAATCGTTGCCATATCGTTTGTAATTTCGGCATAACGTGTGTTGTCTTTTTGGTAAAGAACTACACGTGCTTTCAGCATTAGTGCCGCCGCTCGTGACACACGACCGAGATTAGTTCCCGATGTTTTCATTTGAAGTTTGCCTTCGGTACATGCAAAGTCAATATCTTCCATGATTTCTTTATAGATTTCATCGGCACTGAGTTGTTTGGTCATATAAGGAGGGGTTACCAACGGTTGCTCAAAATATGGAATATTTCCCCAATATTTCCAGAGAAGGTGTACATAATAAGCACGGAGGAAATGAGCTTCTGCTCTATACTGTTCCAGTTTGTCCGGATTTACATTTACAGCATTGTCGCAAGCAATAATTACGTTGTTACAACGGGCTAATCCTTTAAAATAATTGTCCCAAAGACCGTTCAGTGTTTCGGCTGCCGTGGAGGTGAACTGAGATAATTTATATAGCTGCCCTTGGTCTCCTGCATCGCCACCCCCTTTAAATAGGTCGTCAGAACGGAGATCAGACATTAGAAGTACGGCATTATAATTACCTCCGGCATAACTATCAAATAGTAGTATCTGATAAGCTGATCCTAGATTGGAAAGTATAGCTCCCTCGGTTGCAGGTCCGCCTGCCTCTTGCTGCTCTGTGGGAGCTGCAGTCAAGAAATCATCACCACAAGAAGCCATAAAAATGGATCCGGCTAAAGTGGCTACTATCATTAAAAATTTATATTTTTTCATAGCTGTATTCAATTAAAAATTTATGTTAGCACCTATCGAAATAGTTCTTGATTGAGGGTATATACCACGATCGACTCCAATTCTATTATAATCTCCGGAGGCAATTTCAGGATCAAATCCATCGTATCCGGTGAAAGTAAGAAGATTCTCAGCTGCAAGGTAAATTCTCAGCTTTTGTATAGAAACTCTTCTGGTCAAAACCATAGGTAAAGTGTAGCCAAACTGAGCGTTTCTCAGGCGAAGGTAAGATCCGTTTTTGATGAAAAGATCTGAAGAGCGCCAGTTACTATTGGCATTTGCAGTAGTCATGCGAGGAATATGATTCGAAGTACCTTCTCCGTGCCAACGGTCAAGTATCCAAGTTGGTCGGTTCATAGCAGGTATGTCACCGCGTTGAGAGAAATCGAATATATTGTTACCGGTAACTCCCTGGAAGAAGACGCTCAGGTCGAATCCTTTCCATTCACCACCCACTGTAAATCCGAATGTCCAATCGGGCATACCTTTTCCAATATTTGTTTTATCGTTATCGTCAATAATACCATCGTTGTTGTAATCTCTGAAGCGAACATCTCCCGGTTGTGCGTTTGATTGCATTTTTTCGCCCTTGTCATTCACATAAGCATCAATCTCCCCTTGATTCTGGAATATTCCATCTGTTTTATATCCATAGAAAAAAGGCCATACTTCACCATTTTTTCCTTTTATATAGCTCCCTAATCCCGAGGCACCCGCAGATTCGTAAATTGCTTCTCCGCTGGCATTACCTAGTCTTATTAATTTATTTCTAAGGAAAGAAGCATTTGCCGATACAAAATAATTAAAGTCGTTAATCTCTTGTTTCCAGCCAAGCTCAAATTCGACACCCCAGTTCTCCATGTCGCCTACATTGGCAATAGGAGCACCTTGGCCTACATAATTTGGGATAGGCTGATCCATCAACATACCATTGGTTTTCTTTTTATAATAATCGAAGCTGAAACTTAAGGCACTTTTAAGGAAGCGTGCATCAAATCCGATATTGGTTTGTTCCGATTCTTCCCATTTTACATCGGGATTGGGGATTGCTGCCGGCGAAGTTCCATATTGCATAACACCATCTTTGCTTGCCGTTGCTACAGAATAACCTCCACCAAAATAGTAGTTTTGTCCACCATCCATTAACGATGTATAACGGAAATTACCTATATTTTCATTACCATTCTTACCCCAGCTGAAACGAAGTTTTAATGCATCTAAAAAGCTTGGGCGGTTTTGCATATAAGGCTCATTCAATATATTCCAACCTACTGATACTGCAGGAAATACTGCCCATTTGTGATTTGCCCCGAATCTCGAAGATCCGTCGCGGCGAACAGTGAGTTGTACCATATAACGTTCATCGTAATTATAGTCTACGCGACCGAAATAGGAAGCTAGTGAGGTGAAATTGTATCCACCGGTTCCTCCTTCGACACGTTCTTTGTCGCGATCAGCAATAGCCGAATTTATATTTGCTTTACTAGGATCAGTTTCTAATAAATCATAATCATTGCCACGTAGATGGCGATATGTGTATTTTAGTGACGATTGTCCTAATACAGCGCTCAGATTATGCTTTCCATCGTACGTCTGACTATAGGTTAATACATTTTCAACCTGCCATTTGTATCCACGGTTCATTTCGCTCCAAACAGAGCTTTGTGATACATTCTTGCCTTGAGAGGCTAAGAAATATGGGAATTCATAACCATCTATTCCCCAGAAGGCGAGGTCGAAGCCATAACTACTTCTAAATTTCAACATCGGAAGAATATCTATTTCTCCCCAGAACGTACCTACAAATTTGTCTTCATTATTTTTTTCTGCTCTGGGTTGATTTAGCATTGCTACCGGATTAGCTATTTCTTGAAAACCAGCAGGAGGAATAGAGAATACATTTCCGTTTCTGTCTCTTACCGCATTGGGGTACTGAGCTAAGATAGCGGCAGAAGTTTCTTCATCGGCATATACTGGTATTAGTGGGTTAAAAGCTAATGCACTACCTAAAACAGAGCCAAACTCGGAATTGGCATCTATACTGGCTGATGTTCCTCTCGAATATCCGATATTTACGCCTACCCTTATTTTATTAAAAAAGCTACGTTCTTTTGCTTCAAAGACTTCGGCTATTGTATTTGAACGGAGACTCCAACGTTCGAAATTTGATTTGCCATAATTACCTCCGACAATACCTTCCTGATTGAAGTAACCTAATGAGAAAAAGTACTGAACTTTTTCACTTCCTCCGTTAACACTGACCTGATGATTTTTTATGGGTGCGTTGAAGTTGAAAGTTTCTTGTTGCCAGTCGGTTCCTTTCCCTGAAGAAGAAATCTCTTGCGAAGAGTAATAGGGTGCGTTGCCGTCGTTTATTTGCCCTTCATTCATGATAACCATATATTCCCGGGCATCGAGTACCGATTTTTTCTTCCATGGGTTTTGCCATCCATATTCGACATTGTAGCTTACGGTTGCCTTACCTTGCTTTCCGGCTTTGGTAGTAACGAGCACTACTCCATTTGCAGCACGGGCTCCATAGATTGCGGCCGAAGCTGCATCTTTTAGTATTTCTACCGATTGTATATCAACAGGATTCAGATACCTGATGCCTCCGTCGACAGGCATACCGTCTACTATATAGAGAGGATCACTGTTGTTGACTGTACCGATACCACGGATGCGTACTTTCGAATCGGATCCGGGTTGACCCGAACTTTGGGTTATTTGTACTCCTGCTACACGGCCTTTCAAAACATCTTCGATCCGGGAAGGTTGGGCTATACTTAAGTCTTCGGCTGTTACCCGACTGATTGCTGCAGTTACTACACTCTTTTTCTGAACACCATAACCGACAACAATTACTTCATCGAGTGTTTGTTGGGATGGTTTCATGGCTACATCGAAATTGGCGGTTACACCTCTGTGATCTTGAGACTCATATCCCACATAGGTGAAAACTAGGGTAGCACCGGCTGGTATTTTAATGGAATATTGACCCTCCATATCGGTCATTGTTCCATTTGTGGTGCCTCGTTCGGCTACTGATACCCCGATTAAAGATTCTCCTGTGACTGCATCTATTACAGTTCCTTTTATTTCGGATGTTTGTCCAAAAACAGCCAGAGAAGAAAAAAGAAATAAGGGAAGGATAATTAATATCTTCCAAAAAAAAAGTTCTCTCTTCATGATAACTAAATTAAGGTTGTTGAATTATGGTTTTTAATCTCTTTTAAGATTAATTTATACAAACATACGTTTAGCCCCCTCTTTATTTAAAATATACTAATACGTCAAAAACTCAAAAAATAGCATTAATAATTACGTCAATACTACTACTTTGTAATTGTAAGTTTCTAATATATAGGCATATATTATTTTTTTATATGAGATATTGCTTGTTTGATATTATAATAATACTTTTGGTGTTGTAGAAGTGCTTAAGTATGAAAAACTGCTGCTCATGCGATATTGTGTAGAAAATACAACTATTTGTATCGGTATTTATTTATTCGAGTATTTAACATATTTTTTTATAAATAAAGAACTAATCGGTAGCTGAAAAATGGATTAATCTCAGATTAAATTAAACAATTTGATTAATATGGGGTTTATTTATTTATACCGTAAATCTATACTGAATATGAAATATACTTTTTTGGGGATCATTATAATATTATTATTCCTCCCTATAGATGGACTTTCGTCATCCGGTTGGCAACGCAAAGTTGTAAATTATGAGCGGAATCAATATAAAGCCGGTTTTCAAAACTGGGCTATAACTCAACGAGATAATGGATGGATATATGCGGCTAACTCCAGTGGATTGCTCGAATTCGATGGGGTTAACTGGTCGCTATATACAGTAAGAAACAATATAGTTCGCTCCGTAAAGGCGATCGGCAACAGAATATATGTTGGAGGAAGTTCGGAGTTTGGCTATTTTGAGGCTAATAACAGAGGGTTGCTTGTTTATAATTCATTGTCTCAGGGTATAGAAGATTATGGAGGAGAAGTATGGAATATTTTAGAATATAGAGACAGGATTTATTTTTTGAGTGATAGAACTATCCATATATATAATAACAAAAACAAACAGATCAATTCTATTGACGCTAAAACAAAAATAGATTGTTCTACATTATATGGGGATAAGGTTTACATAGGCTCTTCGGATGGTATTTTTTATTTGAATAAAAACGATGTTTTAGAATTTCTGCCTGTCTCTGATCTGTTTAAAGGGAAGAAATTGGTTAGCCTGATCACTTACAACAATAATATACTGGTTACTACAGCCCAGTTTGGATTATATATTATCGAAGGTGATAATATATCGAAGGTGAAATCTATTGCAGATAATTTTATAAATAATAATCAATTATTCAGTACTTCTGTATCGGGTAGCAAGGTCGCTTTGGGCTCTGTGCAGAAGGGCTTTTTTATATTCGATTTGAAAAATCCATCATATAAAGAGGTTTTCAATTTAGATAATGGGTTGAAAAATAATACGATTCTTAATTCTTATTTTGATAAGGATCAGAATCTTTGGCTGGGACTCGATAAGGGTATTAGTTATATAGATTTAAATTCACCTATGCGTCCTCTTTTCGCTACTGTTTCCCCGATAGGAACCGGATATTGTTCTGCTAAATACAACAACGAACTCTATCTGGGAACAAATCAGGGGCTTTATAAATTGAATAAAGACGGAGGGTATACATTGATAGAAGGCTCGGAGGGACAGATATGGTCTCTAACCGTTATCGATAATACTTTATTTAGTTCGGGCGATAACGGTATTATAGTCTTAGGTCCGGCAGGTAAATATAAAATAGATTTGCCGGGTGTATGGGAAATCTACCCTTTATCTGCAGATAAAAATAGATTGATTGTAGGTACTTATTCCAGTTTCAGTATTTTAGAAAAGAAGAATAAACGATGGGTCTTTTCACATCGGGTTCCCAATTTTAACGGTTCAGCCAGAGGTTTTGTCGAAGATGAGGAGAGTTATAATTTTTGGATTGTGAATGCTAGTAGGCAAATACAGAGAGTAACTTTCGATACAGAATTTAATAAACTTATAAATCAGAAAATATATCCTTTAAAAGGATCGAGCATAGGGGAGAACTCTTTTTTCAGAAAGGTAGATAACAATCTTATTATTTGTGCGCAGGATGGGATATATCAATATAGCCGCATAACGGATCGTTTCGATCATTATGCTCAATTAGAATCAATGCTTGAAGGGCCGAGATATTACGAATATCTGTCGGTAGACAGTTTGAAAAATATTTGGTTTGTTTCTGATAATAATCTTAAATTATTGCCGTATGTATCGGGGGAATATAAATCTGATATTTATAATTGGGGATTGTCTGACGAATTGGTTGGTAACTACGAAAGTGTTCATATTATTGACTCTGCTTCTGCTATTGTATCGGTAGACAATGCTTTTTTAAAAATTGATTTTTCTAAAAAAGGATTACCAAATCGACCGGTTAATACTTACATAAGAAAAATCGTTAGTCTCAAGAATGATAGTATTGTAAGTTATGGAAATACAGAAAAACAGATATTCATACCTTACTCTCAAAATTCGATAAGTATTCATTTTGCTGCGACGGATTTTCCCTCTGCCCCTGATATTCAGTATTCTTATACGCTTAAAGGGCTAGATGAGGAATGGAGTGTTCCGTCGGCTAATACATTAAAAGAGTATACTAATTTACCGGTAGGGAAATATTTATTTGAGGTGAGAGCTGTTGTCAATGGTAGTCGGGATTCTGCAATAACCGAGGTCGAATTTACAATTACTCCGCCTTGGTACAGATCTGCTTTGGCCTATATTTTGTATTCGCTGCTTGCAGTCGTTTTGTTGTTCATCTTATATAAGAAGACGATTGGTAAACAAAAGAAAATAATTTATCAAAAGGGAGAGGAATTAGTGGCTCAAACTAAACGCCATGAGGAAGAAAACAAGATAAAAGATCAGGCAATATACCAGCTTCAAAATGATAAGCTCCAAACAGAATTGCATTTTAAAACACAAGAGCTAACAGGGTATATACTTAATGTTATAAGAAAAAATGAGATTCTTGAGGATGTAAAAAAAGATGCACTGGCTATATCGAAAGCTATCGATGATGAGAAGAACTTAAATTCCATCAGGCAGAAAGTAATGCGATTGATAAGTCAGATAAACAGCAATATTGATAACGATGATGATTTCGAAGTTTTCAAATCGAATTTTAACCTTGTTCATCAGGATTTTTTCGAGTTGTTAGATGATAAATTTCCCGGACTTAGCAGAAACGACAAGATTCTTTGCGCTTATCTGAACATGAATCTTTCTACAAAAGAAATAGCTCCGATGCTGAATATTTCAGTTCGTGGTGTGGAGGTTAACAGATACAGGCTAAGAAAAAAGATGAATTTAGACCGCGATGTCAATTTATCGGAATATCTTCAAAGTTTATAATTAGATTATAACTAGCACGACTTTAAAAGAACTTTATCGCAAATGGTTTATCTTTGCATCATTAATGCAATAGAAGATCTTATCAAGTTGATAAATATTTACATATGAGAAAATTATTAGTTTTTCTGCTAGCATTCATTGCCTTAAATGCTTTTTCTCAGAATATCGATTTAGAGAAAAAAGCACAACAACTTACCGAAGAGGGAAAGTTGCTTTATCGCTTGGAATTGGCAGCATGGCATGGTACGGATATTTTTTTCGAAAACTATAAAGAAAGAGAAAGGGTAGGAGGCTATTTCTCTTATCTGGAATCGAATACTCCTAAGTGTCTATTCTTCTCAAAGGGAGCAAATCCCAAGGTGCTTGGAGTTGTTTCTTATGGAGACTTAAAAGTGATAGAGACTGCTTCTATTGACTTTAAAGAGAGAGAATTCAACGAAAATGAGAAACATTTGTTTACAATCAGGGCTAAAGCTCTGGCAGAGATACAACAAGATACGGCCTTATTTAAAACATATACGAATACGAGTCTCAACATGATTCCTTTGATTTTCAATGGGGAGAAGAAAGTATATGTGTTGACAGGAACTAAGCTTACAGATGTTGTTCTCTTTGGTAATGACTATCTATTGACTTTTGATAAAAAAGATATGCTCCTGACTAAAAAAGAGCTGCATAGAAACCTGATTCCAATATATTTTGAAGATGGACAGAATGCTGTTGGCTCTGTTCATTCGCATACTGGCGAAACGGGGGATTTTATAACTCCGACGGATATTTGCACATTGATGCTATATGCTAAGTATGCCAAGTGGAAGCAACATATTGTCATGTCGCAAAACTATGTGAGTATATGGGATTGTGAGAAAGAATCGTTAGTATTAATGTCAAAGGAGGATTTCCAAAATATGTAACAGCACAAAATAGAATAAGCCGGATATCTGTACCAGCTTATTCTATTTATATTGTCCAATTTATAACTCAATTCTCTATTCTGTTTAAGTGTACCGCTGCTTTTTCTCTAAAAGATATCTCGGTTTCGATTATGGTTTCACCGCCCATATCTTCGCCTGCACTTAACCATTTCCCTCCTTCTTTGTAAAAATACCAGATGCCATAAAAGTCATCGGATATTTTACTAATAACGGCTGCTAGCGAGTCGTTGTAAATAAGTATTTTGTTGATATAGGTATTCAGTATCTTATTTCTTCTCTCTTCGCTTATTATCTCATCTGTAACATCATCTTTCATACAAGTTTGCAAAAAATTACAGGTCAATTGTTTTAATTTTGAAGATTGCCCGTTTGCCAAAATATACTTTATAGAAATGAATGCATTTAATGGAGTGTCTTGCTCGTTTCTTTCGGCGAAATCCCTTACCTCTTTATCTATATTTATGGCTTTATAGCTATTTTGCGATATCGCATTTTTGTCAATCAGTATTTTCGATTTCAATTGTTCGGTCTGTATAGTTCCGTTTTTCAATGTAACAAAATAGGAGTTGTTGATTTCATTTTTACTGACTGCCTCTACAAATTTTCCATTTTTGAACAGAATACCCGATAAATCGTCACTCGCATAACCTGAATTCATCTCATGGCTCTTTATTTTTTGATGGTAGATCTCTTTTTTTAAGCTGTCGGAATAATGAGGGCAATTACTATAAGGGAGATATGCTAAGCCATCCACTATACTGAGGTGAACAGGACGGGAGTCACTGATACCGTTCTGAAACCAACAAATAGAACCGGCACTTCCTCCGGCGAGGATAATTCCTTTCTTAAGTGCTTTTCCCATTATTTCATCAATTCCCTGAGCTTTCCATATTCCGAGCATATTCAGCGTATTTCCACCTCCTACTACAATGGCATCCATATCTAGTAGAGTCTCTTCGAATGTTTTGGATTCATGAGTAGAACTCACCCAGACCTTAAGAATATGAGGTTCGATAGCTAATTTTTCACATATATATTTCCAGTATTTTATATTATCCTCATTATCTGCACTAGCGGTAGGAACGTAACAAATTTTCGGATTTGTTTTTCCAGTTAAATCGACAACATATTGTACAAATTTATCGTTAATATCTCCCCCGAAAGCAAAAATGGTCTGGTCGGGTTTTGTATTATTTGTGCGATTTTGGGCATAAATAGTCGTAGTGTTCAGTAAAGTAATGCATACGACAAAAATAGATAAGTAGAAATACTTTTTAGATTGTGATAATCGGCTTGCTTTTTTCATAGTTTAATTAGATTGTATTTATTCTCTTGTTTTGTCTTAGGTCTTGAAATACAACAAAGATTTGTTGCAAGATAAACTTTTGCAAATGTATTATTATTTTATACTCAAAGTCAATTAATTATTGAGTATAATTTCAAAAACATGATTTTGAAGATTGCGTGCAATGGGGACTTTATATATCCCTATATTCAGCTGATTACCTTCAATAGCTTTAACTTGGCGGATATTGGCGATATATGATCGGTGAGTTTGTAGAAATATATCACTCGGAAGAGCTTCCAGCATTTGTTTCAATGTAGTATGGACAATCTCTTTCGATTCAGTTGTATAAATCGTTATGTAGTTTTCCATACTCTCAATGAATAAGATATCGGTTAAAAATATCTTTTTCATTTGTTTGCCACTTTTTACGAATATATATTTAGTTGTATTATCCTTTACTTCTTTTTCGAGTAAGTCATGGACTTTGTTGATAGCTTTTGTAAAACGTTCGAGGGTTACAGGTTTGAGAAGATAGTCGACCACATCCAGTTCGTAACCTTTGAGGGCATATTGTGCATAAGCCGAAATAATAATCACTTTGGGTGGATTACTGATTGTCGATAATAAATCTAATCCCGACATATTCGGCATTTCTATATCCAGAAAGAGTAAATCAGGCTGTACAGTTTTTAGCATCGTATTCAACTGTATGGCATTTTCACACTCACCTATTAGTTTAAGGAAAGGAAATTTATCTATATAGCTGCGCAATCCCTTTCTGGCAATAGGTTCATCATCTGTAATAATGCATTTAATTTCCATATCAATCGAGTTCAATTATCAGTTCGACGCTAAAAGAATCTTCTTTTTGTTCGATTCTCAGCGTTTGCTTATCCGAATATAGTAATTCCAGTTTACGGCTCAAATTCTCTAATCCAATCCCTTTGTTTTTGGGATTATTTATTATTTCTGTCGAAATTGAGTTTTCGACAATAAATCGTATTTTATTATTTTCCAATTTGAGATTTACATTAATCCAGTATTCACCGTCAACATATTTAAAGGCGTTTTCCAGTAAAGGTTGAAATAGCAGAGGATGTATTTTCTGTTCCGTAAGTTCTGTATCGAAGTTTGTCTTTAGAATCAGACGCTCACTCATCCTTATCCGTTGAAGTTCTATATACGCATTTAAATAAGTAATTTCCTCTGATACCTGTACTTTCTGTTGGACGTTGTACAATTGATAACGCAATAGTTCTGATAATAGTTCTACTGTATATTTTGCTTGTTTATTTTCTTCATCTATCTGAAAATAGACTGTATTCAGCGCATTAAACAAGAAATGTGGATGATATTGGGCTTTCAGAAAATTAAGTTCGGTTTCCAGTTGTTGATTTTTCACTTTTTCCAGCTGTAAAACCTGTTCATTATAATTCTTGTTCATTACATCGGTCGAGATAATGGCATAGTATATCAACAGAAGGGGAAGAAATACTACATTTATAAGCATGTAATCGATAATTCCGTCGCCCATATGGAAAATGCCAATATACTGACCTATTACGAGAACTATATTGATGTGTATCGCTGAGGTTAAAAAGATAATTCCATACTCTTTTGGGGATGACTGTTTTTTTTCTGCAATATATTTTCGTCTTTGTAGCCTTTTACGCATCCTTCGATCAAAGAAATAGCACATAATAATGACAGCTATCTGACCTATTATGTGTAGTCTTATCGATCCTATCCAGAAAGTTCCGTCTTTAGTCAAATCGGTAACAGCCCGTAGAGTATTGAATATTACGAGTCCCAGAAAAAATGGATATAGCCAACGATATGGAAACCTCATTACTTTTATTTTATATAAATATCCAGAAAATAAATTAATGTTTTGATCTATGAATAATAATTTTAGCTTTATTTATTTTTTAGTCCGAACAATGGTCTTATCCATTTATATCGTCTTATGCCGAATTCATATATAATCCAGCTAAAACCAAATGTGCCGATTACCATTAGTGAGAATTTAGGGAAGAATCCAAGATCGGTATGCTTGAGGTAATAGCCTAGAATGACAATTACGGTTTGATGCAAAATATACAAAGGATATACCGATTCGTTGGCGTAAGTCAGCATTTTGCTCGGTTTATTCAGATAAGTTGCCCCGTAACCAAAAATTGTAAGAATCCATGACCATAGATTAAATACTTTAACGAAGGAGGATATATATTGCTTACCCGCAAAATCGCCAATAACAAACCACAGACACATAAGTAAAGGGAATGCTATAATTCCGCAGAGCAGATATATATGTTTGTTCTTTTTTACTGCTTCCCAAAAGACATCTTTGAGTGAAATTAGCAGAAATCCGAAGAAAAACAGGGTGCAATAATTTACCATGTTGAACCAGTCATTAAACAAAGCATGTGTCGAAGGAAAGATAGGTGCTAAATAAAGTTCCCAAAAGAAAAGCGGGGTTATTAATACATAAAGCCCGAAGGCGTTTCTACCTAAAAATTGCATTTTCCTGATTATCCATGCTTCAGTATGTCTACGTAAATAAAGGAATGCAGGGATTAATATTAATGAAAATATCAGTAAATACGGCAAGAACCACAAATGATGCCACGAGATGCCTCCTCCATTTGGATATGTATCCAAGAATGTCTTTGCAGGCCAGAACTCGAAATAGCTTCCGCTGAACCGTCCTTGATCGAGCCATTCGTAGTAAACTTGTGGCGGAACAATAAATATCATCCCTACAATCAGTGGAATGAATAGCTTTTTCGTCCTTTCTTTTGCAAACTCTCCGGCACTTCTTTTTGATAACGCATAGTATGTCCCCATACCCGAAATAACAAAAAGTATAGAAAGTCGCCATTGATTGAGAAATAGCATAGGAAAGACCAGACCCTCGTAAGTCTGAACATTTTTAATATGGCTTTCCCATGGCACAAAGAACATCCCTACATGATAGAAAATCAATAATCCGAAAACTATTACCCTAAGACTGTCTATGTCGTATCTGCGCATAATGAATAAATTGTTATGGTGGTAAAATTATGTTTTTCGCAAAACTAGTGATGCGTATTGATACAATAAAATTAGTTTGACCAATGGGATATTTTTGTTGATGAACGGTGGATAAACAAAAAAGCAAGCGACTAATCACTAGCCGCTTGCAAATCAAATAGAGTATTACCTCTTGAATTTATATGCAATAAATGAACTTTGAGTAATCTCTATTCTTTTGAGATGTTTTAATATTCTGTATTTTGAGGGTCGAAGTTTGCCCATCCTTTTGTCCAGTTGTCACCGTCTGCATCGCTTTTGAATGCACCCACATAATCAACTTGTTCAAAGCCATTCAATAGAGCATCGGTGAACGAAGCTGCTCCAAGTAGAGGACTGCCTGTTGTTGGTCCCCAATTGGCGTTAGAAAGAAGACTATTCGGTTGTTTTAGTTTCAAGTCGGAAATGTTGGCTAATACTTTATTGCTTGGTTGAGCAACGAAATAAGTATGAGAAAATGATTGAGCATCAGTCATATCTTTTCCGTTTGTCGAATATTTGTCAACAAGGCTATTGTTTACATCAGATCCTACAACTCCCATTTGAGCGAAGAATACGTTGTTTATTTTCAAAGTACCGTTTGTAGCTAGCCCTTGCGTATTTCCATTTTGATTGTCAAGGAGTAACCCTACAGGGAATCCCATTGCTACTGAATTGAAGCAACTCAATTGAGAATAACGTCTGATCTGCATAGCAGCCTGGAATAATCCTGTTTTTGAGATGTTGTCGGGTCTGTAGTTGCCTGCATTGATATATTGCATAGTATTCATAAAATCATTTGCCTGACCAATAGGACCAACGAGAGTTACATTACTGAATACAGTTGATGTTTTAGGATTGGCATCTGTTCCCGGTTTATTATTGTCAGATTCGAGACCATTCGATAAAGATGTATCTGCAATCTTAGGATTACGGACAGCCAGCAGATATTGTAATTTACCTGAGAAACCGTTATCTGTGTCAAAGTCATCATCCCATCCGTGATATGCGATCAGGTATTTTGCACTGACAGATCCACCGAACCACTCGAACGAATCGTCGTTGCTATATGACACTTGTACGTGATCTACTTTAGTAGCTCTACCTACCGACCCGAAAGTTACTCCATTTATCTCTTGGTTTTCATCGAAAACAGAGCCGGCAAATTCGACACGTACATAACTCAATATACCCGAATTATCATCGTCATTGTCTCCTCCATGTTTCGTTGTAGGGCCTCCTTCTATACCGAGTTGAGCTCCATTGTTATTTTTGGCATATCCGCATATAATAAGCCCTCCCCAGTCGCCCGGTTTGCGGCTTCCTTTAGGTTGTGCCGAAGTAAATACAATTGGTTCGGTAGCTGTTCCTTGTGCATAAATCTTACTTCCCGGCTCGATGATTAAACTTGCTTTAGAACCTTTTTCCCCTTTGATGATTGTACCCGGTTCGAAAGTAACTGTCGCACCATTTTTCACATATACCCATCCTTTCAGAGAGTAAGTGCCTTTTTTGTAAACCACATCTTTTGTGATTGTATATGTGTAACTACCATCACCTATTACACCTACTACGGGTTCCGGTTCAGGATCAACACCCGGAGTTATATTGTCGTCACTACTACAACTTGTAAAAAGCATGATACTACTAGCTATCAACGCTAAACTAAATGATTTGAAAAGTTTCATAAACTAATTATTTTAAATTTTAGAAATTCAATTTGGCAGAAATACTGATATTCTGTCCCGGATTATATTGTCGTGTAATTTGTTCTCTTTCGTGCAATACTCCCTCTTTATCTATGAATTTGGGGAATTGTTTGTAGAAAATATCCTGAGAAAGTATGTCTTTGATTGAAGCGGCTATTTCTATACTTTTTCCGATTCTCTTTGTTACTGTGAAATCAAGTACATTTCGTGGCATCTCGTACATATCGGGTATATCGTCGTTGACGGTGCTGCCCTCGCTCTTACTTTTGAGTCCGATACCTACAATCCGTTTCCCGATAATATTGTACATCAGTCCCGCAGTTAGTTGCATCGGGTCATTTTGATAAAAGAATCCTGCGTTTACAAGGAATGGAGATTGCCCCTGAAGCGGTCGCTCATCTTCGATACTACTCTCATCAAATTTTACTTTACTGCTGATCAAAGAACCATTAAGAACTACTGATAAGTTTTTTAGTCCGATGAAATCGAGTTGCTTTTTTACATCTATTTCTACTCCTAGATTATGGGCTGATAAGGCATTTTCGAAAGTAAAGACACGAGCCCCTCCTCCAGTATTTATGAAAGACCATTCTATCGGATTTTCGAAGTGCTTATAGAAAATAGATACAGATATTAATTCAGAAGCCGATGGATAAAACTCGTATCGCAAATCTAAGTTTTGTATATAAGCAGCTTTTAAATCGGGATTTCCCGTGATTCGGTTAAAGAGATCGAAGTCATAATAGGATGCAGGAGACACCTCTCTGAATTCGGGACGATTGATGGACATACCGTAAGCGAATCGCACTATATTATCTTTATTCAGGTTATAACTGATATTCAAAGAAGGGAAAATATCTGTCGTTTTATATTCAGAGTCTTTTGTTTCATTACCGGTTCCTGATGTATAGTTGGTGAGCGTCATAATATCGTGTTCGAAACGGGCCCCTGCATATATGTTGAACTTCTTGTAAGGAATATTGACTGCCAGATAAGTCGCTATAAGCTTGTTGTTTCCTTCATAACTATCTACATTGTTTGTAGATTCGTTGATGTAAAGTTTACCGGCTCCAAAGTTTTCAGGAATCAATATATCCTTCACTACATTACCGAATCGGAAGCTATATGGGAAATAGTTCTCATTGAACAGATAGTCAAAATCCCGGGTCTTGTAATCCTTGGTTTTATATTCCCCATAAAATCCGCCTTTCAGAGTAGTTGTGATATCGGAATTGATTTTTAGATCATGTGAATAATTTGCTCCTGCGTTATAGGTATATTCGTTCAACTTAATAAAGTTACGCTCAATATCCGCTTGCGATATAAACATTTGTCCGTTGAAAGGATCTTCGTCAGTCGAAGCATTTTCAGTACGGTTAATCATACGGCGGTCGGGTTGATTCTTGTTAGCGTACGAGAATCCCAGTGTCCAGTCCAGTTTATCGGCAAAAGGCAATGTGTGTTTCCCTGTCAACTGCCCGGCGTATGTTGTTCTGCTCGAGTATAAATATTCTTCTCTTTCTTGTCTTTTCTCGCGTCCGCTGGTATAGTCTGTTCCATGGCGCAGCGTATAACGGCTTTGTCCTAATTGGTTGAATATATTCTGAAACTCGTAATGGTTGTTGTTATTCGATATAAAAGATAAGTTAGCCATGGCTCCAACCCGCACATTTGTATTGTACTGATCGTCGCTGTAATCGTTATCGGGTTCTACTTGGTCAGATATATCATTGTAGACTTCATATTGCGCATTTCTCATGTTGGTGAGTGTACGGTTCAGATTACTGTAATTTAGCGCAGTAGTCAACCCCCATAGTTGCCCTCCTTCTTTTTTGATGCGTCTGTTCATTGCAAACGAGAAGCGTTGGTCGGGTAGAGGATTTTTAGTCTTTATGTCCCAATTGTTATTGAATCCATTTCTACTTACGG
The DNA here is from genome assembly GCF_011039195.1 of Dysgonomonas sp. ZJ709. Lineage (NCBI taxonomy): Bacteria > Pseudomonadati > Bacteroidota > Bacteroidia > Bacteroidales > Dysgonomonadaceae > Dysgonomonas > Dysgonomonas sp. ZJ709. Next base: position 27,710 of record NZ_JAAKEM010000034.1, read on the forward strand.
CATCTACTGTTTCTTTATCGTCAGAATTTAGTCTTGGAGGTACAATACTCCCGATACTTCTAAGTCCATTGTCGAACCCTAGAAAATCGGTCGGGCTTCCCGGATTATATTTGAAATCTTTGAAATGTGTCTGAGTGTTTAAACCCGTTCCGTAAGTAATTTCCATCGAATTCTCATTCGGGATACCCTTTGTCGCCACTTTCACAAATCCTCCTGAAAAATCGGCAGGAAGTTCGGGTTGTGGCGATTTCACTATCATAATATTTTCTATTTGTGAACTCGGGATGAGGTCGAAAGAGAAAGAACGGGTGTCCGATTCGGAACTTGGAGTGGCACTGTTGTTGACCCAAACATTGTTGTAGCGTTGTGATAATCCTCTGGCCACAATGAATTTGTTATCCATAATAGATATTCCCGGAATACGTCTTATTACCTCGGCAGCGTCTCTATCCTGATTCTTAGATATCTGCTGAGAAGAAACTCCGCTGACAATACCTGTCGATTTTTTCATCGAATTAAGCAACGATACTTCTGAGTTTATCTGGGCTGTTGCCATTACTACAACTTCATTTAAAGATTGAAGAGATTCCTGCATTGGAATATTTAAGTCTGTATTCTCTCCTTTCTTTGTTTCTATGTCTGTAATCTCTAGTGGGCTGTACGACAGGCACGAGGCTGTAATCGTGTACTTTCCCGGTCCTACATTTAATTCATAATTACCATCGACATCGCTTATAACTCCGTGGGTTGTATTTTTTACTGAAATAGTAACTCCCGGTAGAGTTTCTCCCGTTTTACTGTCTGTCACAACTCCCTTTATAGATGTTTGTGCGAATAATGTTGTTGTAACAAATAAAGTAAAAACGGTTAAGACGGCTTTAAATAGGTAATAGTGTCCTCTTGAATTAAGTGAAATGAAATAATTTGTCTTGTGCATATAAATTCTAAATTTTATCTACACAAAGCACATGCTTTATTGTTACAGGATAGTACCTATTCTGATAAGGTTGAGTTACGCGAACGCTCTTTTTTTGTTACGGATATTTCTTTTTTGTTAATGGAAATTTTGATAAATAGCATATTCTCGACTAATGATAAAAAACTTGCTACTGCTTCAATTGCTTAAATGTATTACCTTTGTTCTAAGAGACATCAGTAATAAATAAATCAAGCGTTTAGTAATGAAAAGAAATTTGATCATCCTGTCAATTATTTTATTCCAGCTGCCTATATTTTCCCAAAATGATTATCAAAGGATAAAAGTTTCTGATGATATTGAATTAATCAAGCTTTCGGATAAAGCCTATGTACATGTGTCTGTTGCCGAAATAGGTAGTTTCGGAAAAGTATCTTCAAATGGCTTGATTCTGATAGACAAAGGAGAAGCATTTTTATTCGATACACCGGTAACAAACATGCAGACGGAAGTATTAGCCAACTGGATTGCCGATTCGTTACACGCTGCAATTACAACGTTTATTCCTAACCATTGGCATGAAGACTGTATCGGAGGATTGGACTATCTGCATAGCAAAGGAGTGAAATCGTACGCTAACGAAATGACAATAGATATTGCAAGAGCAAAAGGATTGCCTTTGGCACAGTACGGATTTAAAGATTCATTGTCTTTAAAAATGAATGATATAGATGTTCTTTGTTATTATCTTGGTGCAGGGCATACTTTAGATAATATTGTGGTTTATATTCCATCCGAAAAAATTTTGTTTAGCGGATGTATGACAAAAGATATCCATTCCAAAGGATTAGGAAATACAGTTGACGGAGATGTAAACGAATGGCCGAAAACAATCGATAAAGTGCTGAATAAATTTCCTGAATCAAGAGTTGTTATACCCGGTCATGGCGATCTTGGAGGAATTGAGCTGCTAAAGCATACACGAGAATTATTGAATAAGAAATAATACAAAATGATTATAAGAGAATATCTGGATTCGGACAAGGAGCAATTAATAGAATTGCTGAGGTTAAATACACCCGAATATTTTTCCCCAAGCGAGGAAGAGGATTTAAAAGATTATTTAGACAATCACGCCGATAATTATTATGTAGTCGATATTGATGGTGTAATAGTTGGATGCGGTGGTTTTAATCTGACCGACGACAGGGAAACAGGGAAAATATCATGGGATATTATCCACCCTAAAAGTCAGGGGCAGGGCGTTGGCCGTGAGTTGACCTTATTTAGAATCCGAAAAATGAAGGAGATTGAAAGTATAAAAACCATTTCTGTAAGAACATCACAGCTCGCTTATAAATTCTACGCAAAATTTGGCTTAGAACTAAGAGAGGTCGTTAAAGATTATTGGGATAAAGGTTTCGATCTGTATAGGCTGGATTGCGATGTCAATTTAATTAAATAAACTATTATGGATATATTTATTCCGACCGAAATAAACGAAGATATTGTCAAGGCTTTTACCCGATTAATGCCTCAGCTATCACCCGATTGCTCGATACCGACAAAGGAATATTTGGAAAAGATGATAAATTCAGAGGGGAGCTATTTATTTATAGCGAAAGATGAGAAGGTAGCAGGAACACTTACACTTGTTATCTATCAAATCCCTACAGGTAGAAAAGCCTGGATAGAAGATGTTGTGGTAGATAGCAATATGCGAGGCAAAGGTATCGCCGAAAAGCTAATACAAGCAGCCATAGATTTTGCCCGTAAAGAAGGAATACATAAACTCGATCTTACTTCGAGTATCGAAAGGCAGGCAGCGCATGGTCTTTATAAAAAGATGGGCTTTGAGGAACGGAGTACGATGGTGTTTAGGTTGTTGATCGATTAAAAGCGACTCTTTTTATTGAATATCTGTGTTCGATACACCAAGAGCCTTTGCACATAACCTTTTCTTCAAAATCAGTCGATTTGGTCATACCTACCGATTTCATCAGTTTTATAGAAGCTATATTTTCAGAATCTGTTATGCCTATAACTTCGTCAACAATTCTATTAACGAAGCAATAATTTAGGAGTAAGGTTACTGCTTCTTTGGCAATGCCCTTATTCTGATATTCGGGGGAAATATTGCAGCCTATTTCTGCTATGTTTTCAGAGACTTTCACTGCACAGTCGCCTATAAGTTTATTGTGTTCATTCCATATCACAGCTAAACCAATCCATTCACCGATTCTATTCAGGTTAATATTTTTGCATTGATTTACAAAAGCCATTGTTTGCTCTTTGGTAAAAGGTTCCCAATACTGATATTTTGCAATGCTATCAAGTGAGCGATATGAATAAATGCTATCGACATCCGTTTCGTAGAAGTTTCTCATTAGTAGCCGATCGGATGATATTGTTTTATTTTTCATGTTTGATACTATATTCTTACTTCGACTTTATCCACGTCAGTTTATGCCAGATACTCTCCAAAGGTCCTTGCTTGTGGCTTTTGAGCCACCACTTGCAGAATCCTACCTGTGCGACGAATACGAGGATACCGATAAGTAAACTCACCGTATATCCGCAATATGGAGCTAAATAAAGGCCAAATGGGAAATAAATAACTGCACCGATCATCGACTGGGTTAAATAATTTGTGAGGCTCATTTTACCATAAAAGCGCAGATTGGTAGTCAGCTTTCTGAATCTCTCGGTTTGATATAGCAATACGAATGAAGACACAAGTACAAATGTAAAAGCAAATTTCTGCCACATATCTGCTACAACACCTACCGATTGCTTAATCATCAATACATCGCTTTTATCGTATAATAATACTTTCAACTCATAAACAGGGCAGAATAATACAGCAGATATAATAAGCACCTTCACCCAGAAGCGAATATTCTTTTCGGACGATACAAAAAGCTGTTTCCGTCCTATCAACATTCCTATCATAAATAATCCGGCTGTCTGAAGGAAGCGACCGCCACCGATAGCCCAGAACAAACTGGCTTTCTGACCGACAGTTATATTCCCGAGTATAAATTCTCCGAAGTTACCATTTTTGGTATATGTTGCTACTTCTCCATACAAAGCGCCTACACCAAGGTCGGGCAGGGTGTACGAAGGGTTTACAGTACTAGCTATATAATGAAACCATTCTACGGGTTGCGCCAAGAGTATTATTGCTAATGTTAAGACGGCTCTGTTGCTCAACTTACGCACAGCGAAAAGAAAAATACCTACGATCGAAAATAATAGCAATACATCTCCACCGGGAAAAAATGCCGCATTTATAGTGGCAAAACCTACTAATAGGAGTAATCGCCAAAGAAAACGGTAACCGAAATCGTTACCCTTCAATTGCTGATTGGTGTATTGTATATAGAATGTGAAGCCGAAAAGGAGGGCAAAAATAGCGTACGATTTGCCTGCAAAAAGCGAAAATATAATACTGAATACACCATTATCCAATATATTCAACCATTCGGGTTGAGTGGCAGGATCGGGGTAGACAGGGAATATAAAATGTTCCAGACTATGAACCAATAAGATTGCCATAACAGCAAATCCGCGAAGTGCATCAACGACTTCTATGCGTGGCGTTTTAGACAGAAGGTTTTCTTTCATTTATTATGTTTATGGTACTATTACATATAATACGGGATTGTAAATATAATTAAAACTATTAAATTGACGCTTCTGCTACATATCAACATCAACACAAGTATAAAACAAAAAAGTCTAAACCTTATCGATTTAGACTCTTTTTCTGTTGTCGGATATGTATTACAATTTTCCTTTTCCTATAACTTTATACGTATTAGAATCCAGATCATAATAGTATGTGCCTAATGTAGTTTCTGTTGTTGTTACAGAGCCTGTAGCTTCATTAGTGACATTTTCTACCAGATTTTCCTCAAAAGTGATTCTAATATTTTTGTCGTACATTTTTATATTTTTCCGCTTGTATATAATATTAGGTTTCTCTGCGTTATCTCCTGTGAGCTTGTAGTCACCTCCCTCTACTGGTAATTCTGTTATTAATTTTAGCTCTTTTAAATTTATAATTCTATATACATACTTAAGACCTGCCGAGGCAGTATAGCCTACAAAAATAATTCTTTCAGCATCTATAAAACAGTGTTCATCGTACAGATTAATACCACGTTCTTTTTCTGATTGATCTGTAACTTCTCTGCTCCACAGAGTTTTGCCATCATTGTCAAGTATATGGAATTGACTATAATGAGTATACTCATCTCCTTCTTGGATGAGGTAATAATTACTTATCTGTTCCACTTGAAATCTTTCTGCTTTCTTAGGCATAAATCGGTTACTTTCTTTTCCTGTCGACGAATTAATAACTGAAATTACTGAAGTAAAAGATTTATTTGCCTCATCTGTGTCATTATAGAGATCTTTCCAGTTACTCAGCCGTCCTACAATAAATATATATTTTTTGTCAGCAAACAGTAAAGAGTTGGCATAATAATGACCATAAGATTTATCTTCAGTTTTGGCATCTAGTTCGAACGAAAATATTTCTTCTCCGTTAGGCTTAAATTTGGCGAGCCATGCTTTACCGTTTTTGCGTCCTCCAGCCAGCTTATAATCTACGTTGTCAGCATAAAATTGAATGAAACTAATTTGTTCTTGATTAGATGGTTTTAATCCTTTTTCACTAAAAAATCTTTCAACAGGATCACCTGTTCCGAGAATAGGTGTCTCCGGATCAGGGTTTGTTCCCAAATCATCATTGTTGTCTTTACTGCATGATATAAGAGCCACACAGAATAGGGCGAATAGTAGTTTTTTCATAAATGTTCTTGTATTTCTAGGTTTGGTTTTCTTAAAAAGAATAGTCTAAGTCGTTAAACTCGGACTACTATGTGTATATATTTTACTTATTTCTTATTTTTTATCTCCTGACAATTTTTCAATCATTGCTTCTTTATCTTTTAGCATACGCTCGTAAAGTTCTATCTTTTCATTATAGAGTTCTACGATTTTTTCTATCGGACTAAATGTACAATTACTGTTATAAGAGAAAGGACAACCATTATTATTGGTTACCACATCATTAAAAGTATTTATATAGTTGATCGTTGTTTCGTCAGTCATATTTTTTATTGCTTCAATAGGAACTTTCATTATATCAGCAACTTTACTCAACACCTTTTCGTCAATCACTTCTTTTTGTTCTATTTCAGAAAAAGACTGCTGGGTGATATTCATTTCGAAAGCAATAGTATCTTGTTTAATACCCAGCATCTCGCGCAAACGTTTGATATTGTGTCCGTGATGAACTTTAGTGTTAGTATCCATAGGTTTGAATTATTATTTGTAACAAAAATAGACAAAATACCAATATAGAGCAATAGTTTTATATTCAATTAACTACCTGTTCGTTACAGGTTATTTCCTGTTTTATACGGGTAAAATCTCTTGTTACTTTGTTTGTTGTAATTAAACATTTAAGTAGGGCTTTATAAATATACTTTAAATAATCTCGATAGGTTGTGCAGAGCCCTCATTAAAATACACTGTATTACTGACTTAATTTTATGCACAGCCTATCCTGATATAGAATTATACCAAACGATTTTTCTTCCTATTGGTCAGCGATTTAAGATTGGGCAATACTATTGCCATCAAAATAATTACCACTCCCATCCATTGCAATAAAGCTACATTTTCGCGAAGTATAAGATACGATGATAGTACGGCTACAGGCAGTTCGGCTGTACTGAATATAGCACCCAGCGACACGCCTGTTTTAGGTATCCCGATAGAAAAGAATAGGGGAGGTATTACTGTGCCGAATACGGCGAGAGCCAAGCCCCATTTGTATAGTCCGTCGAATAGTACACCATCGAAAAAAAATAGGGGAGGGAATATTATAAAGGTCAATATGCACGAACCTGTTATCATTAAAGCACCCTTTTTCAGTGCAGGTAATTCATTGCCGACCCTGCCGCTTGTGATGAGAAAAAGCGCATAGGCTAGTGCTGCTAAAAAACCGAAGGCGACCCCTGTCGGGTTAAGCGTAAGCGATTCGTTGAATACTCCTCCTGCAAAAACAGTTCCGATAAGTACAATACAGACCGCTATGAGTTGTATACGTGTAGGTTTTTTTTTGAAAATAATAGCTTCTATCACAATACTTATCCACAAGTATTGCATCAACAGGATGATGGAGATAGAAGCCGGTAATAGTTTTACACATTGGTAGTAAAATATTCCGACCAATCCTGTGAACATACCTGCTGCACAAACTTTCCACCACGCGGTTTTGGGTCGAATATCGCCCTTATTTTCTGTATTGTATGTACTTCTTGTAGGAAATAATTTCTTTTGTAAGAGATATAGTATCCATAATAATAACATGCCTAAAAATGACTGACTACCTGTTATATGTCCTAATGTATATCCTTCACTATAAGCGATTTTTACGATAGTAGATAATACACCGAAACTACATGCTCCCAGAAAAACAAATATGCTGCCTTTTACTCTCTTGTCCATTTATTCTACCTCTCTGATTTTTGTACAAAAGTACTCTAAATATAAGAAATGGGAAACTTTCGCGGTTTTTTCGCCTCTCGTATAAGTAATGAAGCCCAATAATCCAGCGATTATTGGGCCTCATAGTGTTTAAGTATTAAAAAAGGACAATGAAAGTTTGGTATAACTTTTATTTTAATAGGATGCTTCACTTGCGAAGCATCCTATCAGGGCATAAAAATTAATTCACTATATTAATATCCCAGATTTTGATCTGATTTTGGAATTCCTTTGTTTGCTTCCATTTCCGATATTTTGAGAATCTTAGTTATGAAGTTCTTGACTTTGGAGAAATGAGTGCGAAAAACTGTTTCAAACTTTTGTTTTTCGGAAGTAGATTTGTCGTGCAAGGGATATTTGTTATACACTCTTACCTAATAGTTTTAGGCTTTTTTGACGAAAAACCAAAGATACAAAAATATTGTTATTGTGTAGAGTTCACAGCTAAATATCCGTTTTACATTACGATATATGTAGGTATTGAACAATTATCGGGTTAATTTATTATATATTAAAAGCATATCTGCTAATAATTATCTTTATTATATTTACACTATGGATATATGTATAGATTTCGACGGCACATGTGTGTCTCACGAATTTCCCGATATAGGGAATGATATAGGAGCTGTTCCGGTGCTGAAGGAGCTAGTGGAGAAAGGGCATAGATTAATTCTTTTTACTATGCGTAGTGATCGCAAGAAGAAGAAAAAAGTGGATGGGCAGGAAGTTATTGTCGAAGAAAATGTATTGTCTGATGCTATCCGATGGTTCGAAGAAAATGGAATCCCTCTGTATGGTGTGCAAAAAAATCCGACACAGCGTTTTTGGACATCATCGCCCAAAGCCTATGGGCATCTGTATATTGATGATGCTAATCTGGGTTGCCCGCTATTGGATAATGATGAAGGATCTCAAAGACCTTATGTGGATTGGTTAAGAGTGAGAGAAATGCTTGTTGAAAAGGGTGTATTATAAAAATGGGTATGAAAAAAATATTAATGGGGCATAATTTCAAACGCGAAGGATTTAAGGATCTGGAGGGAAAGTTCGAAATGATTTACCCTGAAAATGAACATTTCAAAAGAGAAGAGGTATTAGAACTTATATCAGATATAAATGTACTGATTCCTAATTTTTCTTTTCAGACAGATAAAGAAGTCATAGATGCAGGTACTAATTTGCAGCTGATTGCAAACTATGGCGTAGGCTATAATAATATAGATGTAGATTATGCATCTCAAAAAGGCATACCTGTGACTAATACACCTAATTCGGTACTTGAGCCTACGGCTGAACTGTGTTTCGCTTTATTGCTTGCTACTGCTCGCAGAGTGGGTTATTATAACAACAAATTACATAATGGCGAGCGATTGGGTTGGGGGCTGTTTGATAATCCCGGATTACCTGTATATGGGCAAACTTTGGGTATTTATGGAATGGGTCGTATCGGTCAAGCTGTTGCACGTCGTGCTGTAGCTTCCGGGATGAAGATTATTTATTGTAATCGGCACCGTTTAGATAAGAGCATTGAAGAAAGGTATGGTGCTGTTTATGTTGATTTTGATACCTTGCTTAAAGAATCTGATTTTGTTTCCCTGAATGCTCCTGCCACTGCCGAGACTCACCATTTAATGGGAGAAGCTGAGTTTAAGAAAATGAAGAATACCGCTATACTGATCAATACTGCTCGTGGGGCTTTAGTAGATGAAAAGGCTTTGATTGAAGCCTTGAAGAATGAACAGATATTTGCAGCAGGACTTGATGTATTTGAGAATGAGCCTAAAATTTCACCGGAATTGTTCAGTTTCGAAAATGTAGTATTGACTCCTCATGCCGGAACACAGACATATGCTGCCCGTTTAGATATGCAGAGAGAGGTAGCGAAGAATATAATTAATTTCTTCGAGGGAGGAGAAATTAGTAAAGTAAATTGATATAGAAAAGGTGAACTATTATAGTTCACCTTTTTCTATTTTTTCCATTAAGCCGCCACAAGCATCTTCTAAGAGGTCAAGTACCAGTTCGAAACCATCAGCACCCGAATAATAAGGATCGGGAATATGGTCGTGAGTGAAACGTTGCGAAAATTCGGTCATGCGATGTACCTTTTTCCTCGATTCCATATCTATCGCCAGTTTGTTGATATTGTTATAGTTATTATCATCCATTGTGAGTATAATATCAAACTTATCGAAGTCTCTCGGAGTGAATTTACGTGAAAGGGTGTCGAAGGTATACCCTCTGCGATCCCCATGTTTCCGCATACGGTCGTCGGGCAATACACCATCGTGATAGCCCGAAGTTCCGGCAGAATCGACTGTTATAATTTCTTCAAGTCCCTTATCTTGAACAAGTTTTTTGAAGATACCTTCTCCGGCGGGAGAGCGGCAGATATTGCCTAAACAGACAAAAAGCACATTATATTTTTTCATATTTTGCTCATTTTACTAAGTGATTCAAAGATACAAATTATTATATTGCTATAGCATTATAAATATTCTTAATGTCATGAAACGTTATAGTGGAAGAATACCTGCATGTGGCGTCTTTTGCGGAGGTTGCCCAACTTATATAAGGGAGAAAAACCCTTGTCCCGGAGCCGATATTAACAGAAAGAGATGTGAGAAATGTAAAACCTTTCATCTATGTTGTTCAGAAAAAGGCATAACCTATTGTTATCAATGTTCAATTTTTCCGTGCGCCAAGTTTAAGGCATTCTCTAAGCGATGGCTTAAGTATGGACAAGACTTTATTAAGAATCAAGAGCTATTGAAAACTGTAGGTGAAAAAGATTTCCTTACTTATTATAATTTGAAAGTTGACGAATAGTAATTAACGTGTGTTCGATATAAGCAATGTATATGAATTATGATTAGTATCTGTTTTTCAGCTATTCTGAATTCTATGATTAATTCCTATTAATATTGTTAAAAGTTATCGCATTTTTCCTTTTTCAACTACCCGTTTTTTAGGGGGGCAGATTGAAAAAGGGAAAATAGCTTACTTAAGCTGTTTTCTTGTAA
>NZ_JAAKEM010000035.1:0-37791 GCF_011039195.1 Dysgonomonas sp. ZJ709
GAGGGCTGGTAGACATCCAAATACCAAAAGTGCCAAAACAATCTCCACGAAAATATATACCACATGTATTTACAAAAGAAGAGTTGGTGAATTTCTTCAATGCGTGTGATACAATAACAACAAGAACAGGATTTAATGGGAATCTCAGAAGAATAACTATTCCTGTTTTCTTTCGCCTTCTTTACAGTAGTGGAATGAGAACAACTGAGGTCAGACTATTGAGAGCAAAAGATATCGACTTGGAAAATGGGGTCATCAATATAAGATTCTCAAAAGGGTTGAACCAGCATTTCACCGTTCTCCACGATTCCATGTTTGAACTGATGAAGGTATATGATTCTGTTATATCTAAATTGATACCCAATAGAGTTTATTTTTTCCCAATGAATGCTAGCAAGGGATTCTCCGACCAGTGGATCAGATATTTTTTTAGAAAGTTATGGTATCAAAATAACAATACCTATGCAACTGCTTATGAATTAAGACATCATTATGCTGTTGAAAATATAAACAAATGGATTGGTCAAGGATTACATACCCATATGCGCCTCCTATCCTTAAGTAAAAGTATGGGGCATAGCAATGTGGAAAATACCAAATATTACTATTCATTAGTGCCAGGGCTATCTGACATTCTTGAAAATACAAGCCAAGAAACGTTTAATGAAATAATTCCAAAAATTACAGACAATGAAAAAAGTTCACAATGAGGCTTATAAGTTAGCTCAGTATATATACAATTGGATACAAGTGTATAGTCCTTCGATTCAATCCAACAGTTCACATACAATAAAGGTGTACACAATTACATTGTCCTTGTTTGTCGGATTTTTGGAAAAAGCTAAGAAGCTTGATCCATCATCGTTAAGATTTGCGTGTTTTTCACGGGAGTACATAGAAGATTGGATTTTATGGTTAAAGGGTAAAAGAAACTGTAGCCCGGAAACCTGTAATATTAGGTTGGCTGCCTTAAGAGCCTTTTTGAAATATCTGGCAGAAAAAGACCTTTCTCATCTATCATTATATCAAAACTCTACTCTGATTCCCAGACAGAAAGTTACAAAAAAGAAAGTCATGGGTATGAGCAAAAGTGCCATGAAGACTTTGATGTCAACACCAGATGTATCGACAAGGACAGGACAACGTGATTTATCTATTTTAGTTGTTTTATACTCTACTGCTGCCAGAATAGATGAAATATTATCTCTAAAAATAAAGCAGTTGCACTTGGATACAGCCAAGCCCTATATTACTGTTATTGGCAAAAGAAATAAAATCAGGACACTATATCTTTTACCCAAAGCTATTGCCCACTTAAAAAAATATCTAAAAGAATTTCATTCGGTTACACCTAACCCCGAAGCATATGTATTCTATTCCAGAAACAAAGGTATATTGGAGAAAACAACACCTGAAGGAATAAACAAACAATTAAAGCGATATGCCCATATTGCACACCAAATTAACAATGAAGTTCCTGTCGATTTACATGCTCATCAAATAAGACACGCAAAGGCTTCTCATTGGCTTGAAGATGGAATGAACATTGTCCAAATCTCTTTTTTGTTGGGGCATGCCAATCTTCAAACAACAATGGTATATCTGGATATTACAACTGAACAAGAAACAAGAGCATTGGCTACATTGGAAGATGAAAATCAGAAGAATATTACTAAAAAATGGAAATCTCAAGCCAATACCCTTGCTGCTTTTTTAGGAGTAAAAGAAATTGTGGATAAATGAAAATAATCCGAACTAAGGGAATGATTATATGCTGGATTACAGATATATAATATCTCGTGTTCGGATTTTATTTTTATTCGGATATTATTTATCGTCAATGATTTCAAGGTGGTGGAGTGAGCCAAACTCATCACACAAACGAGCAGATGCGAAGTCATATTCAAATAGCTCATCACCCCATTGGTGAGGCTCATCGAAGCGTACTTTAACTTCTGCCGTGTATTTGTCTATTCCTGTTTCCTCGATAACTCCTGTTACCATTAAGCCTGTAAAGATGCATTTGCATCGTTTTCCGATCAGGCTGTCGTTTACTTCTGTTGTTTTCATATATCCTTGGTATTTAATTGGTTTATATTTAATTATGCTGCTAATCGTTCTTGAATCTGAGATATATTACTCTCTACAAGGTTGATAATCTGACTGTGGTATTCGGTGCATTTATTACATTTCCCTCTGCTTTGGATTACTCGCAATTGAGATAATGAGAGTTCAATTGTTTCAATCTTTTTCCCATCGATGCAAGCCGTTAGAATAAGTGAATCGGCTTTTGAGTGATAGCTTGCCACGCAATGCTTCATGGCTTTACCCTCAGCTATAATCTCGGCTACGCTTTCAAGTACACGGACGCTGATAATCCCATCCGAAAACATCAACCCAAAAAACTTTTCCTTGGCTTGTCTGTATTCTTCTTCCTTTTCAAGTTGCTTCTCAACCTCCAAACGTGCATTCGCTTTTGCTTTCTTGATTACATAGCGGTCGTGTTCGGCTTTTAAGTCTTTCGGGCATACATATTTTGCATTATGCAGGTCTTTTCCAAAAAAGCGAAGCATATCTACATAATCGCACCACATAATCGTATCTTTAATTTTGTAGCCGTTACGGATGCAAATGCGGATGGATTGCCAATAATTGTCTATACTTAGCGTCCAACCGCTGTCCATGATCCGTTGGATTAGCTTTGTATATCCTGCTTTTATCAAGGTTTCTGCTCTGCTGTCGGTTAGTAGGATACGAAATAGGTCTAAGGGTTTTTGTCTGTAAAATCTATTTTTGTAGCCTGTTCTTTTCAGTTCAGGGATTAGCTTCTGACGTGGGTAAATTTCGCCTGTATTAATTCTGTCATAAACATTTATACAGAATTTATTATTGCGGTTTTCGTCCCGTAATTCCAATGGGGTATGAAATATCCATGCATCATAATAGCACGTTCCCATCGTTTGGCGAAGCCGTGCGAATGTGCAATGCTTCCCATTGGGTGCTATCCACCGTTGCATGACTTCCGAATGTGTGTATTCGGGTAGTTTGCTTGTTTTGGTAGTATAGCTTAACATAATCGTCCGTACAACTTGATAGCCTTTGTGTGCATCTATAACAGTCATATAATAGCTGTCATTGAAACTCCGCTTTTGACTTGTCTTGACTATCAGTTTTGATTTACAGTTCGGACACTCGCAGCCTAAGAGGGTATTTATCAGTTCGCCCATTCCCTGCAACGAATGGGAACATTTACAACAGGTTATTTTTCCTTTCTTGGTTCGCTGTCCTACATAGCTGATGGCATTATCATAGCCCCATTGTATTTGCTCTTTAGTAATAGATGGTAAGGTTTTGCTTGCCTCTACGATTTGTTGTTGGAATTTATTTTTTGGTTTCATCTTGCTGTCATTTTAAAAGTCAAATAGACTTGGTTGGTTATTCATTTCTACTCGTTTGGCTTTCTTCTTGGGTTGCATCGCTCGGTTATAGGCTTCGTTATGTGCTTTTTGGATAGCTTCTTTGCGTGCTTCTTCTTTTTCTTCTTCGGTCAAAACTACCGTATGGTTAACTACCACCTTACAATTAATCGGATTGCCAATTTCAATATCTGTTTCATCATAGTAATGAACAGCCATTGAGAAAATTTCTTCACTGGTAAATCCATTGCAACCGCTTTTCTGAACCGCATGGAGGATATAAGTAATGCAGTCGTCAAGGTTCTTGTTTTCTTTAGTATATGCCCACTCAAACAATGTATCGCTTGCTACTCGTTCTTCTAAATAGGCTTGTATGGTATTCTTAAAGTGATTTGTTGCTTTCATGATGGTAAGTATTAAAAAATGAATAATATAACTAAGGATGTGATAATCAAAATGGAAAGAATAGATAGGATAATCCGAATGATACAGCCTGCTAATTTGAACGCAAGGCAGATGCCCCAATAGCAAAGAATGAGTCCTAATACAGCCGATGTGCTGATATTTAACCGTGAAATAAGTCCTATATACAGAGCCAATCCTGCTATCTTAAACCCAAATTTTATGATGATTCCGGAGGAGAGGGAGTTTTGTTTCATTATTTCTTTTTCGTTTCTCATAATTGTGACATTTTTTTTCTGCGTCATCCTTCGGGTCGGTCGTTTTTGTTTCAAGGGCAACAAGCAGGTATAGGTATTTTAGGCAGGCATATTTTTTTAGCTAAATACGCTCGCCTGTAAGGAAAGAGGAAGATTTCGATAAAAACCTAAAAGGCTTGAATATGCAGGGCTAAGATCCGTACATACCTTTGCCCATTGAACAATAGACCGAGCAAGGGTGACCCGTATTAATGTGGAATAATTATATTGGGAGAAAGGGAAGAGAAATCCTGAAAATATAGTTTATAATAAAACTGATTCGCATCAGTTCTTTGCAAGTGTACACCGTTAGATGTACTCTTGCTGATTTGAGTCCAAGACTTACTTGATCGTGAATAGAATGGGAGTGAAAGTGGGTCTTGGATAGGTTATAGTACGTTTCTCGTAATTATCACATGAAAGATGTTAAAATTGTATTAGTAAGTATATTTGTAAATTAAATAGAGGTAACTCTAATCAAGAGATTACCACTTGCATTCTAAAGAATTAATATTAATATCACAAAGGAGAGAATTTATTTCAACAGAACCTATAGTCCCATTGCAGAGTCTAAACTTTCAATAATCCTCATTTCTTCATTGTATCCATCTGTCGATAACCTAAGCAATGGCAGTCCAATTATTTTTAAAATATTGTTCTTCTTGTTATCCCTTTCATATTGCAGTTCATTGTTGTGGAACGACACACCATCCACTTCGATAGCAAGTACAGGAGTTTTATCAATCTTGTTATACAATAGGAAATCAATCCTTGAATTGTTATTTATAAACTTAATTTCATCTTCTGAGAATGACTGAAGGTTTCGAATAAGATCTCGAAGTCTGTACTCTCTGACCATATCAATTGATGAAAATTTGGGGTTGTTCAATAATACATTCTCACTCAATAGCTTGTGAATTATAATTTCTGCAGCAGACCCTTTTATGTTCTTATTAAATGTGATGAATGAAGTAAAAACCTTATTGTATTCTTTATATAGAAGGTCGAAAACAGAACATATGCTACCCTTAACAATTGTCTCTTTAGGATCGGTGGTATAACATATATAGCGTATCATATCACCTATATTTGTTCCATGAGGAAGTTCCATTGATGCGGGTTTTACTACAATAAATTCTTTAACAGCTCTTGATACAGCTACATTTATCAGGTTGGGATTGTCTATAAATGGTTGTACTGTGTTTCTTACCGTATTAAATATAATTACATCCTTCTCGCGTCCCTGAAATTTATGTATAGTGTCAGCTTCTGCTCCGTCGGGAAGTTGCTTTTGCAGAATATTTGCGTGGTTTCTATACGGTGCTATAACTCCTACTTTAGTATAGTCTGCAGAATGATTTTGACGAATATAGAAATCCGTTTCATCTATCTGTCTTTGATTGTAGTTGTCTCTTCCGCCAGATATATTTGCCTCAATGATTTTAAACGGGTGGTTATTACCGTTAGTCATAATAACTAGACTGTTATTATAGTATTTCTTATTACAGAATCCAATAATAGTGGGATGACATCTGTAATGTTCTTTTAATAAAACGGTCTTTATACTATTACCATACAAGCTTTTTAGTGAGTTTAATATATTCTGTTCTACATAATCATATGAAGGAGAAATGTTGTACTTTGCTTTAAATAATTCTGATGCCGCTTTGCTCTGTTCGTCCACAATATGATTAAGTTGCATACTATCTCCTACAATAACTACATTTCTACAACACGAAAAACATACTGCTGATTTTATAATGTCAACCTGTGAAGATTCGTCTATAATCAGATAATCAAAAAGATACCCTTTGGGAATACTTGTATGCAGCGAAAGAGTAGAGCTTAGTATTACTGGATAGTGTTTTGTAAAATGATCAAACTGATTACGATAATCATCAAGTGAAAACATTGATTTTCCTAATCGTTTATATTTTTCAAATAGTGTGCCATTGAACACTTCTTTAGATGTTTCGATAAAATGCTTAAGATTGGTTTCTTCATTATTAGAGACCAACCAGTTTTCAATGTATAATATTTCGGCTTCTATTTTAGCGATGTATAATTCATAAAATTTGTGATTTGCATAAATAGGAAACTCTTGACTATACTGACTAATGATTTTAAAGTCAAATAAGCCATATTGCACAGCAAACCGTAATCTGTTTATGAAAGACAGTTTAGATTTAATGCTAACATTTGACAGTAAATCTATCAATTTCAATGTTTTGTTGAAACTCCAATTGCGGTGAAATTTCTTGTCAAGTACAAACTTTGTATTTTGTTCGAGTGGCTGTTCTGCTTTTACATGTTCAAATTCTATTTTGGCATCTGCTAACTCTGTTTTTAGAGTAGCTAGTTTATTCCTATACTGAAAACATGTTGTTAGTATGCTGTCCAACTCATCAATCTCATTCTTAGCATTAACTAATCTCTGTGCTGAGATATCAAAATCTTGATTTATTGTTTTTTCTTTAAGGTTTTCGAAAAATAATGCCTTATTATCATTATTTCCAAGTGATGCCACAAGCATTTCATAGCCATATTTCTCTAACTTTTCTTGTACATTGAAAACCGCAGAGTTATTATTTGAAACGATTGCAACGGTTTTGTTCTGCACGATAAGATTGGCTATAATATTTAGGATCGTTTGAGTTTTGCCCGTTCCCGGAGGACCTTCTACTATATTTATGCTATTTCTAAGAGTAGTTTCAACTGCCAGTTTCTGACTTTCATTGCATCCGAATGGGTATATAATAGTTTCTTTAGAGTTTTTGACAGCCGGATTGGTTCCATCAATATAGTTAGATAATACCGACCTCGATTCTAGTATATCTATGCTATCAAGGGCTTTGAGCAATATTTCGGAACTTATTTTATTTATATTCTTGCTTTCTGTTTCTTCGGCAGGAACATCAAATAAAACTTCTCCTGTATTTTTCAGTATTTCCTTAAAGTAATCGACAACCGATTCTGCCAGATCAGTATTTCTCTTTATATCACATATTTCGATATCGGCATCGTTTTCAATTGGATAAGAATAATTGTCTTCATTTCCAAAAATAAAATAACGATCATAATTATAAACCGTGTTGTATTTATTGTTTAATTTGCCATTTTCATATATACGTACATTATCTCGTGTTGATATAAGCGGATAGTATTTCACATTATCGGCTCCGTAGTTATAGGATTTTCCATTGTTAAATGTGATACGATATCCATTGCTCCTACGTACAACTGTGGAAACATCTCTTTTGTATTCAAACTTTAGTGATGCTTTGTTTTTTAAGTATATTATAAACTGACAATTCATTAAACTCTTTTATTATAGATATATGTTCCCTCTAAATTACTGTGAATTTTAATCATATTAGCAAGAATTGCAAGATAGAAATAATGAAGGAGCATTTTTATCCCCTTGTTTGTTTCAAAAATATAGAAGTATTATTTCGTTAATATCTTCCATCTCTAGGCATTGCAACAGTCTGTCTCTTAAAACCATAATTTAGATTAGATTCGTCAATCACAAAAATAGCAAAAGCCTCTTACTTATAGGTAAAAGGCTATGCTCAAATTTCAACTATCAATTATTCTTTCGGTTTTTTTTCACAGTATGCTTCACTTTCAGAATAGAAAGGTTGAGTTCTATTGTCGTTTCAGTTCCAACAGTTTGATAATTGTTGCTCAGGACATCCGAAATCAATTCACCACTTCGCTGCATTAAAGATTTTTGCACATCCTTATCGGTCGTTTCCGACACTTCGGCTATACTACGAGATAATTCACGAACCTTGGCGAAAGTTTCAATAATACCGATAGTGGTTTCTGTTGCTTTGGGTGACTTCAAGATCGTAGCAATCATATAAAGACCTTTTTCTGAAAATCCTTTAGGCAAAGCCGGAGAGAATTTTAGTTTTTGGAGGTGGTCGAAATTTTCGACTACCTTTTCTTTATCGCTCATACTCAATTCAATGATGTAATCTTCTGGGAATTTATCGGGATTATTCTTCACAGCCTCATTGATACGTTTTGTTTCAACTCCATAAAGTTCAGCTACATCACTATCCAAGATTATATGCTTGCCTTGAATTAAAATTATTTTCTCTTCTATTTTTTGCAGTTCCATATTAATTCAGATTTAGAGATGAATATTCTTTGATTATTGATTCACAGCTAATAAGATTATTGTATGATTGTGTTGATTTGTAGAGTGAACGAAATATCCACTCCCGAAATATTTTTGTGAAAACTGTTTGAATCTTAAAACTTAAACATACGATTATATCCAAGTTATAGTATATCCGAATACATTCTCCATATTCGAGACAAGAATAACGATACTCTTTAGTTACTTCATTTTCTCTCACTAAATTATCTTTAAAGATTGCTTTTAGATACTTGTTGACTGTTGGGGTATATACCCCGAACAAATCAGCTATTTCATTTACCGTCATCCAAACTGTACCATCAACGATTTTTACCTCGATGATGGGTTTATCTGTTTCTACATCTGAAAATTTAATATATCCTGTTTCCATAAGGCTTATTTATTAGCGTATCTTTTTCTTTTGTAGGTCTTCGCTAAACTGTCCATATCGGAACTTAGTTTTTGATCGACAATCTTGGCGTAAATTTGGGTCGTTTTAATATCGGTATGCCCGAGCATCTTCGATACTGTTTCAATAGGTACACCATTGGCGAGCGTAACAGTGGTTCCGAAAGTATGTCTTGCGATATGGCAGGTCACGCACTTATTTATACCACAGATAGTTGCGATTTCTTTGAGGTATTCATTCATCTTTTGATTGGAGCAGATCGGAAATAGTTTTCCACCCGACTGCTGCCCTCTATATTTTTCCATGATTTCCTTGGGTATTTCCAACAGACGAATATTTGAAGGTACACTGGTCTTTTGCCGTTGAATCATGATCCATTTGTGTCCGTCAAAAGCAGTCTTTACAGAATCTTCTGTCAGTCGTGCTACATCTATGTACGACAACCCGCTATAGCACATGAAAATAAACATATCCCTTACCAAGCTTAGTCTTTCGGTCAGGAACTCTTTTCTGTATATCACATCAATTTCTTCTTGCGAAAGTACCTCACGAACCACCTTAGTAGTGCGGAATCTAAAACTGCCGAAAGGGTTTATCTTAATATCTGCTCCGGTGTCCTTAATGTAGTAAAAGACTGCCCTGAACCGCTGAATAAATTTTAGAGCCGTATTGTTGCTGCAATTGTGGGTGTTTCTAAGGAACAGGAAAAACTTCTCCACAAAAATAGGAGTCAACTCAAACACAGGAATGTCGGATAGATGATATTCCGCTTTTAAGAACTCCTGTAAACGAAGTTTTGTCAACTTATAGCGATTGGCAGTAATCAAAGAAGTGTCTTTTCCTATCTTTAATACATAGAACTCATTGTACTCCCCAAAATGCTCTAGCAGCATTTTTCTGCGGTCGGTATCGATTCCTAAAATAATATTTTTGATTTTTTCGGGTAAAACATAACCGTACTCGCTCAGGTACTTGTGGTACAACTCATTTGCTTTTACGCCGATAGCATCCAACAAGCGGTTGGTATTCATTGCTTCAGCATTCCGACCGAGTGCCTTTCCATTCGTTCGGGCTTGATTTGTAGCTTGGAGCTAAATTGTACTTGTTCTCCATTAACGGTAATCCTGACCATAATGGAAGAATTACCACTTTTGTTTACTTCATTTTTTCGAAGATAAAACAACACACGAAAAGTTGACTTCATAACATTCATAACACATCATTTTTTAGTGTTCAAAACTAGAATTAATTGTTAGAAGTCAGGCAGACAAACGACTGCCAATAATCGACAAATGAGAAACTTACAATCTTAATCGTTACGGTTTTTGTCTTTGGCGAAATCCGTAACGATTCCGTAACGAATGACTGTCCAATATCGGCATTTTGATGACTGATGATGTCTGGTATGGAGATAAAAAAACCTCTCTAAAAGTCTATTTTAGAGAGGTTTGCCTTGTTTTGTCAGAAATAAGTCCTTGATTTTCTGATCTTTATGTGATCCGGCTAGGGTCGGATGTAAACCTTTATAATTATATGATAACCAGCAAAATATAAACAGTGAAATAATTGACGGTAACGAATTGGTAACGATTTTTTATCCACTATTTTCCATCAAGCCATCTATTTGTTATACAGATGATTATATAACAAAAATAATCATTTTTTATTTTACAAGCAAATATTTTATCCTAAAATTTTAAACCAACTATTGAAAAATAAGAAGAAAGACAATCTGAATTGATTTCAGATAAACTTGCTGTTGGAAAATCCTACTAATAAACAAAAACTACATGGATAGGTTATCTTAAAAAAAAATTACCTCCACTTTTAAGTGAAGGTAATTAAAAGCAAAGTCGAAATGACTTATTGACGTTAGCACCTCATGAGGTCAAAACTATTTCTTGAAACAAAACTTACAATTCGTTGCCAAAATATTTATATGTCAAATTTACAGCTAATTAAACGATTGTTGGATTGGTAAAGATCGTCAATCAGGTTAATATCAGATTTAATAAAGCTTCGGAACTATCAGAGGTGTGATTGTTCTCTGGTCTAGCATCTTTCAGTTCATTCAGATGCTGCGAAAGGGTGCTTTTGGCTACAGGTAATATTTCAGACATATTGCTGTGATAATAACAGGTCTGGTTTGCCAACAATTGACGGATGGCTATACGGACAGGATACCTCTAATGCAAAGCCCAAGCTTCATATTTCTCTTCTCTTACATCTGATATACGCCCCACATAAACAAAGAATAAATAAAGCAAGGCTTTCGATAAAAACACGCTAACTACAAGGATTGTAATATTTTATATAAATCGAAAGGTTCAGTATTGATGGTTTATTCTTTATATATATTTTTGTATAAAAGATGAAAAATAACACTCTAGTATTTGGAAAAATCCTATCTTAGTTCATTGAAATACATCAAACGCTGGATGCGATAATGTCGGCAACAGTTGTGATTTGCTTTCAAAATTGTATCTTAGTTCATTGAAATACATCCTTGATGCCTCTAAACATTATAACGCTCCCGTTGTGATTTGCTTTCAAAATTGTATCTTAGTTCATTGAAATACATCTCGAAGCCCTGAACGATGCACGTACAGGCAGTTGTGATTTGCTTTCAAAATTGTATCTTAGTTCATTGAAATACATCGGCTCTTTGCGCACACCATTTACACGACGGTTGTGATTTGCTTTCAAAATTGTATCTTAGTTCATTGAAATACATCCAGCTATATTTCTTTAGACCCCTATATGGGGTTGTGATTTGCTTTCAAAATTGTATCTTAGTTCATTGAAATACATCTCTATTAACTGCATTGCCTCTTTGCGTTAGTTGTGATTTGCTTTCAAAATTGTATCTTAGTTCATTGAAATACATCTTGGGTTAAACTATCAGAACTGCCATAATCGTTGTGATTTGCTTTCAAAATTGTATCTTAGTTCATTGAAATACATCTCTCCGCGTCGGGCGTTAAAATGCCCTCGTGTTGTGATTTGCTTTCAAAATTGTATCTTAGTTCATTGAAATACATCACACGCCGTACAGTTGCGAGACGTTGACAGTTGTGATTTGCTTTCAAAATTGTATCTTAGTTCATTGAAATACATCAGGCTCTAAGCGACTCCATAAGATTAGTGGGTTGTGATTTGCTTTCAAAATTGTATCTTAGTTCATTGAAATACATCGTCTTGGATAACATGAAACTCATCGCGGTTGTTGTGATTTGCTTTCAAAATTGTATCTTAGTTCATTGAAATACATCGATGTTTGCGCAAACGTCGGGGCTGTTATCGTTGTGATTTGCT
The DNA here is from genome assembly GCF_011039195.1 of Dysgonomonas sp. ZJ709. Lineage (NCBI taxonomy): Bacteria > Pseudomonadati > Bacteroidota > Bacteroidia > Bacteroidales > Dysgonomonadaceae > Dysgonomonas > Dysgonomonas sp. ZJ709. Next base: position 11,989 of record NZ_JAAKEM010000035.1, read on the forward strand.
TTCAAAATTGTATCTTAGTTCATTGAAATACATCAAATGGGCGAGAGCAAGTCCGAAACCGCTGGTTGTGATTTGCTTTCAAAATTGTATCTTAGTTCATTGAAATACATCGTGTTTGTGTAACGAATTACAGCGTAAATGGTTGTGATTTGCTTTCAAAATTGTATCTTAGTTCATTGAAATACATCGCCCCGAACATATCGGCCGCCTGTGACACTGTTGTGATTTGCTTTCAAAATTGTATCTTAGTTCATTGAAATACATCGCACGCAGAGATAGAAGCTATTGCAGACTAGTTGTGATTTGCTTTCAAAATTGTATCTTAGTTCATTGAAATACATCTTCTAATTTCTAAATACCCCGATTCAACAAGTTGTGATTTGCTTTCAAAATTGTATCTTAGTTCATTGAAATACATCATACCATAGAGCAAGTATATGTATTTCAACATATTGCAAACACCATTAGCATTTGAAAAATCAATGTATTTCAAATAAAAATCCCGACTTTGATCGGGATTTTTATTTTCTAAAATAATTCAAGTTGCTGCGCTCCTGTTTTCTTTGATTCAGGACTTTTCCCATAAAACAGTTCCATCATACCAAACTGTTTATCTGTGATACAGAGTATTCCGACATGTCCTTTTGCCGGAAGAAAGTTTTTCACTCGCTTGATATGTACATTCGCATTCTCAACACTCATACAATGCCGTAAATAAGTCGAGAATTGAAACATGGTAAATCCATCTCGCTGTAAGTTTTTTCTAAAATCAGCGTATACTTTTCTATCCTTCTTCGTCTCGGTAGGTAAATCAAATAATACTAGAACCCACATAATACGGTATTGATTTAATCGGTCTTGCTCCATATTACCGACGGATTACAATAATTCGGGATATTTAATTTTACGTAGTTTCCCTTCGAAACATTGGTTTAAGGATGCAGTTGTCTGACCTGCTGCAATCATTAAGGGGCTTTTTTGTTTCCCCATCATCACATCTATTGTTGGTATTTGTAGCAGTTTGCTTTTTAACGAAGTCGTTAATTCGGTATAATCCTCACCACTATCAACTATCGACAAAACTAATTCATCGACAAATGGACGATATGGTTCCATTATATCGTCTGCCAAGCAATAAGCATTGTAACGGTTATGGTGGTGTATACCCAACGTAGGTAACAACCCACTTGCTACTAACGAGCGGGCAATAACTGCACGAAGGATAGCATATCCATAATTTAGGAGATTATTGGGTGGATTCTCTTCTCTCCCTCGTGTGAAATTATCAATCTGAGGAAAAGCTTCTTTCCAATAATACGCAGCAGCACGCCCTTCAAAATTATCGGGATCACCACTTTTTACTTCTCCTGCCCAGTGTATCATATTACGGATATTACAAGACCTAAACTTTTTCAAAACTTCTGCCTGATTGGTTATTTTGGCTTTTATAGTTTGTTGCCATAAGTTTTTCTTTAGAGGGTCAGAGGCATTAATCTGTGAGTTAAATCTTTCACTTTGTGTCTTATTTCCGCATAATGGAAGCATCAACCCTACAGGCATGCGGCTACTATCGCAAGTCAACAAAGCCGTATTGTTATCCAACAGTTTTTCAATAAGCCCATGTGTTAGGGTTATTTGTTTATGATCGAGTACGACTACTCCTAAATCCTCAATTGGAAAGAGGGTTTCGCTTGCTTTTTTGAAGCTATCGGGTAAGTTGTCGTTTTTCTCAACTTCGGGTAGTTTTATTACCAACTGATTATTACGCATACTGAGGTATGCAGGGTTTCCAAAGTAAAGTGTCTTTTTTATCATAGTATTAGGTTTATTGGTTAAGCGATATTTAGAATATTCTAAGACTAATACTCTCCCACATCTACTATTTGCCCAATATGATTTACACGGACTTTTATAATATCCTTGATTGGCGGCAAACTTCGTATAGAATAATAAGTGATTTCTGATAATTGTTTCTTATCCTTCAGTATTTCTCCCGTAACAGCACTTGTTTCCAAATGATGATTAAATACATAGTTTTTCGTAGCTATTTTCTGCACCCGAAATAAATTCGGACTAATCTCTGCATACTTATCGTGATTCTTCAAATCAATTTCGTGTGGATCGAATCCTGTCTTAGGATTTGGGAAAACAAAATATTCATTTTGCTTCATGGTAAACAAAAACTCCCAGCCCTCGCTTTGTTTATAAGTCTTATCAACAGTTGGCAATTCTTGATTGGCTCTCATTGTCGCTTCATAAAACGAAACAACCACTTCTTGCAGATTGCCTTCATTGTCTCTATAAATAGCAACATGATGGTTGTTTCCTGTATTTATAAAATCCACAGGTTGTTTTTTACCATTTTTGTCCAATATCAAATTGCCATCTTTATCTTTTTTATCATGCAACGAGTCGGCATTGTTAATCCCCCGAATAGTAACCCTTTTGATAGAAATACCTTTATCTTTATTCAGCCAAATAGGGTTTTCGTCCAAATTTGAAAATGCTTTCTTCGGATCGTTATCGTATTCTTTCAGTCGAGTTTCCAAAATAGTGCGAATACCCGAATCAATCACTTTATCTAATTTAAGATCGGGGCTAATTTCTTTACGAATCGTATAGATTGTTTCCATCTCTACTATCTTCACTTTTTCGGGAACACATTCCGTTTGTAGTTTATCCAAATAAATCGGATTCTTAGCCAAAGCATTTTTACCTGTAAATGCCTTTTTCGGATCATTCCCGAATGCTGCTAATCGAGCCAAAAGAGCTTCACGATAACGTTTGCTTGTCACTTTAACTATTTGTGTTTCATCGAATCCACCACCCACTTTCTCTTCTTTTACTGTAGGACATTGAATACTTCCGTAGATGGTTTCGTTATGCAACTGACCACGTGGTGTAAGTTGTTTCTTCTTATTTACACCACCCGGTTTTTTTGTTTTATTTACGTTTATAGTAACTACCTTATTCTTTGCTTTAATAGAGACTAAAATATTTTCCAACTGCCTTTTTGCTTCGGTTCTGAAATCATTTAATGGCATCGGTGGAATAAACCTTAGCTTGTTTCTGTGGTCTCTCTCCAACACCTTTCTTTCTATACCATAAATATCGCCTGTCTTGTCACTTCGTGCATTTAGATTATTCAGATATTGGATATGGCTTCGCTTTGTAAAGGCTACTGTAAGAGCATCCATAGCATGATGACGATGGTCGTTACGCTTCGTCCAATCTGTAATACGTTTTATCTTATGCCCTTCCCTGTTTTCGATGATTTCCGTTAATCCAAGCTTATCGTACTTATCCCAGTTAAGTTCCTGCATCACGTCAATTAGCTGCCAGTCTTCCCGCAATCGGTCGGTAATAGAGCCTGTTGTAGAAACGACATCTTTTACCAGTTCTTCCAGCATCTCTTTTGCCCTCTTGACTATATACTGTGTATCGTTTAGATCACGATTGATGAAGTCCTCAGGAATATCAGCCAGTTTCATCATCAACTTGGTATATTTTGTTTTACTGATAATACCTTGTTTATATAATGCTTCTATTCGTTTCTCATATTCATCCAAACTTTCTGCTCCATATTTTGTCGAAACATAATCGTAAGCAGTATCATTCCCTTTATCCCTATTTATACTACTAAGTTCTAATGTTTTATTTGAAAATGAATCGTCAAACAATCGGGCTTGAGGGATAATATGCTCTATATCAAATTCCTTAGAGAAAAGTTTGTCAGGCGATATATATATGTTCGAATAAAGAGTACGGTATCCGTTATTTTTCAACTCATCATACAGTTTGTACCGTATAATATCATTGCGGCTGACACGTAGTAATCCGAATTGGGTTTTAAGAATTTTCCTGTATTCCTCGTGATCGGCGGTAGCTTTATTTATAGCGGCAGTCATCTTTTCACGCTGCTTGGCGTTCTTTTTAAGTTCTCTGGCTAGTTCTATACGTATTTCATCAGGTTTCCCATAGGTATCTATAATAGAATTAATAACATTCACCATTTGATTCAAGATTTTTTCTACTACCGGATTACGTAAGCTGTTTTTAGGTAGAATGTCCAATCTATCTTTATATGCCTTATTTTCTTTTTCTTCGGTGGTTAAGGAGCTTTTAGAATGTCGATAGCCTGCATAGCCACATGCCACATCGTATTTATTACCCTCTTTCATGTGAGGTAAGATTTTGCGGATAGCTTTTGTACTAAGGCTTCCGTAATCGTCCTGAAATGAAACATTAGCTAAGATATGGGCATACTCTTTTTCGAAACCATACAAGTCTGATAATTTTTGAATCAGTTTCTCATTTCCGGTATTCGACTGATCCCCTTCGAATGAATATAACAAATGCCATAGCTGATAGAATGCCTGCTTCTCAAAAGCATCGTTTTCCAATGCCGAATCGAATGTAAGAATAGCTGTATTATAGCCGAGACCGCTAAAAATAGATTTTACTTTATCTAAAACATCTTTCGGTTTCATTTTTTGGAAATCATATTTATCATGACCCGTCTGCTCTATAATCTTTTGATATGCTTCGAATAAAGCTAACTGTGTTCTGTTTCCTTCAATAGTTTCAAAGTTTATTTCAAACTCTTTAGAGTTTTTATATAATAGCTTCAAAGCGTCAGTACCTTTCAATTCTTTTTTAAAACTTAATTCCTCAAACAGGCTTTCTTTCTCCTCCTGATTCAATAATCGCTTCGCCAAAATATTTTGCTTGTCTGTAATTACAATATCATTGAGCACTTGCCAAATCTTAAACTCTTGAAATATAGGGGAAGACTTAGGGCATACCCTCATCCCGTTTATTTTTATCTTTTTCTTCCCATCTTCTATTATTTCGACTTTCCTGCTTTCAAATTCGCAAAAGCTAATCAAGCCTTTCTGACTTTTCAGTTTCCGTTGATAGAAAATAACAACATCCCTTATTTCACTTTTCAGTTCCGGTGTCAGTATATCGTAATATTTTGCTTGCGTTTCCCAAATGGTTTCAAATTCATTCAAATAGTCTTGTCGATAAAATACCTGATTTTTCAATCGGGTATGCGGATTCTTTGCCAGTTGCTCCATCAAGTATTGCCCCACTGTCTGTTTATTAAAAAACAGTTCTTTGCTTCTGTCGCTTATAGCTCCCAAATAGCCACTCGAATTGTTAATCGCCCCATTTACCTCGCTAATAACAAAGGCAACTTCTTCGGCTGTCAATTCCTTAGACAAGCCATCTATACGCCATTGGGCGGCTTGCAAGTGCTTGTCTTTATCTTTATTTTCGGCAGTATAAAGTCCGTAAATTGCTAAAAAAACCTTTGCTGTATTTTGTTTTCCTTTTCCTTCTATTTTTTTATTAAAATCCTCAGTCAGCATATCGGGATAAAATTGTTTTTGAAAATCCCATATTCGTTCAAACTCAGCTTGAAGGTCAGAACGGTAAAATTCGGGAATAAACTTTTTGCCTTCTTTAAGTAACATATAGGTAAATTGTCCGGGTGTAAGATTTTCTTCATAGATCCGTCTTGCCACTTCCATCCCATCTATCAATTGCCCTTCATCCTGAGACTTAGCCTTGCGACTGCTTTTATAGCCTCGCTTTTTATTAATCATCAACAGAATCTGGGCAAGCTGATGTAATGTTACTTGTTCCGTAGCTGCTTTAGCTCTGAAATGATAAGTCTGAAATGTTGTGTTATTCCCATACTCAGACAGAATACTATCATCAGATATAAAACCATGCTGTTTTAAGATTTCAATCAGGTTTTCTCGTCGTAGTTTGTAACGTTGAAGATTCCTACGCATACTTCGTTTGAGAGTTCTATCAGCATTGGTTGTTATGCTCTTCCCTTTCTCAAAATTGGATGATTCGTCAACAGTAAGAGGATTTACCCTTACTCCAAGTTTAATAATGGATGATACTTCATTGTCTTTTTCTGCTTCGCTAACAAGTGCCCAACCGATAGATGCAACACCCAAATCTAATCCCAATATCTTTTTCATAGTATCCTTTTTATCAAAGCCTTAAAGATAAATAAATAAATTTTAAGAATATTGGTATGGTTATGTGAAATTTTAATATATTTGCAAATACAATTTGAAAGCAAATCATAATAAGGATTATTCCGTTGTGAAAACATCAATTGCGGCACTTCGGTGTCGCTTTTTCTATTATTGTACCTACTACATACGAAAGAAGCCGATTGACATCGGCTCTTAAATTCTATAATAAAAATATCTATTGCTTTATAGTTTAATTAATAGGGATGCTTTTGTATATCTCTGAAATTCACCCCATATTCGCATACTCTCTGATCTTTGCTTCACAGATACGCTTAGTTATATCCCTCAGTAATTCCACTTTCGGAATAAGAGCATCAATATCTTCTTTCGTAACAATAAATTTCGGATTATACCTCGCCTCAATATAAGCATCCTTAACCAGATTAAAAAGCCGTTTCTCCTCCACCGAATTATTAGGAAAAACATGAGCCAAGTCAGGCGAATGACCTTTAACAGACGCAGCCAGTTTAGTCAGGTTATGTTGTTTACTACTTCTCAGCGTAAAGGCTAAACGGATAGAATAGTAATAGTTTTCACAAGCTTGGTGAAGATAAAAAGAAGCCTGTCTATAGTCATCACACGTATAGGCATATTTTGCATCACGTAAGAAACTGCTTGCTCTAGTAAACTTCTCATCAAAATATTCCTGAGCCTGTTTTTGTATCTCATCAAACTTTAGTTTGCGTCTTCTGGCTAGCTTAAACTTTCCGCTATCGTAAAGGATAACTCCTTCCTGTTTGATCTGAGTATGAAAATACCTGCCTTCTTCGAGAGCTCTATTTATCGTTTTAATATCGTCATTGATGAAATTGACAGGAGTTTGATAATCGGGTTCTTTATAATATAGTGCATCAATGTTATCTAATATGATTCCGGCTTTATTGTCCGATATCTTGCTTGTGATTACATAGATGTCATAATCAGAGCGAAAAGAGGTAGGAATACCGAATTCTACCCTTTCGTCATAGTCCACATATTCATTTCTAGCATAGCTACCGAATAAGATAATCATTTCGGCTTCGGGTAGCCGTTTGTTAATCTCCATTACAAGACGTATTAAGTCCTCTTGTTTTGCTTTAGGCAGATAGGCTATTGACTTTTTCATCGGAATTATTTAGATACTATAAAATTAAGATTACCAAAGATAAGTAAAAGCGAAATAATTTATTACATAAAATTGTATATTTGTTAACTGGATATTTCGTACTGCTATTTTTATGGGTCTGATACCTTTGCAGTTTCATAAGCCAAGCTTACAGTCGTAAATATATCTGTTTTTTTAGATTAATAATCAGTCTGATAGTATTATGTATTTTATCAGGCTCTAAACAGACGTATATATGGCAACACAACAAGTAAGCTCAACCGAATATTGTGCAATACTCATAAACTGTTCTTCCTTAGTACTCAGGCTATCCCATGATGAAATCAAAGAAAGCTATTCTGACAATCCTATGTATGTAGCTGAATACATTGAAAATGAAGTCAAAGAAAACATGATTGAGCTTCTTTTTGAAGATCAGAAAGCAACCCTGACGTGTGCCTTTGACGGAAATAATACCTGCAATGCTTCCCATATATTCTTTGACAGCTTAGACGAGTTGAGCAACTATATCAGTTATCTCAATAAAACCTATCAGTACGACTATATCCGAAGCTGTTGGACATTACCCAATTCTTTCATATCCATAAAAAAGGCGAAAGACGATATCTACTTTAAGTCTTTTTATTGAAAAGAGAGGTCTATTATAATTCAGGCAAGCTCCATCGGATCTTGCCTGAATATTTTGATGAGATTATGCCTTAATATACATTTTCTTAAAGTTCGCTTAAATTATTACCATTTTTTTTGCAAGTAAAACTAAAGCCCCTAAGTTTATTTCTTCAACCATTTTGTTTCAAATTCATGCGTTAACTCAACCACTTGCTTGTAAATATCAACCAATTCGATTGTCGCTTTTTCCAGTTTATACAAGAAAGCGAGTGCTTTTTTCTCCGTAAAATTGGTGTTTAATGCTTTTACAACCTGATTATAGTTCGTTCCTACACTGCGAAATTGTCCGAAAAAAGTAGTCAGTCGCATATAATAATCATGTGCATACTTATCAAGTTTGACAATCTTGATCGGTTTATTAAAGATACAGGAGGTAATAAAATGAGCTTTTACCTTCATTTCCGATTGCTCAAACAGGCTTAGGAATCGGGCATTGTCTACATCGTTGAGATAGATAACATAACGATTCTTTGCTGGATTATCTTTGGGGATTCGTCCCCCTTTATTACGATTGGATTCATTCTTACTTTTCATTCTTTGGATATTTAGTGGTTAAAAAAAAATGCGACTTCGGAGCTTTTTTATCTCCCGTCAGGGGCAAGGGTTTTAAGGCACTTAAAACAGTTTTGAGTGCCTCAAAACACACCTTGCCATGTTCTGACGAACATCAAAATCCTCCACGCATGGCGGATAATATTTAGCTTTATAGAAAATATAAATACCATACATTAATTTGCTTTATTGGGTTCTGCAAAGTTAGAGCCTATATGCGGATAAATCAGCATATTCATAAACGCCAACTAGCGCCAACCGACGCCAAATATCTCGGATTAATATTTTCATAACTAGAATCTTACGTTTTGTTTGTTTATTTGTATTAGTAATTATATACTGAAGTGATGATGCAATTCTTTATTGGTTTTGATAATTGAATTCTCAAATACGTATTTTGTTGATTATAGGCTTATTCGGTTAAATAGTTAGGTATAACATTACTGATTTGCTGAACTGCTGATTTATTGAACTCAGTAAGTCATGGATTCATTCACGAATTCATGAGTTATTAAGCTGATTCAATAAATAAGTGATAATGTATTGGTGTATTTATAAATGTACTTTATCTGTTGGATATTTAGAATAGCACTTAATCAATTATATACTGACATACTAACTTAATTCATTAAAAACAGGATTATGGAAAAACTTGACAAATTAGCTGATGAACCAGTAGAAATTATAAAACCGATAATGTATGAGTAAGAAAATAATAAATACAGATGATATTGACGAGAAAGCTCTTTTAGCATCTATATATGCTAAGAAGAATCCTGATCGGGAGCTTCCTAAAGCAGAGGTAGAGGAAATTCAAGACAGAGAAAATTTAAAGACGAAAGATTCAGTAAGAAGGAAAAGAAAAGATTCGGATGATTACCGAACGACTTTTTTAAACAGGAATGAACTGAAAAACCGCCGTTGTGTCTATATCAGTTCGGAGCTGCATGAAGTGGTACAGAAAATAGTACGGTCTATTGGTAGTAATGATATATCGATCGGTGGTTATGTTGATACTGTTTTATCACAACATTTAGAAACTAATAAAGATGTGATTAATGAACTGTATCGTCGGCAGAGGGATAAGGGGGATCTTATTGTATAAGATATAAGTTGGAGGGTATTGTTACAGGATGTGCGGGAATCAGGTAAGCCTTCTCAGTCACAAGCCTTGAATATTATTTTCCTTTTTAAATCTGATAAAAACCTTTTGTATGAAGGGAATAAATAAGGCAGGGCTTTTTGCTTAAATACGCTTTTTCGGCAGAAAAAGGAAGATTTGAGTAAAAACCTGTAAGGTTCAGCCTTGCTGTTTTATTCTCGAAATATATCTTTGTGGTCAGATGAAAGAAGGAAATCTCTTTTTTATAAGCCTATTTATTTAGCATACTTCCCTGAATCAGATCAGCATACTTCTTCTTCATATCCTCACTCAAAAATGACTGCTCAATAAATTCGACCCACAGCGGAACAACCTTTTCAAGCTTAGAAAAGATATTTTCAATTACTTTTTTATCTAAGTCTGATTTTCCGAAAGCAGTCTCAAAATCGGAACGTTTAAGCTTTTTCTTTTTACCGTTTAAAGTCAGAGCAAGTTCTTCCGTATCTTCGGGAATAACAAGCTTTGTAGAAAGCATATCATAAGCAGGAGTTAGAGAATATATACCTTTTGTTGTACTATATAACGAGAAATTTTTTAAATGCATATCGGCATTGCCTGTCAGCCAACAGAAATAAACCTGCTCCCAAAAGTTCACTAAATCCAATTTGGGAACATTCGAATATTTCGTGATTAACTTGGCTATCTGCTCATACGAGCCTTTGTATTTGTATTCGGTCAGTCGTTCTGCGAGTTGGCACATATCTTCCATTGGAAATTTATTGCCTTTATCATCCCGATCTATACGGCGAGTGATATAGCAAAGTTCTCCATCTGCAAAACGAATCAATGAATGAGGTACGGTCTTTATTTTAGCTATTTCAGCCAAGTGCATGGTTAAGTCTTCCAACTCCGGTAAATGCGGATACATATCTGTTTGAGGCTTTAAGATGTATCTTCCCCATAGTCCGACAATCGTAAACCGTTTCGGTTCGCTTTTCTTTTTAGAAGATTCTATATCTAAAGATAACTTTGGTTGCACACCTGTTATAGTCGTTTGACTGCGGACTACTTCTTCGGCTAATGCTGATATGTTTTCTTTTGTATAAGGTAACTCAGGAGCTGTAGTTGTACCAAATATTTTCTTCGCACAAGCTGGGTGAAAATCTACTTGACCTTCTTTCAGTTCCTGATAGCAGTACAGGCATTTTTCATTCATTGTCTTCGGTATTTACTGGTATAACACTAACTGCTCCGATACAGTCTTTACAACAAGCCAATAACAAAGACATCCGATCACGTTGATTGATCTTCCAGCTACGTTCGGCAATATCCAATAGCCATCCTTCGGGTATTAAACCGTCAAAGAAAGGAAACAGCACAGTATCTTTATAGGGTTCACTCTTTAAAGGCATTGTTAAGCTGATAGCTTCTGAGTCCTCATCTTTCAAATAGTCGGAAGCATATTGATAAATAAAACCGTTCTCGTCTTCGATAAGTATTCCTGCAAACTTATCGCGCATATATATTTCAGCTTGTTTCATAATTCAAGTTTACTTTTGTCTATTGGTGCAGGAGCTAATTCCGCACCAAAGAGATTTAACACCTGATTGACTTTATCCATACGCAACGTTTGCTTGCCCTGTTCCAGTTCACGCACAAAACGAAGCCCAACCCCTGCTTTCTCCGAGAGGTCTATTTGAGTTAAGCCATATTGCTTACGCATCTGCTTAACATATCCTGATAATAATAGGTCTTCCATAAATATACCCTTTAGGGTGCTAATATACTTAATTAAGCAATAAATTATATCATAAAGGGTATAAATTTATAGATATTTACAATATCACACCCTATAGGGTATAAATATCAAACTGGCTCAATTCGAGGTTTTAAGTGAATGCTGCTTTGTGTTGGTACTAAATACCATAATAACCTCGTGGCTTTTCTGCTCTACGCTATACTCACAAAAGGCATTGAGTACCCATTCCCGAAAAGCTTTCGTATAAAGTGATTGAATACGAAAGCTCAAAAAGACAATAACTTCCAGATTGTAATAAATGCGTATATACTCTCCTCCTTCATTTCGGGTATACCTATATTCCTTCGTAACATCATTTTCTCGCAGCAAATTATCTTTAAACATTGCTTTAAGATGCTTATTGATTGTCGGGGTATAAACCCCGAACAAATCAGCGATCTCATTCACAGTCATCCAAACTGTGCCATCAACGATTTTTACTTCAATAATGGGTTTATCAGTTCCTACATCCGAGAATTTAATATATCCTTTTTCCATAGGGCTTATTTATTAGCGTATTTTCTACTCCTATAGGTCTCAGCTAAACTATCCATATCTGAACTTAGTTTTTGATCGACTATCTTGGCATAAATTTGGGTCGTTTTAATATCGGTATGCCCGAGCATCTTGGATACGGTTTCAATAGGAACTCCGTTAGCCAGAGTAACGGTTGTCCCGAAAGTATGACGGGCTATGTGGCAGGTCATTGGTTTATTGATTCCGCAAATAATAGCGATTTCTTTCAGATATTCATTCATCTTTTGATTAGAGCATACAGGGAACAATTGCCCTTTTGTTTGTTGCCCTTTGTATCTTTCAATAATCTCTAATGGAATATCCAACAGACGAATATTTGAAGGTACACTCGTTTTTTGACGTTGAATCATTATCCATTGATGCCCGTCAAAAGCTGTTTTTACAGAATCCTCTGTTAATCGGGCGACATCTATGTATGATAATCCCGTATAGCACATAAAAATAAAGACATCCCTTATCTGACTTAATCTTTCTGTCAGGAACTCTTTTCTATATATGGTATCGATTTCTTCCTGCGTCAAAACCTGCCGATGTACTTTTTCATTATGAAATTTAAAATTGGCAAAGGGGTTTATCTTTACTTCTGCTCCTAGGTTAATACTGAAAGTAAATACAGACCTGAACCGCTGAATAAATTTCATGGCGGTATTGTTACTGCAATCATGGTCGTTACGGAGTGAGAGGTAAAATTTCTCCACGAATAGGAAATCTATTTCAGGGAGCAGGATATCGGATAGCTTGTATTCCTTTTTGATAAATTCCTCCACTCGTTCTTTTGTAAGTTCGTATCTTGAGTAAGTTATCTGGCTGGTAGTTTTACCGACTTTGAGTTTGTACTGCTCATTATGTAAGGTAAAATATTGAAGAAGTGTCTTTCTTTCGGGATCAATACCAAATAGGATGTTTTTTATGGTTTCGGGCAAAGCATATCCTTTTGTATCCATCAGTTTATTGTAGATTTTGTCCATTTTTGTCCGCAGGTTGTCCAAGAGCCTGTTCAGATTAGTTGCATCTGCATTACGACCTTTTACTTTGCCTAGTTTGGTATCCCATATATCAGGATTGACTTCCAATTTTGTATTGAATTGGGTTATTTGACCATTTACGGTTATCCTCGCCATGATGGATACAAGCCCGTTGCTGTTCGGGCGGTTTTTTCTGAGGTAGAAAAGTGTTCTAAAAGTTGCCTTCATAATGTTTACCTTTTTGTTTGTAAAAATACTCGATACTTTCATAAACATTGTGGACAAAACAGGGGCAATAATCGACAAATCAAGGACTTATTTAATAAATCGTTACCATTTTTTTACCGATATATCGGGTAACGATTTGGTAACGATTTTTTGTCCGAATTTGATATTATACTGTCTTAGAGGTGTCTTTACAGAAAAGAAAAAACCTCTATAAATCATTAATTTATAGAGGTTTGTCTTGTTTTGGCTTTGAACTGTCTTTTAGTTCTGTTCCCTTAAGTGATCCCGCTGGGAACACGTTTTTATCTCGTAATAGATTTAGTAATCAATTATTTAAGTTTTCAAAAAAGCAAGTTCGTAACGAATTCGTAACGATTAAAAAGATGCCTTTTTGTCCTGTTTTGGCAGACCGCTGTGAGCCTAACTTCTAGGTTCAAATATACATGAAACTTTTGGAAATATGAGCATATTGGCTGTTAAATATTATTTACTTATCAAATTCTTATAAACCGCAGAATTTAATAATTCCTCCCTTCTTGGCTTTGAAATAGGTAATTCATTTTTATTAATAAAAAGCCTTCCACCCGACACTTTATCAATCTGATAAATATTGACAAGGAATGAGCGGTGTATTCTACAGAATGATTCTTTAGGAAGCATCTCTTCTAAGGAAGTCATTGTTTGATGAATCACGAAAGTATTGTTTTTCAGATGTAATTTCAAATAATTTTGCATTCCTTCTACAAATAAAATATCCTCCCATATTATTTTTTGAAAAGAGTCACCTTGCCGGATGTACATAGTGGATTGGGTATTTTCCACATTCTTCTGTAATAAGATTTGAGTTTGAAATATCCCTTGTGCTTTTTGTACAGCTTGGAAAAACCGTTGAAAAGCAACAGGCTTCAATAAATAATCAATAACGTTTAGCCTGTACCCCTCCAATGCATATTCGGAATATGCCGTACTGAGTATTGTTAAAGGTGCTTTATCTAAGGATTCTAAGAATTCAAGTCCTGAAAGATAAGGCATATTAATATCCAAGAACATCAGGTCTATCTCTTTTTTTTTCAGAATTTCAGCTGCTTCTATTGCAGAAGAACATGTATCCTCAACTTTTAGAAAGCTTATTTGCTCTATGTTGCTAATAATATCTTTAACAGCAACCAATTCATCATCTACAATCAAACATTTTAAAATCTGATAATCCGGCTCTTTTGAAATGATATTTGCCATACCTATATTTGAATTACTAGTTTAGAATTATATTTAGTTTCGGTTTCCTGTATGGATAAACTATACTTATTGTGCAATAAAATTTCCAACCTGTTTTTTAGGTTTTCCAAACCTAAACCGGATTGCTCCTTTCTATTTACGGGAATAGCTAATTTCGAATTTTCCACCTCCAGACAAATCATACTTTCTTTTTGCTCAAAATTAATATTAATATAACCTTTGTCATTTGAACTCCGAGAAACATGTTTAAATGCATTTTCAATTAAAGGGATTAATAGTAATGGTGGTATTCTTTTACTTGTATTTTCTATCTTCCACAAACAATTTATATCTAGTTTATCTTCCCATCGGATTGTTTCAATATTTATAAAGTTTTTCAAGAACTGTAATTCTTCTTCTAGATTGACATCTTTTTGTTGTCCACAGTACAACTGGTAGCGAAGTATGTCTGAATAGTTCAGAAGCAAAGTCGGTGCTATATCATCTTTGTTTTTGACGTAGTAATATATATGATTTAAAACATTAAACATAAAATGAGGATTAATTTGTGCTTTGAGAGCCTGCAATTCTGATTCTAAATGTATCTTTTCCAACCTCATGTGTTCATAATAGAATCGTAATCCGACAATAGCAAGATTTATAACGATACTAGCAGGCATTTGATTTTTAAAGTCAACCCAAAATGAATCAGAGTCAGAGAATAAATTGGAAGGCGAAAAAAAGCCACTTAGTTCAAGTTGTCTAAATGCTGCCAGAATCAAAACCATTATTAATCCCATAAGTAATGTTAGACCTATAAATTGTCCCCAAAAGACACCTAGTTTTTTCTCTCTGATCGCTTTTGGCAATAGATAATTACTGAGTAAG
This sequence comes from Dysgonomonas sp. ZJ709, assembly GCF_011039195.1. NCBI lineage: Bacteria > Pseudomonadati > Bacteroidota > Bacteroidia > Bacteroidales > Dysgonomonadaceae > Dysgonomonas > Dysgonomonas sp. ZJ709. The sequence goes on from NZ_JAAKEM010000035.1 coordinate 27,110, forward strand.
ATATTTATCAGAAATATAGAAGAAAATATACACAAGGTCAATAAAATGGCTTCCATAAATGAAGTCTGATAATTCAGACTCTGAAACCATAATAGGATGGCTATCAATATCCAAAATAATATTGTAAACCTTTTATAACTTTTAAAAATGAAATTTTTCATACTACAAATATAACGGATTAAGTAATAGATATATTGCTGATTCGTCATAAGCAAAGCGATGTTTGGTCAAATTTTTACTCGCGAATCATACTCAAGGGGTGATGTTTTGTGAGGGGAGATAGTATAGTTTTAAAATCGATTAAACTCCAAAATAAATACGTGTAATAAATTAACTGACATTTGTTAAGGAGTTGAAAGGATAAGTATGTTTATTTTTGTCTAAAAATAAACATACGAAAAATAGAATTGAAAGTTAGAGAATTTGGGATAACTATAAGTAAATAATTTAAACACGTGATTGGTTATGAATTTATTACCTTTTGAAGGATTTATTATACCTGGACTTCATTTTAGTAATTGTAGCATCTGGGTTCTAAACTGGGAAACTAACCCTACTCCTATTGACCGAATGGTTGAAGTATGGATTTTATGGCATGATGGCAAAAAAACGTGTTATATCGATCCGCCTAATGCTGATAACATTCTTAAAAAGTATCATAATTTTGATGAGATAATACCTGCGGATATAAATGTTTCTGAAACAGACTCAAATATTTCTATAGGTGTAGTCGTAAACGGAGTTCTTATTTTGTCAGTGGAATTATTACGAAAAAAAACTCTGAAGTATAAATTATTGAATGTCATATTGAAATATGGGAATAAGGATAAAATGGCAGAGCAGGGAAAGACTGAGACTGGAATGAACTATAAAAGTATTCCCCGAAGGATAGATTCAATCTCTATTGTGAAAGTTCAATTTAATAATAAAGAACTAACGCTTATAACTAATTCTCCCATTAAATATTCACTTGGAGATGGAAAATCCTCTAAAAAACCAATTATAAGCTACTGCACTCATATGTTGGAAGATTAATTTATAATGAGAATATTCATTAGCCGGTAATTAATATCTTTGTGGAATACAAAGCATAAATTAATTGGCTCATGCAATATTCTCAACTTTATAACATAGTATCAAACTATATTGACCTCGAACCCGAAGATATAGAATTAATAAAAACCTATTTTAAATATGGTTTTGCTGAGAAAGGGACAGCTTTAATTGAATTTGGAAAGCCTACGGATAAAGCATTTTTTATACTTTCCGGATACTTGAAGTATTTCAAAATAGTTGATTCGGGAGAAGAGTTAATCATCCATTTATATACTCCCGATAATTTTGCTATTTCATTAGGTAGTTTCTTTTTAGGAAAGAAGTCTGAGGAAGCTCTGGAAACGATTACCGACTGCGAATTTTTATATATTTCTAAAGCAGACTTAGAGAAGTTATATACTACAAGCTATAAATGGCATAGCTTTGGTAGAAAATTAATGGAAAGTGCCTTAATCGAAAAAGAAGAAAGAGTTATTGATCAGTTAACTTTGACCGCACAAGATAAGTACATGAAATTACTCAAAAAGCAGCCTGATATTATTCAGAACGTACCAGTGAAATACATAGCCTCATTTATCGGGATACAACCTGAATCATTGAGCCGGATAAGAAAAACAAATTAACTAACATTTGTTAGGCAGTAGAAAAGACTCCCCTATCTATATTTGTTATAACAAAAATTATAACAGATATGAAAACAATTTTAATTACAGGAGCATCGAGCGGGATAGGTAAAGAAACTGCTATTTTATTTGCCGAAAAGGGCTGGAATGTAGCTGCAACAATGAGAAGCCCGGAAAAACTATCCATATTTGCCGAAAATAGAAATATAAGTACATATTTGTTAGATGTAAAAAACAAAGATTCTATCAGAGAATGTATTCAACACGTAATACAAGACTTTAGTAAAATAGATGCGATTGTAAATAACGCTGGAATCTATACCATTAACCCTTTAGAATTAAGTTCCGACGAGATAATTGACGATATCCTTGAAACAAATATTAAAGGAGTTTTATATACTACTAAAGCAATATTAGAACACTTCAGAGAAAATAAATCAGGGGTAATAGTCAATATATCTTCCATTGCCGGACGTGCCACATTTCCCTTTCAGTCAGTGTACCACACTTCCAAATGGGCTATAGAAGGATTTAGTGAAAGTCTCTATTATGAATTAGAACCAATAGGGATAAAGGTAAAAGTTGTAGAACCGGGTGTCGTTAAAACAGAGCTTTACAACTCAGTATTAGATTCTCCATTAGAACAATATCCGGATGAATATCGGGACAGATTCAAGAAGAGCCATCATTCCTTGATAAATAATTATAAAAACGGGTATTCTCCCAAGCAGGATGCACAAACTATCTACAAAGCAGTGAACAGCAGAAATTCGAAGTTGAGATATCCTTCTGATAATACTACTAAATTAGCATTTTTTCTTCGTGCACTTCTTCCATTATCTGTATTTCAGAAGATTATTAAAAGGCTGAACGGGATATAAGTTTTGCTTAGGGCTTCAATATAAGAGGATAGTTCAAACTCTGAAACCACAATAGAGCATAGTTATCACTATATGACTGATTCGTCATAAGCAAAGTAGTGTTTCGTCAATTTTATCGCTTGCTAATCAATTCTAATTTTTCAATATAAAATTCCGAATGAAATTTACTAACAGAAGAGCGGAATTATTCATTTAAAAAAATTAGTTTATGAAATTGACATTGTATTCGATTGTATTCTTTTTAACTGTTACATGTACATATATCAATGCACAAATAACAGTTAAAACTGAATATCTAGGTAAATCAAGTTTGCTTGATCCTGATAAAAATAAGATAGAAGACAGCAAGGGAGGAGCTTTAGTTTATAAAGGTGGCATAAATCTACCCTTATCGATGAAAGTAGATGAGAATAATCGCCCAACAGTCTGGGGGATTGGAGCAGCGGGAACATATGTATCTTTTGAAAACGAAAATATATCAAAGGATTTATTTTTATCTGAAATGATGAATCTTGAATTGGCTCTCTTTCATATGCGACCTATAAATGATAAGTGGTCTATGATGGCAAGTGCAGGCTTTGGTATATATACCCCTAATACCCGATTCTCTCAAATTAGATTCAAAAATGTTTTAGGCAATGTAGGAGTTACATTTATTCGACACTTAAAACCAAATTTGGAAATCGGAGGGGGACTTGCCATAAATAATACTTTTGGCTATCCGATGATATTCCCTGCATTGTATTTCAATTGGATGTATGAGGGTCGCTTCACATTTAAACTTTCGATGATGAATGGAGGAGAGTTATTAGCACTGTATAATGTCAATGAGTCTCTATCATTAAGTTTAGTTGCCGAAATGAGTGGTCAGGGAGCTTTATTGGAGAAAGATGGAAAAGATATCATGTTTTCACATCAATATGCCATTATGGGATTCCGACCAGAAATTAAAATCAATAAACGAATATCTATTCCGATTACAGTGGGGATGAATGCAACAAGGTCGGTATACTATACAGAGAGAAAATTAAGAGCCATCTTCAAATCAGACTCAGATTTAGATTTTAAAGAATCATTTTATGCTTCTATGGGTTTAAGAATTAGATTTTAAGAATTAGCATCATGAAAAGTATCATCAAGAAGTATCCTATTGTAGCATTTTATGTTACCTGCCTATTATTTTTGATAACAATAGGTTTAGCGAACATGTTGCTGTTTCCTACCTCTTTTGATTATATATTAATACTACCTCAATGGTCGCCTGCATTAGCTGCTATTTTAGTCGTTCTAGTTCAGGGAGGGAGAATCAATGTAAAATCTCTATTAATGAAAATCGCATTTAAGAATTTAAATATGAGATGGTTGCTTATAGCCTTAGTGATTCCACTTATTATTTGCTGTTTATCTTATGTAATTTTTTCTTTTGTAGAGCATAAGCAATTAGTTATTCCTGTTTTGTGTCGCTCCGGAGGAAATTATTCGATCTGTTTGCTGGCTGCTATATTCGGTTCCTATGGTGAAGAAATTGGATGGAGAGGTTTTATGTTGCCACAATTATTAAAAAAGTATTCATTATTTCTGAGTAGCCTTATTGTGGGTGTATTCTGGGGGCTGTGGCATTTTAAATTCCAAACTCCTTTAATAACTGTATTTTATTTGATCTCTGTAATTGAATTCTCACTTATTATTTCGTGGTTATGTTCAAAAACAAAAGGCAATATTTTAGTTGCCATCGTTTTTCATACGATTTTGAATATGTGCTCTTTATTATTATTTGAAAATATGCTATCCGATAAAGTGCATGGATTATATATGCAGGAACTGTTATATGGTATTTATGCTCTCTTATTCGCAGTGCCGTCAGTGTTAATAACTAAAGAAATGGTAAGAACTGAGAATAGAGATAGTGGTTAATGAGTTTTTGTGATGATAACATAATGAGACTAGATTAGAAATCTAATATCTGACAACATGAAAAAATACACAAACAAATTGATGCAGGATTTAAATAATCAACTTAAATTGATTGATTCAGAAAAAGAAAGTGCGTTTGTGAAAGCACCCAACGCAATTAGATTACTGGAAAATGCTTTTGTGGAACTAAAGGTATTTATTACAGAATATAACTTCAACGATGAAGAAGAGGAGATTCACTTCTTTAAAGTTGTAAAACCACAATTGTTCAGCAAGTTAATTTATTATAGAAAAGTATATGGTATTGAAACGATGAAACCTAATGGGAGTATTGATTCTCAAAAATTGTATTTGAAAGCGGGATTGGATCATCTAAAAGCATTTTTCGATAGAAATTCAGATTTCTACAAATACTATCGGACAGGATGTACTCACTTCGATAAATATTATTTTGTCAGAGGGAAGCCTGATATTCAACTAGGCTTAGATTCCTTTTATTTTGAAAGAGATCCTATCTTTTCTACTAGCTTCGATTTTAAGATAGCCAAAATATTGGCTAATGAAATGCTTTCCATCTACCTCAACGGAGAGTTGGTAAAACTAGAGACGTATTCGATTCAGTCCTATTCTGCCGAGCCTTATTCTCCTATGGTAAAATTAACATGGACAGGTAAAAAATCTGAACTTGTGGAGCAAATCTATTCTTGGGATTGTGCTGGCTGTTTCAATAATGGAAATACCAATATAAAAGAACTCGCTGAATATATAGAATCCGTATTCAATATCAATTTAGGAGATTATTATCATACATTCCTTGAAATGCGAGAGCGGAAAGGTAGCCGTACTATCTTCTTAGATAAATTAATAAAATATCTAAATGATAGAATGGACGAAGCTGATAACAAATAAACAAATTATAATATCTTTGTATGAAAAGTAAAGAAATATGGAGGGGTAATTCTCCTTAAAGATATAACATAGCGTTCACTGAACGTCTCGTTGCGAAAACTGGTAATTTTTAAAACTATCGAGACAAACAGTTGCAATGTTCATGCTATACGAAAGTATGGTGTGGACTTGCCTGTTTCGATAGTTGGGTATACCAGTACCTCGCAGCGGAACAGTGTGAGTTCCACACTTCTTTTTTGTATATTGTACTTCTAAAACATTACTCCCATGAGAAAAATAAAATTATACATTGCATCCTCCATTGACGGTTATATTGCCCGTCCCGATGGAGACTTGGATTGGCTTACGAAATATCCTATAACACCTGATTTAAATTATGGCTATAATGAACTCCTTGATTCAGTTGATACTGTAATTATGGGAGGACGAACCTATAGGGATATTCTAAATATGGATGTGATTTATCCATACAAAGACAAAATATCTTATGTTATCACGCAAAACAAGATAAACACTCCAAAAGAAAATATTCATTTTATTTCTGATACTATAATCGAAATTGTATCTGACTTGAAAGAGAAGGAGGGCAAAGATATTTGGCTGGTTGGTGGTGGAGAAATCATTTCTTTGCTTATAAGTCATGATTTGGTTGACGAAATGATAATTACTCGCATTCCTACATTGCTTGGAGATGGAATCCCATTATTTCCCAAGACGGAGAAAGAATCTACTTGGAAACTTATTAAGAACCAATCTTACGAAAACGGTATCACTTACACTGAATATCAGAAGATAATATAATAATACACGATCTTCCAATGTGATAATAGACTCCCAAGCTTTACCCAAGTTTGGGAGTTTTTATTTCCATGTTTTCAGACTCAAAATGCTTCAAAAGGGTCTGTTTTTTTGCACTTTTTTATCTCAAAATTCAACTCCACAGATTTTACATGCTGCACTGAAATAATTTTCGTTTTTTATTTCTAAATATAAGATTGTTAGAATTTTATTTAAAAATACTTGTCCCAACATGGGCTTTTAAGATATTGGAATGTATGACATTTGTATCAAACAGAATTGATATGGAAGTTATTACAATAGATTCAGAAGCATACAAAGAACTTGTTAAGAGGATAAATACTATTGCCGACTTTGTCAAAAATAATAGTTGTGATTCCCTGCCCTCGGATGATACATGGGTAGATAGTTATGAAGTTTGTACTTTTTTGAGAATAAGTGAGAGAACCCTACAACGTTTACGTACCAATGGTACTATCACATATTCGGTTATTTCCGGTAAAACTTATTATACAATTGCTGAAATCAAACGTCTCTTGCAAGAGAAAGTGATTCGGTCGACAGAAGACAGGTTGCAAGACTTAATGCGGGAACATCAAGTATATAAAGAACAGCGGACAAGAAATAAACCTAAAGACAAAAAAATATGATGAGGATAGATGATGACATATTCGAATCCAATATAAAGGGACTTGCCAGATTGCTTAGACGTATCGATGAGAAAATAGATAAACTATTGGTATCGGAGAATAATGGTGCTTTGGAAGAACGTTTATTCGACAATCAGGACTTATGCCTCTTCTTGAAAATTAGCCCTCGCACTCTTCAGCGATATCGTAATTTAGGTTTAATTCCTTTCAAAACTATCTGTAAGCGAAACTATTATAAAGAATCGGATGTAAAGATTTTTGTCGAGAAATATTTCAATGGGAAAACTGAGATAACCGATAAAGACAAATGGCAAAGAAAGAATAAGCGTCAAGACGACGATACGGAAGATATAGTAGTTTAATTGGTTTCTGGTGTTTTGTTATTTTTATTGGGTTTTTTGAAGTCCCTTTCTGTCGTGATGATAGGAAGGGATTTTTTATTGCACTTATTTCACTCAATTAGTTATTGAATATAAGTATATTTGCTTTATCAAAAATAAGAAATATGAAAGAATCTATAATCATACGAAATTTTGGACCAATAAAAGATATTGAGATTGAGGATATACGACCTCTAACATTTTTCATTGGCGAATCTGGAAGCGGTAAAAGTACTGTTTTAAAGACAGTTGTATTATTTCGGTGGATATATAAAATGATTAATATACGTTCGTATTTAAAACATGCTAATATTTCTCAATCTCCTTTCAAATTTAATTTTAAAGATTATTTGAAAAATAATGGCTTTACTAACTACGTAAAAGATAATACAGAAATAATCTATAGGAAAGGTAACAATAAAATAGTATATGACGGAGCATTGGATGTTTCAATAACTGTTCCTGAAGAAGAATTGAGTTTGGAAAAGATGTGTTTTATTGCTGATAAAAGAATACTTATCCCTGATATTTTAGCATCAAAAGGTAAGAAAAATAAGATACCAATGAGTTTTTTCTTAGAGGAAACATATAATGATTTTAATATAGCATCGGAATTCATTAAAACGCTAGATATTAATTATCTAAATGTAAGATATGCATCTAAAGAAACTAATTCGGGAACAAAATATTATATCGAGAGCTTAGATGAACAAGAAAGTTATACAATAAACCTAGAAGATTCTTCATCGGGAACTCAAACAATAGTTCCTCTTTCTATCATTATTGAATACTTCTCGAAATATTATGATTTTAGCAGCAGGTTTAATAAAATTATTTTCAAATATATGTCTGAAAGTGATAATTTAAAAGATTTCCGATCAGATTTAAATATAGGAGATATTCCATATAAAAATATTCATATCCATATTGAAGAACCAGAATTAAGTCTTTATCCAGAAAGTCAAAAAAATCTTTTAAATTTTATAATAAATCGATGTTTTTTGACTAATTCTAAAGATTATCAAATGTCATTAATGATGGCAACACATAGTCCTTATATTATAAATCATCTAAATTTATTGATTATGGCAGGGCAAAAAGAGAAAATGGTTGAAAATGCTTTTCTTAATTTTGCAGATGTAAATGTTTTTGAAATTGTGGGAGGATATCTTAACGACTTAAAAAGAGAGGGGAATTTTTTCATTGACACAAGAGTATTATCAAATCCGATAGCGGATACCTATAAAGAATATGATAATTTGTTAAAAGAAAAAGAATAGAAATGGATAATATATTGATCTCTAATTATATTAACTATATAAATTCATTATCTCCTCATATTATACCATGCATAGGAGTAAATGTACAAGATATTAGATCAGATGTCATTAATGATATTCAATTCGAGATAAAGGATTTGGAACAAACAATACAACAGCCGATTGGTATGGGTATAGCAATTTATGATAATCCTCATAGTAAAATAATGGCTTTCATTGACTATGAAAGTTTTATTACACTTGTAGATCCGACTAGAGACCATCCTCTTACAAAAGGGTTGAAAAAATGTGATTTTATAGTATACGATATGGAAAACTATTCCGTATTTCTATTAAATGAATTATCAAACAGTTCTAATCCTAGTAATAAGCGTCCTGATGCAAAACTGCAATTACACAGTGCAGCTTTGCACTTAAGTCGATGTCCTGAAACGAAGATATTTATTGACCAATTTCAAGAAAAGAAATGTGTATTTTCCAATAAAATTCAACCAATTTCATCACCTCATGGTATAGCTGATGCTTTTAATATTCCAATGAATTATTTATCATCATCTATTCCACTAAAGTTTCAACCATTAACGAAACTAGGTTTTCAAGCAATGGAGACATCAAATATCACATTATAAATATTTACCTCCTTACTCCCCGATACACTCCATCATCCTCATTCGTTTTCTTAATCTCCGTATCAAGCTTACCTACAAAAATCCGATCTCGATTAGCATCAATAATCTCTTTAATACTCATTGGCTCTCCCGAACGAATAGTATCATTTGAAGCAAGATGCAGGGAAGCAGGTTCTACGATTTGAGCATCTTGCTTCGGTTCGTCCTTAGTTTTGAGAGTTTGTAGGATTTGCCGATCCAAAGCAACTAATTGAGTTTTTAAGTCCTTTAGTTCCGGCTCTTTTCGGAAAGTGGAGTCAAGAACCTCCTTGAGAATAGGCAGATCTTTTGATAAACGTTCATTATCCGTTTGGTATTTCTCTATTAACTTAGGGATTCTTTCCAAAGCATTGAGAAAATTCATCGATGCCAACTTCGGATCAGTCGCAATATGACCATTGTTGTAATTATATTTAATACCTCCCTCCCCTTCTATAAAGAAGCGATTGTCTTTAAACAACGAACCTTCCTTTTGGCTTTCTTCGGTTTTGACAATCAACTTAAAACCATACAATTCGCCAATAGCAAAGTATTCGTTATTGGTTCGAGCATTATCTGAGAGCTTGTTCAGTTTCTCGCCAATAATCTTTGGGTCAGAAGAATTTACACCATCCAATTTTATAGGATTGAGTTTATTACCTTCCTTATCCACTTGTACACGCCCATTGAAAGCATCTAAATCTTTTGTCATTTTACTAATCAGCTGCGTATTTCCTTCAATGGTTCGGGTACTATCTTCAAACTTGAATGTAGCCGAAGACTTGCTTTTGACAAAACCTTTCTTCTCGCTCTCCAAAGCATTGATTTTCTTTTCTAGTTTGGCTTTCTCCAACAAATCCGTATTTCCTGAAAGTATAGCCACATATTCCGAGAAATTCATGCCTGAACTCTCATCCATACTGCCTTCATCAATGGTACGGCTTCCTAAACTATTATTTTTAAGCTGATTGATAAAGGTTTGTTTGTTCTGCAACAGATTGAACTTGTACGAATCAAGACTTTTCTCTACCGCATAAATGATCACATCCACCTTGTTTCCGGCAAACTCTTTGGCTATTTCATTGCCTTTTCGTATGGCTCGTCCATCACGTTGCTGTAAATCAGAAGGTCGCCACGGTGTATCCAAATGATGAACGGCAACAGCACGTTTCTGAGCATTAACCCCTGTTCCCAACATAGACGTAGAACCGAAGATAATACGAATACGCCCTTCATTCATTCCGTCAATCATCGCTTTACGAGCATTATCTGTCTTGGCTTCCTGAATAAAACGTATTTCGTGAGCCGGTATATTGTGATCCTCTACCAATTTACGCTTTATCTCCGAGTATGGATTCCATTCGTTTGGCTTATATGTTCCCAAATCAGAGAACACCTTATGGAAAGCTTTCCATAATATCTTTTATGTAAAGCCTATCATTATGTAAAGTAAAACAAGTTGGGTAATTTAACATATTGATAACAATTTCTTTATATAAATACTTTACATAATGACTTCGCATAATTATATTGTTCTGATAATT
>NZ_JAAKEM010000036.1:0-36444 GCF_011039195.1 Dysgonomonas sp. ZJ709
TCGCGGTTAAATTTATTTATGCAAGGGTAATAAATTCTATCAAATTTATCTTTTTGCTCTTGTTACATCATGTCAAAGATCATTATTCTATTACTAGAAATGTGGAGAATAACGGATTCGAACCGTTTGCTTAATCCGCTGATCATTTCAGCTATTAAAATTCCATTTTCAAATACTGCACTAAATAATAAAACGATAGAATTTAGCACTATTGAAGCCACTTTCGTGGCCTTTACTGCTACACCTCTCTTGGTAAGCGGATGCAAAGGTAGAGCTTTTTATTTATTCTGCAACAGTTTTGATATATTTTTTGCAACTTTATTTCTGCATTCCACTATATTTTGATTTTAGTCTTTTAGAATCAACCCCTTATATAATTCATTTTTTCTAAAGTTTTTTGATATTAATTTATTAAAGGTTAGAAAACGAGTAAAAAAGTATACTAATAAAAGAAAAAAGAATGTTCTAATAGGGAACATTCTCTCATTTATTTAGTGTTTAAACTATGAATTCGGAATATTCTGGACGAATGCACTCCTTTTACTACCGTTGTTTGCCCACTTATTCCAACAAGGGAATATTGTCTGTTGTTATCTATTTATTTAAACAAAAGAGCATACTATCAAGTGTCATTTATTTAAATACTAATATCAATAAAAAAGGTTTTGTATCAAAATAAAAATCTACTTTGGGATATTTATTATTCTGTCTCATATCAAGTATTCTATTATCGTACATCATCATGTTGCTGTACCGATGCTAAATCTATTATTACAGAAGGAAATACAGCTATCGACCAGATAAAAGAAATCAAGAAAGTAAATATTTTGCTTGCTTCGAGGTTAAATCAGGCGACTACTCGTTTTATGTAAAAAACAAAAGATATATTCCAAAGTTTGCTATGATATTGTGAAAGATAACAATTAAAAACAGAGTGGAAAGTGACACTTTTTAATGATTTATAAAATAATACAGATGATTACAGTAAAAAGAACAGTTTTAACCCTTACCCTATTAGTTTCATTAATACCGACATTAATAGCACAGGACTTTTACGCAGCGCAGCGTAAAGATTGGTTATTAAAAGCCGAGCAGAATAAACCGAAATTACAATCTGCTATAAAGAAACCAAAACAATTAGTCAATATTGTAAAAGATCAATCGGCATATCAGGGATGGAAATCAATACCTACTGTGCCGATAGATTCACTATATAAAGTAAGCTTCAAAAAGCATAAAGAAGTAATTGTAGACTTTGGCGAGCATATGACCGGCTATTTTTCATTCACTCTATCGCCACTGAATCAGATACCTGATGCTCCTGTCCGTTTTAAATTCATATTTGGTGAAGTACCCGGCGAAATCGCAACCTCGTTCGATCCATATCCGGGAGGATTAAGCCGTGCGTGGTTGCAGGACGAAGTAATCACAGTAATGGAAATTCCGAGCACTGTTACTGTATCACGTCGTTTAGCTTTCAGATACGTAAAAATAGAGCTATTGGCTACACCTAGCTATGATTTCGCAATATCAGATATGCAATGTCGGGCTGTAACTTCTGCTATTAATTTTCCGGAAGCATTACCGAACAGCACTTCGCAAACTATTCGGGATATTGACAAAGTAAGTCAGAATACGTTGAAAGAGTGCATGCAGATTGTATATGAAGATGGGCCGAAAAGGGATCAACGTCTCTGGATCGGAGACCTTTATTTACAATCGATGGCAAATAATTATTCCTTTCAACAATACGATATAACTAAAAGCTGTTTGTATTTATTAGCTGCACTAAGTGGTGAAAATGGTATGCTTAATGCAACTGTTTTTGATAAGCCGACATATCATGCTTCCAATCAGTACTTATTAGAATATGCCTTTTTGTTTAATGTAACACTCAAAGATTACTTATTGGCGACAGGTGATAAATCTACAGCCGAAGATTTGTGGATTGTAGCTAAAAAACAACTGGATATAGCTAATAAGTATCTACAAAATGACGGACTAATGGATTTTAGACGTGCCGAGCAGGAATGGTGGATATTCTTCGATTGGAAAGAAGGACTTTATAAAGAAGTTGCTTTACAAGGTATTACTATCTTCACGTTAGAAAATACATACGAATTAGCAAAAATGCTGAATAAAGAAAACGAGGTAAAGTATATACCTGCCATGGTTAAGAAAATGAAACAAGCCGCACGCAAAAACTTCTACGATAAAAAAACAGGTTTGTTTTTCGCTGAGAGAAACAAACAAATATCGTACGCTTCTCAAATATGGATGATATTGAGCGGTGTAGTAACTAAAGACGAGGCTCAGCGGGCACTAAAAGCACTCGATGCAACAGAAAATGTTGTTTATCCGGGAACCCCTTACCTATACCATTATTATATACAATCGCTTATCGATTGCGGAATGGAAACAGAAGCGAAAAATGCCTTAATCGATTTCTGGGGTGGAATGATAGATAAAGGAGCCGATACCTTTTGGGAGGCTTACGATCCTAAAGATGATTATATATCGCCTTACAACTTCTTCCCGATCAATAGTTATTGCCATGCATGGAGTTGTACTCCCGTCTATTTTATACGAAAATATCCAACAATTTTTCAATAATAAATCTGTTGTCTCTTGAAATTGCGATTTGTAACTTCAGAAAGATAATGACTAACAGCGATTTATCTTTTTGGAGTTATTTGTTTTCAGACCTATAAGAATCTACTGCTTTTTTCACAGACCCGTGTAACAACAACAAGCGATTAGATTGCTCATAGTCAAGACCCAGCTCTTCAGCAACCATACGTGTACCCCTGTCTACCAACTTGGCGTTGGACAACTGCATATTAACCATGCGATTTCCTTTTACCCGCCCCAGTTTGATCATTGTTGCAGTAGTAATCATATTCAGAATCATCTTTTGACCTGTACCCGACTTCATACGAGAGCTACCTGTCACATATTCAGGGCCGACTATCATTTCTATGGCTATCTCTGCTTCCTGAGCAATCGGGGAATCGGGATTACTTGAGATAGACGCTGTCAGAATACCATGTTTACGTGATTCACGCAAGGCACCCACAACATAGGGTGTTGTACCCGAGGCTGCAATACCAATCACCGTATCTTTATCGGTTATATTATGGGCTTGCAATTCTTTCCATCCGGCTTCCATATTGTCTTCTGCCTTTTCAACCGGATTGCGCAATGCCGTATCACCACCCGCAATCAACCCTATAACTAAGGTCGGCGGCATTCCGAATGTTGGAGGAATCTCAGAGGCATCGAGCACTCCTAAACGCCCGCTTGTACCTGCACCCATATAGAAGATTCGTCCTCCTTGTTCCATACGGGGTACAATTTGCGATACAAGTCTTTCTATCTGAGGAATCGCTTTTTCGACCGCTAATGCAACTTTCTTATCCTCTTCATTTATATCTGTCAATAACTCCAGAACTGGTTTTTGTTCGAGGTCATTGTATAGTGACGGCTGTTCTGTTATTTTTATAAAAGTCATTTTAATATCTTATTTAGTTATAAGTCAGAATAATATTCAATCAGTCCTTCCATTGGTGATTGTGTAATAGTTCCTATGTTCAGATTCAAATCCCAACCCACTTTACGCAACACTTCCTGATAATGATAAGCCACCGATCCTGTAAAGTAAACATCATTGTTTTTGTAATCGTATTGCATTACGTTCTTCTTGAAAAAATCAGTAAATGCATTGTAAACCAGACTATAAATAGTTTCATCCTGAATATGCTTCATCAGAAAAGGAGATAAACTCGCCAGGAATCTATTTGCCATAGGCTGTTTATATACTTTGTCTAATATAAGGGCAGGAGTAAGATCATATTCATTGAGGAATTCTTCTTTCAAGCCTTTGGTTAATTGATTTTTGAGACAAGCCCCTATAAACAATCGCCCTAAAACCGCTCCGCTACCCTCATCTCCTAAAATATAACCTAATGGCGATATATTTTCTTTTATCTCTTTACCATCATAATAACAAGAATTAGACCCTGTTCCAATAATACAGGCAATACCTTGATGTGTACCACACAAACCTCTTGCTGCTGCCAGAAGATCACTATTCACATTGATAACAGGTGCATTGATATTATCAGCTATAGCATCCCGTATTATGTTATTCCTTTCGGGCGATGCACAACCTGCACCAAAAAAATGTACAGCATCAATTTTATGCCCATTGAATATGGGGAGCAATGAGTCCTTAATTTCTTCACTAATATCTTCCCGAGTACGGAAAAATGGATTTGCACCCTTTGTAAAAACCTGCATTACTTGCTTATTATCTTCTACCAAACGCCAATCGACCTTCGTAGAACCTCCATCTGCCAATAATATCATATCTTTATATAGATTTTCTTTTTATACAATATATACCCAATCACCCAATTAAATCCTACAAACAGAAGAGCAAAACATAATGACCCCAGATAGTCTCCCAGAAGAGGTTGTAGACAGATTTTGTAAATAAAACCGTGAATACTTATAATTTCGCCTTCGTATGTAAATTTGATATTTCCTAACAGTATAGAGAAAACACCCGCAGCTACATAGATGAAAAGAGGATTGACTCCAAACGATTCGAAGAAAGGTGTCCATCGTTTATGCCCTTTAATATCGACTATCCAAATAAGCAGAGCTAAAAATGTAGAAGCTAAACCACAGGTAGCGAGTACAAATGTCGGTGACCATATTTTTTTATTGATAGGGCAGCCATAGCTGAGCAGAAAGCCTGCGAATGTAAGAATAGCACCTATTATGAATAAGTTTGTAATTCGCTCATGATTATCCTTTGTGCTAAATAATACCTTTCCACAATAAAAGCCTAACAACACATGGCAAACGGCTGGTATTGTACTCAAAAGCCCTTCAGGATCAAGAATAACGCCACTATCGACATACATGTGGTTATCACCGAGTATTGCCCTGTCGATAATGGATATTATATTCTGTTCGCTAAACTCAAATCCATTACCAACTATCAATAATAGGAAATAGGCTATCAATGTAGTTACAATAATATAAGGTATATATTTATGCTTTACAAAAATTGCAATCAACGATGTAATTCCGTACGTAAGAGCCAGACGCTGCATGACTCCTAAAATACGGATATGTTCGAAATTTGTTACTGACTTAATAAAAAGGTCAAAACCACCCAGACCTTCTGCCGACAGACTACTGTATGTCCGAAATGAAAGCGATAACCAACCCAATCCTAAACCGATAAGGAATATTACGATTGTTCTTTTTATAATCTTTAATAGAGTCGGTTTACTAAACTCAAAATTAAATTTGCGCAATGATATATAGGTCGATATTCCCATTATAAACATAAAGAACGGGAATACGAGATCGGTAGGAGTCAAGCCATTCCATTGGGCATGTCCCAACGGTGCATAAATAGAACCCCACGATCCGGGATTGTTTACCATAATCATTCCGGCAATAGTAATACCCCTCAATACATCGAGCGACAAAAGTCTGCTACTCGGTTTATTATCCATATTCAATTTTATTTGTATAAATAATACTTTTTAGAAACTTGCTTAAATGGAGCAACTTCTTTATACCAGAAATCGCGAATATCGTCAAATCTATTATTTTTAGCAAAAGTCTCTCTTACATAGTTACTGCCTGATACCTGATCGAACATTCTGTATCGTTTATCATTCGCATTATCAAATACAGCTTTATCGGGATATAACTTAGCTATTTCCTGCATAATATAAAATTGAATATCTGACAATGCTGCTTTTTCATAATCCATGATATGTACCTGCACACCTTGCAATTGCTGGCCTTGTCCTACTGAATAAAACGGCTTGATATGTAACGGTCTGAAATGAATTCCCGGCAATTGGAGTCCATTAAGATTATTTGCTAAATCATCGGCTTGTATCCACTCGGCAGCAAACATCTGGAAAGGGATTGTATATCCAACGCCTATCGATAAATAGCCGAGTTCGCCCAATATCCCCGACACAGGATAAAAGACAGAAGAAATAGGTTGAGGAATATGAGGCGATGAAGGAATCCATTGCAAACCGGTTTCTTCATATCTCATTTTTCGTTTCCAGCCTTTCATTTTAACCACTTGTAATTTACATTGCTGCTTCAACATGTTTTCGCCATTTAATAATTGAGCAAGCTCGCCGCAAGTCAGCCCATACACATAAGGTATTTTGAATTGACTAACAAACGAAATAAACTTATCATCCACTAATCCGCCTTCAACTTTAAGTCCTCCAAGCGGATTCGGTCTATCCAACACGACAAACTCGATACCATATTGAGCTGCTGCTTCCATAGCCAAACCCATAGTACTAATGTATGTAAACGAGCGGCAACCGATATCTTGTATATCATATACTAATATATCCACATTTTCGAGCATTTCGGGGGTCGGAACTCTCGTTTTTCCATGCAATGAATATACAGGCAAACTGGTTTGAGGGTCTATAATATTTTCTACTTGATCACCTGCATGGGCATCACCACGTACCCCATGTTCAGGTGCGAAAAGTGTTGTCAGGTTCACATTAGGAGCTTCGTTCAATATGTCTATAGTAGATTTCATATTATTGTCAACTCCTGTCGGATTTGTAATCAAACCTACGCGTTTACCTTCAAGCACTTTGAAATTCTGCTCCTTAAGGACTTCTATACCTGTCTTTATTTTTATCTTCTGCGCAACAACTGCTACAGAAAAAAGGCACAATGCAAATGATGCAATTAATATTCTTTTCATACTATATCTATATTTTCGTTTTCTTCTTTTATTTCTTTTGCTTTACCATAATTAGGATCTATTTTCAACAGGGCAACGGCAATAATAGGAATAATACTACATATCATTACCCAGATAAAGAAATGATTATACCCCAACAGTTCTTGCAACCATCCGGCAAACATACCCGGAATCATCATTCCTAATGCCATAAATCCGGTACAGATAGCATAATGAGCCGTTTTTTGTTCTCCATCGGAATAATACATCAAGTATAGCATATAAGCTGTAAATCCGAATCCATAACCGAATTGTTCTATAAAGACACAGATATTTATGATAATCAAGCTATCCGTTTGCGAGAAACTAAGGTAGACAAAAGTAGCAATAGTGAGTAACATACTCAGTGCCATTGGCCATAACCATT
The DNA here is from genome assembly GCF_011039195.1 of Dysgonomonas sp. ZJ709. Lineage (NCBI taxonomy): Bacteria > Pseudomonadati > Bacteroidota > Bacteroidia > Bacteroidales > Dysgonomonadaceae > Dysgonomonas > Dysgonomonas sp. ZJ709. The sequence continues at coordinate 7,185 of NZ_JAAKEM010000036.1, forward strand.
TTTTCAATCCGCCTTTTGCTGCTGCAAGTCCACCGATTATACCACCAAGAGTCAATCCTATAATGCCGATTGTTCCATACACAAGACCCACTTCACCGGTAGTAAGACCCAATCCGCCAATATCCCTTGAATCTAATAAGAATGGATTTATTAGCTTGAGTAATTGAGCTTCGGAGAAACGGAACGTCAACATAAAGAATATAGCTGCCGCCGCTTGTGGTTTCTTAAAAAAGGAAACGAATGTGGCAGCAAATTCTTTCAATATAGAGCTTGCGGTCATATGCGGATGCGGTTTATCTGAATCGGGCTTAGGTAAACCGAAACGATGATAGAAACTGAACAAAATGAATAAACCTGCCAAAACAAAAAATGTAATAGACCATGCGAAAGGAATATTTCCCGACAAACCTTTATATTCTGCGGTACTTGTCGTATTTAGTTTAGGATCTACCTGAAAAACAATATACGCAGGTTTATTCCAGTTTTTTTCGCTAAACACCAATCGATCACCATGCAGAAGAGAGATACTTTTATCACCTCTTTCGAGAGTTGTATTAAGTATAACCTCTTTCTCCGCATCGGGTCTTTTAGATAAAGTAATAGCAGCAACAGCAACATTTCCTGTATGATCGGAATCTGTTTTTTCGACTTTCTCGCCAAAATTATCTCTGATCCAATTACCAAGAGGTTTAGAAACAGAGGTAGTCCATAAGCTTTCTTTTTTCTCTACTACGTTTACATTCGCAACATCTTCTTTTGGAACAAACCCATTCTCCTGATTAGAAGCTGTAACTGTTTTCAGAAAGAGTTGCAAACTATCTTTGTTAACACCATGAGTCCCTATCTGAATTACATCTTTATCTAATAAAAAGCGAATATTCCCTTCCTGTTCCACTACATTTTGCGATTGTGGGATATACAGAGTAGATTGTGTGTATTGAGGCGATACATCGATATTAACCTTCAATGGCTCGCTGCCTGATGCACTTTCCAAGAATCCCGCCAGTATAATAAGCACACCTTGTCCCATAATGGTTGCAACTCTATAAAATGTACTTCTTACGCCAACATACTTTGCTTGCTGGTTGGTATCGAGACCGAGCATATAAAATCCATCGGCTGCAATATCGTGTGTAGCCGAACTAAAGGCCAAGAGCCAGAAGAAAGCTAATGTTGCCTGAAAGAAAACGGGTAGAGGGATAGTAAATGCTATGCCGGCAAATCCTGCACCGATAAGCAATTGCATGGTGATAATCCACCAACGTTTTGTTTTTAGTATATCGACGAAAGGACTCCAAAAAGGTTTTATGACCCAAGGCAGATACAACCAACTGGTGTATAATGCTATATCAGTATTCGATATTCCCATTCGTTTATACATAATAACCGAAATGGTCATTACGGCGACATAGGGTAAGCCTTCAGCCAGATAGAGCGACGGAATCCATGCCCACGGCGATTTTTTATTTTCTTTCATAACTTCTTGTTTTTCTTAGTATAGTTCTTTTAAGGCTGCACCTATATAATAGTGCAATAGAATCTTGTCGTACGAATATCCTCGCTCTCCCATTACTGCGGCTCCTATCTGGCATAATCCGACACCATGCCCCCACCCTGCACCTGTGAGAATGAACTTATTATCTTCCTTATCAATGGTAAACGCGGAACTGTAAAGATGAGAAGTAGACAAAATGCGTCGTATCTCAAGTTCTTTACCAATGATCAATGTTTTTTTAGAACCTACGATCTTAAGTTTTATCAGTCGCCCCGATGTTCCCCTTTGGATAGGGATCAGTTCGTGGATTGTTCCGAAATCTATACCCGAACGATTCAAAACAAGAGCTGATAGTTCATCTTGTGAATAAGTTACCTGCCAGCGATAAAAATCGGTTGTCTCCTGATCGTAATTATTCAATACTTGCATCAATATTTTCTTATCTTGCGTATTACAGAAGGCTGTGGGACGTGAATCTATCCACTCGATTGCCTCTGTCTCTATCGTTAAGTCAGGTATATCCTGCGTATTCTCACTATCTCTTAATTTTCTTAGATAAGGAAATTTTATATCTTCCCAGCAGTTTTGAAACTCTTCGACTATACCACCGCAGCATTTAGAAAAACGTGCATCACAAATCTTACCTTCCGATTGTAAGATTTGCCCTCTGGTTTCTTTTATTACTTGTTTTACTGTCTCTAAATTTTCAGATGCTCGCGTAATACCTTGATATCGCTGACAATGATCGTCGGCACAGACATCAAAATTTACATGATCTTCACGATCATACCATCGAATTATCTCGTCTTCGGTTTCTGTAAATGCAGAATATTTTTCGTTCTTGGCAACAAGATCTTTATTCTTCTCAATCTGAGCCAACAACCAACTGCGTGATATTACAGCATGAGCCTTAAGTAGTTCTAATGAAGCATGTGCACTCATTTCTGACGAAATAACACTTGTCAGATAATCCTCTACGCCAATAAGGTTGATGGCTGTTATCATTTCATTCTCGACAATCAGCTTTAATGCCCCTTGAAATACCTGATCTTCTTTTCGTTCCCAATGAAAATTGATGCCTATTACTACATCTTTCAATGTAAACGAAGATTCGCAATTCTGAGGCTCAAAGCATAATTCGGTGTAGTAATTGCCATTCCACAAGATTTGCCCATCTTTATATGAAACGGTATTATTTTGCGCAACTTTGCCTTCTCGAAATGTATATTCACCATTAAGAGCAAATACAATCTCTTTACTCCATAAAATACCGACACTTACTTTTGGTTCCATATAGTTGTTACAGTTTTTTTATGTCGTTAATAATAGATTGCATTTTATCATCACTGATACAGACTTCTTTCAGTATATGACTAATATCAACAGCAGTTATCTTCCTAAAATCTTTTTCTAAAGGTGTTATAAATACTCCACCTAAATCGACAGAAGCAGGACTGATAAGAATATTGTCATCGCCTTCTGCATAAAAGCAAGCCGGACGATGTATTTCACGAGGTAAAACCCAACTATACCATTTATCTGATTCGTACCATGTAACGATATTCATCATGGGTTCTTTGTCATCTCCCTTCAATTCCATCAAAGAATACAATTGTTTGAAGAATATTACTACGTCCTCTTTATTCTCTGCTTCTAACAAAAAGCTATTTCTAAGATAGCTGTTTATCGCATAAACATTTAAACCGTTAGTTTTATAGATCAGGTCTTTAGTGATCGTTTTCATATCACTCTCTAAAGGTAAAAATCCTTTGCTTCCAGCCTGAAAATGGGCATGATCGGGCGCTGATGCTCCACATTTCGGTCCATTATAAAATATGGTACACTCATCAAGCTCTTTCGCCAGATCCAGCATATCGCTATAACGATCTAATATTAACTGATCTGTATGTTCGTAGGTAGGAATTGTATAGTGTTTTGGAAATATGGGAAACGGATTTACCAATACCTGATAATTCTCACCGAAAGGAATTCCTTTTTGCACTGCCGGTAAATTGTTGGGACAAAGAAAACATTTTCTTTCCTGAATAGACTGTGTGTCTACCTTAGCTGCTGACGACTGGATACGCGCAGGATTGAATTGTACCTTGACTATAAATTCACCAAACGAAAATTCTTTTGATTCTACTCCTGCAAGAGCTTCATAATTTATCTTCGCCAGCTCCCATTCTTCGAGTTGACTCTGTAATAGTACTTTTGCTTGTTGCGATATCAGGTTCATACTTATAGTTTTTCAATTCCAAAGAATAAAAGCCAGACCATAACAGAGATGGCTTTTACTCTTATAGGAAAAAGGTTTAATTAAAAAACAACTTAAGGTCACGGACCTATTTAGTCTTATTCAAGGCAATACGAGCTTCAAGCTCCCATGTACGTATCCTGTCCTTGTATGTATTATGTGCATTTGCTTTCACAATATCGAGCGACGCATCGGAGTTATCGTCCCAACGGCGACATAGGTATAACACGTCGTATATACGCCCTATTTGATATTCACGAGAGAAGTTCAATCCTAAGGCATAATCTTCACCATAACTGGTATTCGGCACTTTAATTTCCCTCAACACAGGGGTGTAAAAAGCACGTGGGGCACCAAGCCCGTTTATACGAAGTGCATTATTACGCCCATTGTCGGGGGTCCATTCTTTATGATCGATAATACCGGGAGGAATCTCGTTCATATCGAAATCGGTAAGCATATATGTTCCTACCACCATTGCACAATTCTGCTCGTAGAAAGCATCGACAATTTTTTGTAATGTATCTTCTCCCGAATAAACATCGTCACTATCTAACTGAACAGCGAATTTTCCACACTTAGGATGATGAACCCCTGCATTCCAGCAGCCACCGATACCTAATTCTTTATTTTCGGGTATAACGTGAACCAAACGTTCATCGGATGCAAATTTATCTATAGCTTCTGTTGTGCCATCGGTAGAATAATTGTCTACGACAATTAGGTTGAATTTGAAATTCGTTTTCTGACTAAGTACCGATTTTATAGCATCGGCAACAGTACGGATACGGTTGCGAACAGGGATAATAACAGATGCTTCATACTCGAAGTCTGCCTGATTAAATTCTATTTTTTTGAATTGAGGAGCCAGGTAAGCACCTACTTTTTTAAGGTGGTCAGTACATGCTTGTTCCATTTCTATTTGCATATCCCTGTTTTTAGGATCTACATAATCGAAATGGCTTCCTCCACTTTTGTCTGTATTATTTTCTATTTCCGAATACAAATATTCATTTATATGTACAAGATCTGCATATTGTGATACTTTCAGACGAAGATCGTATACACCTGCAAATTTATATTCTTTGTCCATATCAGCCACAGCTTTTTTCAACAAGTCTGTTTTATATAAAAGCACTGATCCGAAATTGAAATCGTCACGAAGACTTCCTTTTTGATATGCAATAACAGGAGCATTCTTTTTCTCATCGCCCACTACCTGATAATGATCGGCATATATAAGTCCTGCACCGGAATCTTTTGCTATCTGAAACATACGATCGAGTGCAAACATACCTAGTCTTAAATCTGCTGATTTTGTATAGATCAATGTATATGGAGCATCTGCCTGCGAACTTATTTTCTTTATAGTTGCTGTCGATCTCAATGAATCTATATTTATCACTTCACATCCCTCAACAGTATCTGTACATCCATTGTCGGTAAGCAAATAGATTTTATTAATAAGTGCCGATGCTCTTAAAGAAGCAATAGTTTCTTTCACCTGAGAAAGACTATGAAATGGAATAAAACAATTGATATACGCTTTCATCTTGAAAATTGTTTTTTAAATTTTTATATGTGATTATAATTTTATTTCTTCTCCTTTTTTACTCAATAAGAATAAGCCAATAAATGTAAGAAGAGCATTCAGTATCAGTCGCTCATGGCTGAATTCGTATCCGTTAAACCATGCTTTGGAGTTAGAATCAATAATAAAACATACTATTGGCGAAATAATAGCGACCAAAGGAACAAATCTGTCTCTCACTTTTTTCTTTGTAAATATACCAAACACAAACATCCCAAGTATCGGACCATACGTGTAGCTGGCTAAAACATATACGGCGTTAATAACCGATGTATTATTCAACAGATTAATAACGATAATTACCAAGCCCATAGTAACAGCCATACCAACATGAACTTTCTTACGGATTCCGGCGACTTCCTCTTCCGTTTTCTTCTTTGGACTTTCAAGTATGTCTACCGTAAAAGATGTAGTAAGAGCCGTTAGCGCCGAACCTGCAGCAGCGTAAGCGGCCGATATAAGACCTATAACAAATAAGACACCTACAATTGCAGGGAAATAGCCTTGGGTTGCAATAATAGGAAAGAGATCGTCTCCCCGCTCAGGCATCGGGATATTACTTTGTGCAGCAAATGTATATAGCAATACACCAAGCATTAGAAATAGCAGAATAATGAATATTTGTAATATTCCGCCTGTTACCATATTTTTCTGTGAGTCTTTATAGTTCTTACAACTCAATGTTTTCTGCATCATATCCTGATCCAAACCAGTCGTAGCAATAACTAAGAATACACCTGCCAGAAATTGTTTGAAAAAGAATTTACCATCGTTGACATCATCAAAAAAGAAAGCCTTAGACATATCACTTTTTTTAATCATAGTAAACATTCCGGCAAAGTCTAATCCCAAGTTTGTAGATATATAATAGATGCAAAGACCTACTGATACTATAAGACAAAATGTTTTTAGGGAATCTGTCCATATCAGTGATTTTACTCCGCCCCTAAATGTATACAACCAAACGAGCAAGACCGTGAAAACGACATTCAGAACAAAAGAAAGTCCCAATGGCCCGAAAACCAAAAGCTGTAAAACGATACATACTAAAAATAGTCGCACGGCTGCACCCAACATCTTAGAAATAAAAAAGAACCAAGCCCCTGTTTTATATGATGATATGCCAAAACGATTCTCAAGATATTCGTAAATAGATGTCAGATTCATCTTGTAGAATAGAGGTATCAGCACAAAGGCTATTATACATTGCCCGACTGCAAATCCTAAAACCATTTGAAGATAAGAAAAACCGCTTGCAGCAACCATACCCGGCACGGAAACAAAAGTCACACCTGATATAGCTGAGCCAATCGTTGCAAAGGCTACCACATACCATGACGACTGTCTGTTACCGACAAAAAAACCCTGATTGTCAGCTCTACGTCCGGCAATGTACGAAACGCCGAATAGTAATGCAAAATAGGCAGCTATAGTGAATAGTATTAGAATTGGGGTCATATAATGTTTTATTCGTGATATAGAAGATACGGTGTACGCTGTTTTTTAAACTTAGCAACATCATCTTTCCACATTAATTTTATTTCATCTGCAGATTTACCTGCAATTATCATCTTTCGGATATAGTCCACTCCTACTAGCTTCTCGAAAAACGGTTGAAAAAACTTATCCCCCATTTTAAGATTATTATATGCATCGATCACATAGCTAAGATCGAATTTATTTTCAAAAATTTCTTCATCCGAGACATTTCTCAAATCAACTCCATAGCACAGCTTATTTAATAGTGGAGGATTTTTAGCGCCCGGAATACTTTTAGGTGTAAATGTAAATGTGTAACCTTTCATATTGGGATGTCCGTAAACCTGAAAAGGAAATGTTGTACCACGACCTAAACTAACAGGTGTACCTTCGAACAAACAAGTAGAGGGATACAAATAGATAGATTTCATATTAGGCAGATTAGGCGATGGCGCCAATGGTAACTGATATAATGTCTGATGTGAATAATTCTTACATTTTACAACAGTAATATCACATTTACGAGAAGACGGCAACCAACCTTCGCCATTGGTCATTAAAGCAAGTTCACCCAATGTCATACCATGCACAACCGGAATAGGTAACCAGCCGACACCCGATTTATGCTTCATATCTAATATAGGCCCGTCTACATAATGGCCATTAGGATTGGGACGATCTAAGATTATCATTTTTTTATTATATTCGGCACATGCATCCATCAGTTTTACCATTGTTATATAGTAGGTATAAAACCGTAATCCAACATCCTGTATATCGAAAACCAGCACATCGAAAAGTTGCATCGATTCTTTACTAGGCTTTCCGGCAATTCCATCATATAATGAACGAATAGCAATGCCTGTTTTCTCATCCACCGAACTTGATACATGTTCTCCTGCATCCGCATCACCTCTGAATCCATGTTCAGGAGAAAATATTGCTGTCACATTGTGCTTTTCTCTTACCAGCATATCCACCAAATGCTCGTCTCTAACCATACCTGTATGATTAGATATAACAGCAACCCGCTTATTTTGAATGAGCGGAAAATATTCGTTTGTCGACTCCGCACCCATAACGACTCTTTCGTTTTGAGCGTAAGAGGTTAATGAGATGATTAAAAATAAAAGTATACTTACTCTTTTCATGATTTCTATTCTTTCAATTATTCACATTATAAAAATCTAAAGATAATGGTTTCGGAGGAAATAAATATTTGTTATCAATTCGATAAACGAAAATTCGATCGTGAAACAAATATAAAAGGATATATTTGAATAATTACATAAGATGATCAGCAAAAAGCATAAATTAACATTTATTTAGTATCGTATATTTATTTTAAATATTTAATTGGATTACAAGAGCCAATAAACAAAGCATAAATACTGATACAAACCCTTATAGAATGCCTAAAAAACTAACAAAACGCATAATTAATCTAATACATGAAAATATCAAAACACCAACAAAAGACACAACAATCTAATAAATAGATATATAACCAAACATACAACCATTAGCAAGCTGTATAAAACTTAAAATACATAAATATTTCATAACAAATACAAAAATAAACAAACGAAACGAAAATAATAGATAGAAAAGAATATATTTGTAACACATATATGATGTATATCATTTCATTCTCTCAGTGTATTTCTTGTATAGTAAAACAATCATCCATATGAAAAACACTATTTTATATTTATCAACTCTATTATTACTTACAATATCAGTACGGGCACAGGATTTTAAATTTGCTCTTGTTACAGACATCCACGTAACAAAAGATTCCCTTGCCTATAATGACCTAAAAAAAACGATAGACCAGATTAACAACACTCCCAACTTAAGTTTTGTTCTTGTAACCGGAGATCTGACAGAAGAAGGTGACCGGGAATCATTAAACAAAGTAAAGCTTCTTTTAGATCGACTCAAAGTAAAATATTATGCCATCTCCGGAAACCACGAAACCAAATGGAGTGAATCGGGCTCTACAGATTTTGGACATATATTTGACGGCGATAGATTTAAATTCGAATATAATGGATATACTTTTTTAGGATTTAATACCGGACCTATAATACGTATGATGGATGGGCATGTAGCCCCTCAAGATATAACATGGCTAGAGAAAGAATTTTCATCAGCAAAACAAGGAACACCGTTTATACTTGTCACACATTACCCTCTTCAGGACGGAGATGTCGATAATTGGTACGAAGTAACAGATTTAGCTCGAAAATACAACATAAAAGCTGTATTAGGAGGCCACTATCACCGCAATTTACTATTCTCTTACGATGGCATTCCGGGAATTATCAATCGCTCTAACCTAAGAGACAAAACAGATAATAAAGGAGGCTATTCACTTTACGAAGTAAATAAAGATTCGATTTCAGTATATGAACATAAAATAGGACAAAATCCTAAAAAATGGGGCGGTTATTCACTTACCCAAAAATACTACGCAGAAGACAATTCAAATTATAAACATCCGTCTGACTCTGTAAATCATATCTATCCTAAGATTAAAGAAAAATGGATAACCAGAATAGGTGGTACGATCTATTCATCACCTGTTATCTATAATAACAAAATATACGTAGGTGACGACACAGGTTTATTAACTTGTCTTTCACTATCAGATGGTTTGATAAACTGGACTTTCAAATCAGATAATAGAATTGTCGGTACACCAGCAGTCGAGGAAGGTATCGTTATATTTGGATCAGCAGATAAAAACATTTATGGTATAGACTCTGAAACGGGCAAACAGATATGGAAATATCCAACGCAAGAAGCCGTATTAGGTGCTGTTACTATCGAAAATGGAATTGCCTACATAGGCGCAAGTGATCACACATTTAGAGCAATAGATACTAAATCAGGCAAATTAGTGTGGGAATACGCCCATGTAAAAGGTTATATCGAAACAAAACCTCTTATCTATAAAGATAAAGTAATTTTCGGTGCTTGGGATAACAATCTGTATGCCCTAAACAAACGAACCGGTGAGCTCTTATGGACATGGAATGGCGATCTTACCCGTATGCATTTTTCGCCTGCCGCAGTATGGCCTGTAGCAGCACACGGAAAAATATTCTTTACAGCACCCGATCGGGTTATGACGGCATTAGATGCTGAAACAGGACAAACAATCTGGCGAACAAAAGAGTCGATGGTACGCGAAACTATTGGTCTATCAGCCGACAAAACGCAACTATATAGCAAAACGATGCAGGACAGTGTCGTATGCTATTCAGCAATAGCAAATGTACCGGAACGAATTTGGGCGACGAATGTAGGCTATGGTTACGACCATGCGCCATCTATGCCTGTCGAGAAAGACGGAGTAGTCTTCGGAAGTACTAAAAATGGATTGATTTTCGCTTTGGAAGCAAAAGACGGAAATCTTTTATGGAAACACAAGATAGGTAACTCACTTATAAATACTGTAGTGCCTTTAAACAACAAAGAGTGCTTATTTACATCGGCTGAAGGGCATGTAGGAATATTAGTAAACCTTGAATAAAAACAACAATTATTATAAATAACTCATTTGTAGAATATAGATACAATCTGCCTATGGAAAACTTCAACCTTCTCAATAACCTTATGTATTTCAATTTTATATTAAAACAATATCAACGAATAAACCAAGTATTATGAACATTCCTAGGAAATGCAGAAAAACACTGCCAAAGAAAGTTCTTTGTGTATTCGCTTTCGGGCTGATATGTTCGTTCATGGGTAGTGGTTATGCTAGTGCAAAACCTCATCTGAACAGCAATGTAATGGAGCAACAACAAGCTAAAGTTACAGTACAAGGAAAAATTATAGACGAAAAAGGAGAAGCCCTCATTGGGGTTAGTGTTGTAGCTAGAGGAACAACACAAGGCACTATTAGCGACGTAGATGGAAAATATACTATCAATACAACGCCCGATGCGACTCTTGTCTTCTCGTATGTCGGATTTCACCCACAATCGATTGCAGTAGGAAGCAGAAAAACTATAGATATCGTAATGAAAGAAGATTCCCAACTCATGCAAGAAGTTGTAGTCGTGGGATTCGGTGTACAAAAGAAAGAAAATCTGACGGGAGCTGTTACATCGGTAGATGTAGGTAAGACTCTCGACAGCCGGCCTATCCCCGATGTAGGTCGTGGCTTGCAAGGTGCTGTACCGGGACTTAGCGTTACAATACCGAATGGTGAAGTAGGTTCCGATCCTGTGATGAAAATCCGTGGACAAGTAGGTTCACTTACAGGTGGTTCTGCTCCTCTTATCTTGGTCGACAACGTCGAAATACCAAGTATACAAATGATAAATGCCAACGATATAGCATCTATTTCTGTACTTAAAGATGCTGCCTCTACCTCCATATACGGAGCTAAAGGTGCATTCGGAGTTATATTGATTACCACAAAACAAGGTGCTAAAGAAGAAAGTGTGGTAGTTGAATATTCAAATAATATTTCGTGGCAGAAGACATCGAAAAATATCAACATGGGCGGCATAGATGCTGTTGAATACTCTGTTCTGGCAGCTGAAAGAATTGGTAATACAAAATCAGGAGCTTTTTGGCTAGCTGACCGCACAAGTTTTGAAAGATCGAAACAATGGATAGAAAAATACAGTGGAAAAGTAGGTGCTAACGACCCTATGGTATACGGAAGAGACTGGTATATGGATGGTGCATCAAAAATGGGTGTACGATTATATGATTCATACGACTATATGATCGAAGAGTGGACTCCCGCTCAAGCTCACAATCTGTCTTTAAATGGCAAAAGCGGATCAGTTTCTTACAATATCGGATTAGGCTATCTTAACCAAAGTGGAATGATGAAGCCTGCTGACAAAGATGATTTCACACGCTATAACGCAACCATAAGATTGAGTTCGAAAATTAATAAGTACGTAACTGTACGAGGCGGTGTGTTGTATTCTGATCGTAGAAAACGCTACCCTTATGCTACAAATTCAACTACTGCAGATGCATGGTATTATGTTTATAGATGGGGACCTTTATCTCCTTTTGGAACAGAAAACGGAGATCCAATTAGAAGCGCTGCTTTCGAATTGGAAAACTCGAACACAGCAGAACAATCATATGGCTATACCAATATAAATATTGGCGCTACAATCACTCTATCTAAAGACTGGACACTGGATGCCGATTATACCTTTGCCAACCAAGATATGTCATGGAACAAACCGGGTACCCGATTTACAGCCAGAAACTCATGGGGTGGTGCTGTGGCCAGAAATGACGAAAATGGCAACCGTATATATGTAAACAATGAAGGTAATATTGTTCCTGAAGGCAGTGCTGATGCTATGCCGGCATACGAATTACCTTATGTAACCTATACCGGAAGAGGTGCAAATCCGGACCATATATATCGCGAAGCTGAAAATTACAGACAATCGACATCGAACGTCTTCACAACATATAATCTGAAATTGAACGATGATCATAATTTCAAATTTATGGCCGGTTTGAACTGGGTTAAGTCTAAAAATGTATCTAATTGGTCACAAAAGACAGATTTATTCGATATAACCAACCCGCAGTTCACTTTAGCTAACGGAACTCAAACAGCTGGTGGTAAAACATTGTGGGAGTCTCAACTAGGATATTTTGGTCGTATAAACTATATGCTAATGGGCAAATACTTATTAGAAGGAAACTTGAGATACGATGGTTCGTCAAAATTCCCGAATGACCTGAAATGGAGATGGTTCCCATCATTCTCTGCAGGCTGGATAGTAACGAATGAATCATTTATGGAAGAATTAAATCCAACCCTAAGCTTCCTCAAATTGAGAGGTTCTTGGGGTAGTATTGGAGACCAATCTGTCCCTAATAACTTATATGTTCCTCTTATGAATTCATTTACAAGTTGGGCATCACCGGCTTATCAATGGATCAACGGAGCAAATAAAGTACAAGGATATTCCACACCTCTTGCAGCTGATGCAAATATAACATGGCAAGATATTGAAAACCTAAATCTAGGTTTCGATCTTCGTTTATTTAAAGATAAGTTAGGTATAACTTACGATTGGTATCAACGTACAACTAAAAGTATGATTACGCAAGGTATCGATCTTCCTTATACATTTGGAGGCCCTGTTCCTAGAGGTAACTATGGAGAGTTGAGAACACGCGGTTGGGAGATTGCTGTAGATTTCAACCATAGATTCAGCAATGGAATTGGAATTAATTTCTTAGCAACTTTATCCGATGCTACATCAATGATCACTGACTATCCTGACGAAGCAACCAAGAATGTAAAAGATTATTATGCTAACTATAAAGGAAAACGTTGGGGAGACATCTATGGATACAGAACAGACCGTCTATATCAGGAAAGTGATTTCAATCGTGTAACTGTAGATGGAAAAGAAGTATGGCAATTAAAAGAAGGTAATCCCAATCAGGTTTATCTACAAAACTCGAGCAATTTCGTTTTTGGCCCCGGAGATGTGAAATTTGTAGATCTAAATGGAGATGGAAAAATTGATGACGGTAGCGGAGTTGTAGGCGACAGTGGTGACCTTGAAGTAATTGGTAATACGACACCTCGATACGAATATGGTTTCCGTTTAGGCGCAGACTATAAAGGTATCGATTTCTCTATATTTTTCCAAGGAGTTGGCAAACGCCAGATATGGGGTAACGGGCTTTTAGCTATTCCGGGTTACAATGCTGGTGATGGAGCAATGCCTCAGACTATTGCAGGTGATTTCTGGAAAGAAGACCGTACAGATGCTTTCTATCCGCGCCCTTATAATATGGCCGCAAGTGCTATAAATCTTAATAATATGCAGGTACAGTCCCGCTATTTGTTAGATATGTCTTATTTGAGGATCAAGAATATTACATTAGGTTACACTCTTTCTCCGGAATTAATAAAGAAAGCATATCTCAAAAATGCTCGTATATATATGTCTGTCGAAAACTTTTTCACTTTCGATAATTTGAGAGGTTTACCAATCGATCCCGAAGTAGTATCCGGTTTCTCTATGTTCAATGAGAGTAACTACAACTCGGGTCGTACAGGTGTGGGAACTCCGATGTTCAAGAGTTTATCTTTTGGCGTTCAGTTAACTTTTTAAAGCAAGAATTATGAATACAATAGAAATTATAAAAAATACAGCATCAATAATAGTCTTATCAACAATATTGGTAATGACTGGCTGCAATGATGATGTTCTGGATCGTCCGCAACTAGCTAATCCGGACGACGACACATATTGGACAAGCGAAGACAATCTGCGTTTGTATGCCAATGAATATTATGCTCAATTCTTCCCTGGCTACAATACCGGTTTTGTCGCAGATTATACACCGATAAGAGGTCTTACATTTAACGATGATGTTGTCAATTCCAACAGACAAGCCTTATTTGAAATAAGTGTTCCAAACACCAGAGGTAGTAATAACAATACGACAGGAGAAACTTCTGGTAGCGGTAGTGCCCCTGCATGGCTTAGCGAATATACTGGTCCTACGTGGTATTTCGGATGGATTCGCAAATCGAATGTTATGCTAAACCGGATGGATACAAGAATGACAGGTATACTTACAACTGAAGCATACAATCACTGGACAGCTGTAGCACGTTTTTTCCGAGCCTTAGATTATTGCAGACTAGTAAGTGTATTCGGCGATGTTCCATATATGGATAGATTAGTCACTACAATCGATAATGATATCCTATATCAGGATAGAACTGCCCGCAATGATGTTATGGATGCCATCTATACCGATTTCGAATATGTTTTAAATAATATCCGTGCCAGCGATGGTAATCAATATGTAAATAAGGATATTGCAGCTGCCTTTATTTCGCGCTGGATGCTATTCGAAGGTACATGGCAAAAATATCAAAAGGGAGATAATGCGAGAGCTAAAAAATTCCTCGATTTCTCGGTTAAAGCATCAGAGTTGGTTATGGGCAGTAAATACCAAATTGACGGTGATTTCCGTAGTCTTTTTGGATCTGAAGACTTAAGTAAAAATAAAGAATGCATTCTTTATAGAACTTACGATGCAGCCTTGGGTGTTACTCACGCTATTGCCTCATACAACAACTTAACTGAAAACCAAGCTTTTTCGGCAAACCTAAGCCTTGTGAAATCGTTTATTTGCAATGATGGCAAGCCTTGGCAGAATTCAACAGTGGCCAATGCTAAATCGTTTAGCATATCAGACTTACAGAAAAGCCGTGATCCACGATTTGAAGCTACTTTCTGGGATCAACCAAGAGAGCAGGCAGCAGGCTTACTATATACTGTTAAGTTCATAGATAGAGTTGGCCCGACTTATGCTGACAAGGGGGATTATCCACCCAAATATACCAGTCAAACAAATACCAACGATGCACCGATAATCCGTTATGCAGAAATACTTCTCAATTGGATTGAAGCCAAAGCAGAATTAGCTGCTTTAGGTGGATCTGCAGTATCACAAGGCGATATCGAAAGATCGATAAACGCTATACGAAATAGAGATCTAGCACCTGAAGCAATCGACAAAGGAGTTACAAAAACTGCTCCTATGAATTTAGGTAATTTGCCGAATGATCCAAGCCGAGATGCAAATGTACCGGCTCTGATATGGGAGATTCGCCGCGAACGTAGAATGGAATTGTACGCCGAACAATCTCGACTGTTAGATATCAAACGTTGGAAAAAAATAAATTATATGGATGGTGTTACAAATCCTGATTTGTTGAGAAGTATATGGATTGATATTCCAAATGAAATACCGACACTACTTTCTGATACAAAAATCAATGTAACACAGGTACAAAAAGAGAATGGAACAATTGTTGTATTCAATGGTACGAATCAAGCCGACATGGTTGGGTATTACTTGCCAGAAAATGTTGCAAATAGAGACCCGTTTACCGATAGAGTTTATTTAGCTCCTATTGGTAAAAACCAAATTGATTTGTACAAAGCTAAAGGTTACACTCTGACCCAAACGCCGGGTTGGTAACATACACCAAAGATGGATAAAGAGGCATCTTAAATAATTGGATGCCTCTTTATTTTTCATACTAATGATCTACGAATATTATACTTTTACTTGAAGAATAACCTTAATTTATCATTACTAATATCCTAAAAAATGAAACCAAATCGTTTACTTACTTTATGTATTGCCCTTATGGGCTTTATAGTAATGCAGGGACAATCCACTTCATGGATAAGAATCAATCAGTTAGGATATTTACCGCAAAGTATTAAGGTTGCTGTTTTTATATCCCAAGAAAAAAATAACATTACTTATTTTGAGGTAAAAGATGTAAAATCTAATATCTCAGTTTTCAAAGGAGAAGGTATTGCTGCCAATGCAAAACGATGGAGCATGCAGAAAGCATTACGCCTCAACTTCTCTCAACTAAATACTGATGGAGAATACTATATAGAATGTGATGGTGTAAAATCACCAGTATTCAAAATTAATACAAACGTATATGATGGAGCTGCAGATTTCCTCCTCAACTACATGCGTCAGCAACGTTGTGGATACAATCCTTATCTGGATGCAGAATGTCATCAACACGATGGCTTTATTGTAGATCATCCTACCCGCACAGGCGAAGCCATTGATGTTCGCGGCGGATGGCACGACGCTTCCGATTATTTACAATACTTACCAACATCGGCTAATGCAACATTCCAAATGCTGTTCGCTTGGCAAAAGACTCCCGACAAAACTATATTTAAAGACAAATATAATGCATTAGGCAAAGAAGGGCAAAATGGCATTCCCGACATCCTGGACGAAATACGCTGGGGGTTGGAATGGATGATAAAAATGAATCCTGATTCGGCTATAATGTTTAATCAAATAGCAGACGACAGAGATCACGCCAGCATGCGTTTACCATCTAAAGACCATGTAGATTATGGTTGGGGTGAAGGAACAGGACGCCCTGTATATTTCATTACAGGAAATCCACAAGGATTAGGACAATATAAAAACCGTACAACAGGCGTTTCGTCCAGTGCCGGAAAGTTTGCTTCTGCTTTCGCTCTAGGAGCAGATATATTTAAAGATATAGACCCCACTTTTGCTTCTGCCCTAAAAAATAAAGCTCAGCCTGCTTATAGTTTTGCAGAGACAGTGATAGGGAATACACAAACCGCATGTTTGAAGTCTCCGTATTTTTATGAAG
This sequence comes from Dysgonomonas sp. ZJ709, assembly GCF_011039195.1. NCBI lineage: Bacteria > Pseudomonadati > Bacteroidota > Bacteroidia > Bacteroidales > Dysgonomonadaceae > Dysgonomonas > Dysgonomonas sp. ZJ709. The sequence continues at coordinate 24,217 of NZ_JAAKEM010000036.1, forward strand.
AAGATAATTATGTAGACGATATAGAACTTGCAGCAGCAGTTAAATACAATCTGACAAATGACGAATCTTGGCTTAAGAAAGCCGACTACTGGGGGCAACTGGAAGAAATTACTCCATGGATGGAATTGGGTAGAGCCCGCCATTATCAGTTTTATCCATTTGTCAATTTAGGACATTATTATCTATCTCAATCGAACGACAAGAATATCAAAGACAAATATTCAAAGTATATGGGCAACGGCTTGAACTGCCTGCTAAAACGAGCTAATGAAAACGACGACCCATTTCTTTTCGGAATACCTTTTATTTGGTGTTCAAACAATCTGGTTGCAGCAGCAGTAACTCATGCCCGACTTTATAATGAAACATCGGGTGATGACACCTATCTGGAAATGGAGGCAGCACTCAGAGATTGGCTATTCGGTTGCAATCCTTGGGGGACGGCTATGATATGCGGTTTTCCTGAAGGTGGCGATTATCCATCGAAACCTCATTCTTTTGTTTCCGAATTATTACACGACATTCCTTATGGAGGATTGGTCGACGGACCAATTTACAAATCGATATATGAGAACCTAAGAGGCATACATCTGAGATACGAAGATTCGTATGCACCATTCCAATTCGGACCTGCTGTCTACCACGACGATCCGGGAGATTATTCGTCTAACGAACCAACAATGGATGGAACAGCAAGCCTTAGTTTCTATTTGTCGACCATGGAGAAAATAGGTAAAGATCAAAAAAAGAATAATGTAAAAGATAGTCAGGGATCTACGGTACAAATTGGCACCGATCGTAAAGTAATTCATTTGATATTCTCTGCGGATTCAGCATTCGAAGGAGCACCATCTATCCTTAAAACATTGGACGAAAATAAGATTAAGGCTTCTTTTTTTCTCACAGGGAACTGCCTGCGAATGAAAGAACATGAACAGATTATCAGAAAAATCATCAACAATGGTCATTATGTAGGTGGACATTCTGATAAGCATCTACTATATGCCCCATGGGATGATCGCCAAAATTCTTTCGTTACCAAAGACAGCCTTATAAACGATTTGAATCAAAATTTGAAAGAATTATCCAGATTTAATATAGATATTGATAAAAGCATTTATTTTCTGCCGCCCTACGAATGGTACAATAAAGAAAATGTAAGATGGATAGAATCGCAAGGGCAAACTGTTATTAATTTCACACCCGGTATTAAAACTGCTGCTGATTATACAACGCCCGATATGAAAAATTACAAATCGTCGGAAGAACTTATCGATCAGTTATTCGTTTTTGAAAAAGAGAATGGGCTTAACGGCAGTATTGTACTTATTCATCCGGGAACGCATCCAAGTAGAACAGATAAATTATATCTTCGCTTGGATGAGATAATATTGAAACTAAAAAAGAAAGGATATTCCTTCGAACGTCTGTAATATAAATTATCTGCAAAAGAATCACCTTTGATAAAAAATATAAAATGAGAACAATTATTACCCTATTATCATTATGCTTTTTGATTTCATTTTTTAATATACATGAAACTAAAGCACAGAATATTTCTGACGAAACCCGAGCTGAAATAGGTTTATATCTCACTAATATTGCTAACAAAGATGTAAGAGTACATAAGGTGAATATCGATTCCGTTATTGTAGAAAATAAAACAATAAAACTCTTTGCCGGAATCAATCTATCCTATATTCCCTTTCGGAAACATGATGTAGATAAAATATATTCAGATATAAGAAATATACTTCCTGCTGAATTCGCGAAATACAAAATGGAGCTCATTACTGATACCCAAAAGATTGAAGAACTTGTTCCATCCAACAGAAATAAAAAAGACTTATTCAACAATAAATCGGACAAACCTTTAATCACTAATATATCAAAAATTTATACTCTCGATAAAGGTTTACAAAATCGTCATCTGGCTATATGGCAAAGTCATGGCTGGTATTACGAACAAAAACTAGCCAGATGGGAGTGGCAAAGAGCACGTATTTTCCAAACGGTAGAAGACCTTTATACACAAAGTTATGTGTTGCCCTATCTGGTTCCTATGTTGGAAAATGCAGGAGCGAATGTACTCTTGCCCCGAGAACGGGATATTCAAAAACATGAAATTATCGTTGACAATGATAAGGATTCCGACAATTCCATCTATCGCGAAAAATCGGGAAAAGAAGATTGGGAAAAAGGTTCTTATTCGGGATTTGCGCATACTAAAGAATTTTTCCTCGATGGAGAAAATCCGTTTAAAATGGGTAGCTACCGACAAATTAAAACGGTGAATAAAGGAAATGAAAGTATTGGTGAATGGATACCAGACATACCGGAAAAAGGACAATATGGTGTTTATATCTCTTATAAAACTTTGGATAACAGTACAGACGATGCTCTTTATAGTATTTATCATGCAGGAGGACAAACGGATTTTAAGATAAATCAGAAGATGGGCGGCGGAACATGGATATTCTTAGGTTTCTTTACTTTCGATAAAGGCGTAAATGAAGCCTGCAAAATAACGCTATCTAACAAAAGTCAAAAAGCCGAACGTATCGTTACAGCTGATGCTATTAAAATAGGTGGAGGAATGGGAAATATAGCCCGACTACCCCACCCCAGTGGAATTGTGACCGACAATACAAAAAGCTCGGAATCAATAGAAGAGAATACGAATGCAAAAAAATTACCTAAGATAGATTATCAACCCGAAATTAGCGGTTATCCCCGATATACAGAAGGGGCAAGATATTGGCTGCAATGGGCAGGTGCTCCCGACAGTATATATAACAAAAGTGAGGGCAAAAACGATTATACAGACGATTACCAAAGCAGGGGCTTTTGGGTAAATTACATAGCAGGAGGTTCTTCGGTACTGCCCAAAGCCGAAGGGCTGGGTATACCAGTCGATTTGGCTATGGCATTTCACACCGATGCAGGTACTACTTTCAATGACTCCATTATAGGTACATTAGGTATTTGCATGACGCATACAAACGATGAAAAGTTTGAGAACGGAAAAACACGATGGACTTCACGTGATCTTACTGATATGATAATGGACGAAGTTGTTAAAGACATTCGCCGAGATTATGAACCGAACTGGACACGTCGCCATATATGGAACCGTTCTTATAGCGAGGCGCGAACACCGAATGTACCGACTATGCTATTGGAACTCCTATCCCATCAGAATTTTGCAGATATGCGCTATGGACTAGATCCTCGCTTCAGATTCACTGTCAGCAGATCAATATACAAAGGAATGCTCAAATTCGTAGCACAACAGTATAGAACAGATTATGTAGTGCAACCTTTACCTGTAAAATCGTTTAGTGCCGAATTCGCAGGAGAAACAAATGTAGAATTGAAGTGGACTCCGGTTGAAGATGTTTCAGAACCAACGGCCAAACCTGACAAGTATATAGTTTACACCAGAATTGGCGATAGCGATTTTGATAACGGACAAGTAGTCAATAATACTAAGACGACTTTGAATATCAAGAAAGATAAAATCTACAGTTTCAAAATAGCTGCTTTAAATAAAGGAGGAGAGAGCTTCCCTTCCGAAATACTTTCGGTTTGCCGCAAATCGGATGAGAAAGGAATAGTCCTAGTAGTAAATGGATTCGATCGTCTATCTGCACCTTTCAGTTTTGTTACAACGGATAGTATCGGCGGTTTTGTAGACTTCATAGACCATGGTGTATCCGATAAGGTAGAGTACAACTATATAGGAAGTCAATACGAATTCAGACGCAAAATTCCATGGATGGACGATGATGCGGCAGGATTCGGAGCGAGTAATGCCAATTATGAAACGACTGTGGTTGCAGGAAATACGTTCGATTATCCGGCTATACACGGAAAAGCTATTGTGAAATCTAATTACTCTTTTATTTCTTGCAGTGCTCAAGCTGTATCTAACGGGCAAATAGATCTTAATAAATATAAACTGCTTGATCTTATTTTAGGAAAACAAAAGCAAACTAAAATAGGAAGAGGTGTACATCCTGCTAAATTTAAAACCTTTCCGAAAGAGTTACAACAAAAGATTACAGCATACTGCAATCAAGGTGGAAATATATTTATCAGTGGAGCATTCGTTGCCTCAGACCTTTGGGATACAGAATCGCCACAAAAAGAAGATCAGGATTTTGCAAATAATGTATTGAAATACAAATGGCGCGTAGACAGAGCAGCGGTTACAGGCAAGGTAAAAAGTGTAACGTCTCCATTTCCTATGATTTCGGGCAATTATGAATTCTATACTAAACCGAATTCAATATCATACGCAGTAGAATCACCCGATGCATTAGAACCTGTAGGAGATAATAGTTATACTATATTCAGATATTCGGAAAATAACTTAAGTGCAGGAATAGCATCTCAAGGAGATTATAAGACCTGTGTTATCGGCTTCCCGTTCGAAGCAATTAAAGACGAAATTGAAAAGGAAAACCTGATGAAGAATATTCTTACATTTATGTTCGAGAACTAATCTTACAACAATTATCTACAACTGACCATGTTCTCTGTGATAAGTAATTAACCCTTGAAGCGGGTTTTCAATTATCACATCAATACAGATTCCTATGTCTTTAGCAATCTCTCTCAATATGGGAGAGTACATATTGGCAATGGTTCCAACAAAGCGTACAGGATATTCTGTGTATTTATATTGCAATATATTACGTTCGAAAAACGAGCGCAGACTTTTATAAACAAGCCCTTTTACATAAGGCTCATCAAGATGTTCGTACAAGAAGAAAGACAATACAGACAGCAACCTGTTTGGAAAAGGTTTCTCATAGATATAATTCAGAATCTCTTCGGGATCTATTTTATATTTTTTATAGAATAATTCGGCCAATGCATCCGGAGCAAGCCCTTTCAGGCAGTCTGACAAAAAAGCTTTCCCTAAAGAAGCACCACTACCTTCGTCTCCTAATATATAGCCTAACGATCTTACATTCTTAATGATAGATTCGCCATCATAAAAACAGGAGTTAGAGCCTGTACCCAAAATACAAGCAATGCCCGACTTGTCCTGAAACAAAGATCGAGCCGAACCTAATAAGTCACTTTCTATTACAGCCGGAGTCTTAAATTGGGCTTCTAATGATGCCTTAACCTGATTCTTTTTTTCGAGAGAAGAACAACCCGCACCATAGAAGTAAATGGTGCTGAATTTAGTCTTAAAGAAAACAGGAGGTACTTGTAAGCGAATTAACCTACTAATTTCTTTCCTACTTTGAAAAAAGGGATTAATACCATCCGATAGGAAATGCTCTACTATGCCATTCCTATCGACCAGACACCATTCTGTTTTTGTAGATCCACTTTCTGCTATTAAGATCACGTATTTTGTATAATTAGGTAAGTTATAAGACTTCGTTATTTTTTCTATCTTTCTTTCTCACAGTCAATGCAATAAAACAATAAATATCTTCTTGCACTCAATTGATAAAGAAAGTAAAATTATGTTTATTAAAATTGCATCAAAGATAAGTAAAATAAAGTATGTACATATATTCCTTTAAATCTTATTAGCATCTAAGTTTTTCAGGATCAATACTAGATACAAATTATTATTTGTTATATCTTCCAAACGATGATAATCTTCGAGCCACATGATTGATAATAGATTGATAATAGTCTAAAATATATTCCGGTTCAATATACACTTTCTTTTTAATAACACAATGAAGCCATATCCATTTTTTCTTGTAACTTTAAGCAATTTATTCGACCAGTTATATATCATAATTACACTATTATCATTCTTTTATGAGTATTAAGAATTTTATTTTCAAGGGAAACCTCGTTCTTCAAATATCAATAGGTCTGTTTTTCGGTATATTATTGGGAATTTTCTTTCCCGACGTTGCCATATCTGCCGGGATTTTAGGTGATCTATTTCTTTCGGCATTAAAAGCGGCAGCACCTATTCTGGTTTTTCTACTTATTATATCTTCCATTACCAATCATAAAAGCGAACAAAAAACAAATATAAAATCTGTTTTGTTCCTCTATTTACTCGGAACTTTCCTTGCGGCTTTAACTGCAGTAGCTACCAGCTTTTTATTTCCTTCTTCGCTTACATTTAAGAGCCAAGACATAATTAATTTGCAACCACCGTCCGGCATATTAGAAGTCCTAAAAGACATACTCTTCAAAGTGGTTGATAATCCTATTAATGCAATAATGAGTTCAAATTTTATAGGAATATTGGCCTGGGCAATTGGTTTGGGATTCTTTCTTAGAAAAGCCTCAGAAAGCACTAAATCTGTATTCACTGATTTATCTGATGCTGTTATTTTTATAATAAGAATAATAATCCGTTTCGCACCTATAGGTATTTTGGGATTAGTAGCCTCTACAATTGCCGAAACAGGCTTAGCCACCCTATTGGAATATCTGCATGTATTATTAGTTTTAGTAGGTACAATGGTATTTGTCGCTCTGGTAGTTAATCCACTCATAGTTTTTTGGAAAATAAAGCGAAATCCCTATCCCTTAGTTTTTACTTGCCTCAAAGAAAGTGGAATAACCGCTTTCTTCACTCGTAGTTCAGCTGCCAATGTGCCTGTAAATCTTGCATTGGCAAAGAAAATGGATCTCGATGAGGATACCTATTCTGTTACTATCCCCTTAGGAGCTACTATCAACATGGAAGGCGCAGCAGTAACCATTACAGTTCTTACCCTTGCAGCAGCACATACGTTAGGTGCCGATATAGATATTTCCACAGCTATTTTATTGAGTATCATTTCGGCTCTAGGTGCTTGTGGAGCATCGGGTGTTCCGGGAGGTTCTCTTCTATTGATTCCTGTTGCATGCAGTCTATTCAATATTCCTGCCGATACTGCAATGCTGGTAGTAGGTGTTGGTATGACTATTAGTGTGATTCAAGATTCAACAGAGACTGCACTGAATTCTTCGACCGATATTCTTTTCACGGCAGCAGCTTGTATTGCAGAAAGAGAAAGCGAAAAATAAATAATACTAACAATCGTCCCACAATTTTCAGTCTGTCTATTTTTTCTAAAAACTAGTTTTCTATTTCGGTCATTTGTTAGAATATAAGCTGACCACTACATAAAGTACTCTAAGTGATTTCTCTATTTTATGAAATAGAAAAATCATTTATTTAACTGTTTATCTCAATTAGTTAAATATTGAGTTTAGATAATTTGTTAATTTTATGTTGTATATACATTCGGGAAGGATGTTCCGAAAGATTGTTAGCATTGTTTATCTTCAGTTATAGAACCGAAAATCTAATATTCATAATATGAAAAGAATTTATTACACATTAATCACATTATTATTTTGTGCATTGATTGCGTCCTGCACTACCAAATCAGAGATAGCAATTCAGAATATTCGGTGCGAAATGCAAACGAATCCTCAAGGAATCGATTGTATTTCACCTAGATTGAGTTGGGAATTATCTGCGACCGGTCGTGATGTACAGCAAACTAATTACCATATATTAGTTGCTTCTTCTTTAGAAAAACTTGATGCTAATGAAGGTGATTTATGGGATTCGAAAGTTGTTAAATCCGACGAGTCAATATACATTCCGTATGCCGGAAAGAAGTTGGAAAGCAGAGCTGAATGCTACTGGAAAGTGAAAGTAAAAACCAATCGCGGAGAATCGGAATGGAGCGAACCTGCTTCGTGGACAATGGGGTTGATGAACTCTTCTGATTGGCAAGCCAAATGGACAGGACTTGACAAAAGTTTCGATGGTGATGTATTAGTCGGAAAGACACGCTTGGCAGCTCGTTATTTCCGTAAAGAATTTGAAACGAAAAAGGAAATTAAAAAAGCAGTTTTATACATTTCGGGCTTAGGATTTTACGAAGCTTATATAAACAATAACCGTATTGGTACGCAAGTACTAGCCCCTACCCCAACAGATTATTCTAAAGTAGTTAAATATAACACCTTCGATGTAACAAAAGATATTATTTCAGGTAATAATGCTATCGGTGTTGTATTAGGTGGCGGGCGATATTTCTCAATGAGAGAACCGGGTATCAGGCATTTTGGGTTCCCTAAAATGCTTCTTCAGCTCGAAGTAGAATATACTGACGGTGAAAAAGAATCTATTATTAGTGACAATTCGTGGAAAGTAACAGCCAATGGTCCTATACGCTCTAACAGTGAATTTGATGGTGAGGAATACAATGCTTTGATGGAAATGCCCGGTTGGGATAAATCTGGATTTGATGATTCGAAATGGTTACAAGCTGAACTTGTAACAGAACCGGGAGGAAAAGTTGAGGCTCAACTCAATCCGAACATCCAAGTAATGGATACGGTTAAACCAATTGCTATTACCGAACAAAAGCCGGGAACATTTATTATGGACATGGGGCAAAACATGGTAGGTTGGCTTCGTATAAAAGTAAAAGGAAATAAAGGACAACAAGTACAGTTAAGATTTGCCGAATTATTGAAAAATGACGGTAGCCTCTACATGGACAACCTTAGATCAGCTTTAGTTACTGATAAATATACACTGAAAGGTGATGGACAAGAAACATGGCAATCTACATTTACTTATCATGGATTTCGTTTTGTAGAAATAACTGGATTTCCGGGAACTCCTACTATCAACGATTTCGAAGGCCTAGTGCTATATGATGAGATGGAAACAATAGGAGAATTTGAAACATCGAACGAAACCATTAATCAAATATATAAAAACTCTTATTGGGGTATACGCGGCAATTATCGCGGGATGCCGACCGACTGTCCGCAACGCGATGAACGTATGGGTTGGTTAGGCGATCGTGCGGTTGGCTCGCACGGAGAAAGTTTTATATTCGACAACAATCTTTTGTATTCCAAATGGCTGGATGATATACAACAATCTCAACTTGAGAATGGTGCGCTTCCAGCTGTCGCTCCCAACTATTGGTCTGTATATGTTGATGATATGACCTGGCCTGCTGCCTACCTTATTATAGCCAATATGCTTTACGAACAATTTGGGAATAAAGAGCCTATTGTTAAGCATTACGATTCGATGAAAAAATGGTTGGATTATATGAAAGACACCTATATGGTAGACAACATTATGCCTAAAGATAATTTTGGTGATTGGTGTATGCCTCCCGAATCGCAAGAGTTAATTCATTCGCAAGATCCTGCACGCAAAACAGAAGGTGCAGTGTTGGGTACAACTTTCTATTATAGAATGATGTATCTAATGGAACAGTTTGCCAATATATTGGATAAACCGGAAGATGCAAAAGATTTTGCACAGCAAGCTGTATTAATGAAAGATGCATTCAATAATAAATTTTTGAATAAAGAAACCGGTCAATATAGTAATAATACCGTTACAGCAAATCTTTTAGCTCTTTGCTATGGGATGGTTCCTAAAGAATATGAGGATGCTGTATTTAAAAATATTGTTGATAAAACTGAAAATGAATTTAACGGACATGTAAGTACCGGATTGATCGGGATGCAATGGTTAATGCGTGGATTGTCTGATAACGGACGTGTCGATCTTGCTTACAAATTAGCAACTAACCGAAGCTATCCGAGCTGGGGTTATATGGCTGAGAACGGAGCGACTACAATATGGGAACTTTGGAATGGTAATACAGCCGATCCTGCGATGAATTCTGCAAATCATGTAATGTTATTAGGTGATCTAATTATTTGGTATTATGAATACCTTGCCGGGATTCAAAATGCTTGTGGTAGCTTTGGTTTTAAACAAATAAGCATGAAACCATACACAGTGGAAGGCTTAGACTTTGTAAAAGCATCTTATAAATCACCTCATGGATTAATCAAGAGTTCATGGAATAAAACGCAAAATACATTTAAGTGGGATATAACCATTCCTGCCAATAGTTCTGCTATTGTCTATATTCCCGCCACCGATAAGGATAAAGTAAAAGAAGGCGAAAAGAAAGCAGCCTCGGCTGAGGGTGTAAAGTTTATAAAGATAGAAAATAATTACGCTGTCTTCGAAGTCGGATCCGGAAGCTATAATTTTAGCTCGGAATAAAATTAAGAGCAGCTGACAATTAGCTAATTGTCAGCTGTTTTTTCGTTCCCTAAGTTTCTCAAAATTCCGTGGCAAGATACAGACAAATTATTGAGCAATTATTTGAGTAATAATACAGAATATATTCTAATTCGAGCAATATTTAAGATAAGTATATAAAGAAGAAAAGAGCATTAGTAATTGATAAAAAGAGCAAACTACAACTAATAATATTCAGTTATATAAATATTTGGAGAGAACTATCTACTCGTTTGTGAAAATGAAAAACTACAAGGTTCAGATTTTATTCTTGAATCCTGTTTTCAAATATCAATAAAAACTGATTAAATACCAGTCACTAATTTGGAGATTGTTGATAGAGAATCAGATGGATAAGTGATAAAAACACTTAACTAAGCAACAGTCTCTAATTAGTATTTTTATTTAATATATTCGAAAGTCATATAATACATCTGCTGCTAAGAGTTTTTTATTTAATATTATATTTGACTCAAAACCAACAATATCAAGATTCTGAAATATAAACTCTATTCTATAAACCATATGAAAAATTCCCGATTCTTTTTTTATTTCCTTTTCCTGCTGTTACTCATCTCTTGTAATCAAAAATCTGTGCGGACGCTTACGGTTATTATTGATGAATCTATCAATAAGGAGGCACAATGGGTATATTGGATGTCCCTATACGATAATGAATTCAATATTACAGATTCTTGCTTTATAGAAAAGGGACAGACTGAATTTGTTTTGGTAGACAGGATTATGAACGATTCAGTATCAATGACCGAGCTTACATTTTCGGAAATAACAATACCTTGGAACCGCTCTATGCTAACAGTCGATTCAAAAGATAGAAATATCAAGGTTAATAATTTAACATCGGAGGGTTTTTATGAAAATGGTTCTACTGTTGAAGGGGCTTTTGCTGAAGAAGAACTCAGAAAAATCGATTTGAAAATGAGAAAAGGGAATAGAAGATTATCAGAGTTGACAGAGGATCTTCAAGTTGCTGATTACGATGATAGTATTGCAGTTCCCAAAATTGTCAAAGAGAGGGATTCTCTAAAGCAATATTTAGCACAAACATATCTCATTAGCAACCTTGATTCGGTAAAATATATGGCAAGCATTGAAGGTCTTTTATCCAGATTAAGCTTTTCAAGGAGCAATGGTGGTATTTCGAAAATAACTTTTGATAGTGTTCTTCAAATAATCTCGGAAAGGTATCCTAAGAATATTCAAATTCAGGGATTTAGACGAAATTATATTCTGGGAGAAACGACACCTCTGGCAAGTGAGAGAAGTAAATACTGGCATAAACGGAGAGATGAAATTAGAGATTATACGTATTTTAAGGATAAAAATAAAACGACCGATGGCATTACAATACCCGGGGAAAAAGAAAGAAGAGCTCCCGGCATGTATGCTGTAAAACCTGATACTAATAATGTAGCTGTATATACAATAGGAACTAAAGTGCAAAATTTAAAGTTGAAAGACCCCAAGGATAACTATATCTCTGTGTCCGATCTAAAAACAAATTATATATTAATTGACTTCTGGGCTATATGGTGTGTGCCTTGTGTAGAAGAAATCCCTAACATACTTAACGTACACAATAAGTACAAAGATAAACTATCCGTATATGCTATCTCTCTGGATAACACTCGGCAAGAATGGATTGAGGGTATTGAAAAGTACAAATGCCGTCAGTTTACTCATGTTTATGCAGGCACTTGGGCAAACGAAGATGCCACCCTACTGACTAAAAGCTTTGGAATAAACAGCATACCTGCCAATTTTTTACTTGATAAAGACAAACGTATTATAGCAAAAAATATTAGAGGCAAAGAATTAGAAACCAAACTGTCTCAGCTTTTAAAACAATAACGAACAGTAATTTGCAAAAAAGAAGATACAAAAAAATAGGCTGCAAATAATATAAAGGCAGGTGCTCTAGCCAGCTGAGCTAATCCCCCATTGTTGTAGTTAACGGTTAGCAGTCTACGGTTAGTAGTAAACTACTGCGGCTTGCTGGTAACTGTTGAACTGACCTGGTAGTCCCAGGCAGATTTGAACTGCCGACCTCTACATTATCAGTGTAGCGCTCTAACCAACTGAGCTATAGGACTGGCTATCTACCTGAAGACAGATTATTTATATCAGCTTCGTGGTTTCTC
>NZ_JAAKEM010000037.1:0-26516 GCF_011039195.1 Dysgonomonas sp. ZJ709
TTGGTTGAAAAGTTTTTCTTAACAGGTTTTTATGTAAAGTTGTAGTGTGAGGTCTAATAAAATAAGATTGATTATCAAGATAAAAGCATAACAACTTTACATAATGATAGGCTTTACATAAAATACATTATGGAAAGCTTTCCATAATATCTTTTCCGATTTGGGTACTTATAAGCCCGACAAATGGAACGTATTTTCCGAGATCAAGCAGAAACTGGTACAAGATTATCATATTCCCGCTAAAGAAATCCGGTTTATCAATGAAGGTAAAAACCGGGATATGCGAAAGGAAATAATCAGAGAAATGAAAGAAGGCAAAGCAAGGGTAGTAATGGGTTCAACCGCCATGCTGGGAACAGGTGTAAATGCTCAGGACAGGGCTGTAGCCGGGCATAATCTGGATGTACCCTGGAAGCCGTCTGAGCTGATACAACGTGTAGGGCGTTATGCCCGTGCCGGTAACGGGGTTGCCAAAGAACACGCCGACAATAAGGTGCATACTATACTCTATGCCTCACTCAATAGTCTTGATACTTATAAATTTAATCTGCTGCAAAACAAAGACCTGTTTATTAAGCAGCTAAAGACTAATTCTCTGGGTGTACGCACCATTGACGAGGGGGCCTTGACTGAAGACGGAGGTATGAATTTTTCCGAATATGTGGCTATCCTTTCGGGAAATACCGATTTGCTGGATAAGGTTAAAACCGAAAGGCAGATAACGGTACTCCAGGGAGAATTAAGAGCCTATAACAACAACCTGTCGGGTACAAAATGGCGGCTGGATGATGCTAAGGTAGAACTTGGTAAGAAAGAAAACAGGCTGGAGGGAATGATAAACGATTTAAAACATCTGGAAGACAAAGCTCCTAAGAATGAAGAAGGAGTACGCCCGAATCCGATAAAGATTGACGATTTTAATGAAACCGATCCCGAAGCCATAGGCAAAAAGCTCAAGGAAATTGAGATGACTGCCGAGACGTGGGGAGAGTATAAGAAAATAGGAAAACTGCTGGATTTCAATATACTTGTCAAAACTGACCGTGTGCATGATTTCAGGTACAATCATTTCTTTGTCGAAGGAGCCTGTAAGTACGCCTACAATAACGGTAATCTTGCTCATGACCCGCTGCTGGCTGCAACCGGTTTTATTAAGGCATTGGATAAAATACCCGGACTGATCGAATCACACAGGGCAGATATCGATATACTGAGGAAAGACATTCCAGCACTTGAAAAAGTAGTGGCTACCCCCTGGCGTAAAGAGAAGGAGCTTAGTGATCTGAAGACGAAACTGGAATCTTTGGAAAGAAAAATAAAAGAATCGATGTCGAACCAGACATCTGCGATCCATACAACTAAGAACAAGAACAATAAAGAGGATGAAAAGGTAATCAAGATATCTCCGGTGATGCCTTCGGGTAACAACAAAACAGGAATTAAAATATAAATATTCTGTTTCACAGGGCGAAGCTATACGCGTTCTTAACGGAATGAACAAGGTGGCCCCTTTGGGGGGCTGGTTTTGAACAAAATCTGCATTTTTACAAATGCAGATTTTATCCAAAAACCTTGTACATTCCCGAACACGTATGCTTTTATCTCCCAGTGAAACAGAATATCCGCTTCGCGGACGGGTATTCTTTGTATTAATAGTTAAATATAAAGATTATGAGTGTATTAATTCAAATCAAAACAGAAACACTGATGGGAGATATCGGTAAAGAACTAAAGCTATTCTTCCCTTCGGTCATTTTTCAGTTAACCTCAAAGCAGGAGGATTTAAGAACGTATATAACAGTCAGCTACACCGACGGGGCATCCAAGACCAGAGTAAGGAATATAGTCCGGCAATTCGCACATGCTTACCCGTCGGGTGGAGAAATGATCAGGGTATATATCAATATCGAAAGAAAAATGAGCGATACGACTCATAACAAGCTCTTAAATGAAGTGAGATCGGTATGGAAAATCAAAGGAAACCTGTCTTTAGACGAGCATTTCGAGCCTGTCGGCAGTACAGTCGGAAATTACCTGCAACGAATATTTGACATGAGGGATTTTAACTAATTTATAATAACAATGGAAAATAAGATAATAATAAAAATAAATCCCGATCAATACGAAGCAATACTCACTACAGGCAGAGAATTGGCTATTGAGGGTCTATTTATAGAAACAGGGCTATATGTAACGCTTGTTTGTGAAGCAAAAGCACCACTGCCGGGCGTTTGCACCATGGCTTACAGTATCGGTACTGCAAATGTAAAATCGGTCTTCTGTACCCTTGAATATTATAACTCACTACCTGATAAACAGAAGGATCAATTCGGAGCAGAAAAGAAAGCAAACCATATTGCTACAGATGGAATAACAATAGAAGAAATAAGAAAAGAATACCATGAAAATGATCTGTGTATGGGAGAACTTCTTGCTTCATTTCCTGCCGGTGGGCTGAATCTGGAAGAGGCATTTGAACTTTATCTGGAGGCTAAGAAGTGGGCTGATGGCGATAAATTCTTTCGTATGATAGATGATAATGAACCACTGGAAGAATTATAGAATAACCGGCAGAGTTGAATTATAAACTAAAAAATAAAATAGATGATATGAAAAAAGAATATTACAGGCTGAAATTAAAGCATGAAACAATAGATAATAAGATAAAGTCTCTTATCATAAATGCTATTCAGGAAAATGGCGGACGGATTTCTTTTCAGCCGACAGACGATGACGATGATTATCCATTAGCCATTCTGCTATTGAAAAAAGATGTCAGTTTTATATCCATAACTGAAGGGATAATCCGTGTCGATGGCATCGACGATGATACTCAGGGAATAAGGAAAGAATTTAAAATAGGAGAAGAGGAATACGACAATATCCTGTATTTCATAGGATATGTTTTACGCTGGTTCGACGGGCGGAGCAGGCAACAAGTTATAGACGATACCAACACCTCAATTATGGAACTTTCATGTGCTTTGGCCGAAAAAGAGATGTCCGATAAACACGGTATGCTGCCTGAAAAATTTATGGATGTTTGTGGAGAAAACTATACCGAAGATTTTCAGGATGAGTTTAATCCGCTTTACGATAAATACTATGCCCGGATATCGGAATTGGCTGATTTTGAATATAAGTAAACAGGCATTCTAATTAATCTACATTAGAAGATAACAAAGCGATAACAACCATTGAATATTATTCTATCCATGATAAGAGTAAGCCTTTATTTACAAATAAGGACGCACGTATTATAGATGAAAGAAGAGCAAAACTTAATGAGCTGGCTTGCATGCTTGCAGAAAAAAAATGGTAGACGTATTTAAAATGCTACCCTGTGAGTTTATGGATAAAAAGAATCCTGATATATACGCAGAAATTTATCAAAAAAAGTATGACGAGTATTTAAAATATTATATCAATCAGCTTTCAACTATTTGATTAACTGATCTATTTGTATAATATAATAAAATATCAAAAACAATTATGGGAAAACATATTATAACACCTGGATTTGCCAATATTCCAATACGGGACCTGCCGATTTGGGTAAAGGTATTTAAGAACGATGGTATTACTTCGGCAAAAGAGATGCAGCAAGAGCTGACACTTATTGATGACCTACTGACACTCCAGAAAAGTCAATCGTTACTGAACCGCAAAAAACGGCTGAGAGATCAGTTGGAAGACCGCATTGGTGCAGAATTGGGATTAAAACCAACCTGTTATAAACGTAATAAATAATAAACAAAAGCTATAGCCATGAAAAAAATAAATTATTCAAAACATATATGGGAAGGCTGGACTGTGCAGAAATTCATAGATGAACTTCAACTGCAAGTCGACATGATAATGAACAATCGGAGTTGGAAACAGCCTTTGAAAACAAGGGAAGAAATGAAAAAATGGTGCATGGATAATCAGCCGTACTATAAAAAATACATTCCTGATGTAGTAGAACATTTTTGCAGGCAATATAACATCGCATCCTGACAAAAAAGGAAATCAGCCCGGACAGACAAGTTCGGGCTTTTGTTTTTTATAAATCATCATATTATGGCAGAAAACATCAAAGAACTTGAAGTAAGGCTAACCGAATTGCTGGGTAAAAAATCGTATGCAAATAGCAAAAGACACTGTACCGGAAAATGGAGGGGCACAATTGATTACAGATTACAATTCGAAGATGGGACATATGTTTTTATCTCCAATGGTAAAAAATATTATGAAAGAAATCTATTCGAATATATTGCTCATTTTGAGTACTACCACGTGCATAAAGAAGAACTGGAAACGTGGATTAAGTCTATAATCAGAAATGATAACCATACAGCAGTATGGCATAAATTACCTTTAATTGAACTTATAGGAACAAGAATAGATGTGGATCAGTTTATCGTATTTGACTATTACTTGTGTGTCGATACTGATACAAGACTAATAAAAACCTACAAAGAAACCTCATTTTCATATTATTGTAAAGGTCAGCCACTTGACGGCTATGTAGATAAAATAAAAAGCTTTATTTATAAATACTAAACCAAAATAAAGTGTACTTATACCTATTCACACTGAAGGCTTATTCATGGAATAAGTCTTTCATTTTTTGTAACAATCAGTAATAATTAAAAATTAAAAAGTCATGAAAATTGAATTAAAAAACATCAAGCATTTTTATGCTTTATCGGATGAAACTAATGCTTTCTCCGCAAAACTTTATGTTAACGACGTATTGACAGCCGAATGTTCAGATACAGGAAAAGGCGGATGTATGGATATCCATCCCGTAAAGGAAAAAGAAGCATTATTGGCACAAGCCGAAATATATGCCAAGAGCCTACCGGCTATAAAAACTGAATTCGATTTTGATCTGGAGATGGATCTCGAACTATTAGTAGGGAATTTAGTAAGTGCCGATTTAATCGAGGATGACTTTCGAAAAACCTTGAAAAAATTGGAAGTTAAAAATATCGTGTTCGGTGAGAGTAAAAAAGAACTAAAATATACATGGTTTACAGTCGGAGGTAATAAAAAAGCCAATATTACTGAAATGCTATCCAGTCCGATTGGAAAAAAAATGCTGACTGAACGTATTGCTCAATTAAAAAAAGAGGGCCATCAAATATTCAATACAAATATTCCGGAAGAGTTACTCAATAACATTCCTAAGCCGGACAATGAATCGGAGAAGAAATAGCCGGTCATGCTCATTTTATTTATTGAGATGATCGCTAAATAGAAATCCTAAGAAAAAAGGGAGGTTATTTGTTTCATATAGAATAACCTCCCTTTTTCAAACTAAGAAGATACTATACCTCAATACTGGAACGTCATTTACAATTAATAAAATCAATCAATATGGACACAAAAATATTCGTATTCATTATGGATGAAGGCTTTTCATCCAAACAAAATAAAGAATATACCCTCGAAGAGCTGAATATTCTGTCAGAACAAGGGATTATAGAGAAATATTCTCTGGAAATTTTTTTCGACCGCATCAATCGCGGAGTATCAGACAGCCTGTATAATTCAAAAGTATTATTCAGGCATGAAAGTCCTGTGGATATCATCTGTATTGCCTGTGGAAATAAAAACATAATCTGCCAAACGGGGGTAAATCCCAATATGCAGAGTACGGCGGATGCTTTAGTTCATTCACCGGAAGGCAGTTTTAAATCCGGTTTTTGTGATATATGCAACAGGGATGTTCCTTTGACAGATGTACTTAAAACTAAAAAAGATATTATTGAAAAATATAATCAATATAAACAGTCTAACTATGGAGAACCTATATCTGCTTTATGTTTTATCACTTACTGCGATGACCTGTATGCTCAAACTGTGAACATAAAATTATCCTTAGATGTAAAAGAAGAAGACGATGATGATTATTTCTATTATTGCCGGGATATTGAAGAACTGAAAAATCTATGTACAAAAACAACCGAAGAATTTGTACTGACTCAGGTTGATTCCTTTTATTGATAACATTTTATTCAGAATGTGATGGAGAAGATTATTAGTTGCAGGCAGCTTACTCCTTATCTGCTGCAAAGCTATGACCGTATCTTAACCGGTTCGTCAAATTCAGGGTCTAACGGTTTAGCGAAAATATATAACCTCCTGAACATCGGATAAATATTTTCCACTAAAAATTTGTCTTACCTGAATACGGTCATTTGAGCTTGCCTCAGATAGAAGTAACGCTGCCTGCGGGCAGCTAATATTTATTTTAAATAATTGATATTATGAATGTAACAATCAGAGAAATCGAAACATCAGTGTTTACGAGTTTCGTATTATTCAAAGAGTTTGATCTGGAAGAGTTGAAAAAAGAGAAAAAAGTCTTAGTAACTGCAAACAGGCATACTAAGACCAGAGTAAGTACTGATATGCAATTTAAGGATGCATGTAATAAGATCAATATCCAGATTCCGGGATATAAATTCGATTTGAAGGAACAAAGGAATTATTTCTCAAGGGGTGTTCAGCAGAATTATTATTTCAAGAAGTCGAAACAACAGGAGAAGGCCGCTTATCTGTCCTACCTCAAAGAGTTAGTACCGTATGTATTGAAAGAATATTTCAATCTGGATATGGATGAAATAACGATAGAATTTATTGACAGTGACTGAAGATGAATGAATTTGAAAATAAATAAAATAATACAAGTATGGAAATTAAATTGTTAGAATCCGATATGAATAAAATGAGAAATATAAACCAAAAAAATGAATGGGCTATTTCTTATGATGAATTACTAAAATTGACTGAACAACATCGAACCGGAAATGATTATAACAGAGCATTAATCGAATACAGATTAACGGATATAAATTTTCATTCTGAAGTTGGATTATTAGTTCAGAGTAAATATGAAGAATTGAAAAAAGCTATATTAAAAGAGATGCAGGAATAATTTGTTTTCAAAGATTATGGAAAAATTAAGATTGAAAAACTTATCCATTGAAATTATTTACAGTTGTAATATGGTATGTAACAATTGTATGAGAGGAGATGCACAAAATATTGATATTGACAGATATTGACCATAAGGATATTAGAAACATCCTAAAAAATGTTATGTGAAAAAGTATTGAAATTGTATAAATGAAAAAATAAGCAATATGAGATTTATAAATACCTTAGAAAAAGTCAGGCTTTACCTGATGAGAAAGCCTGCACATACACACGTAGATAAAAGCCTTCGGTCTGGAACCGGGGCTTTTGTCGTTTAATAACCTTTTAATTAAATTATTATGTCAGAATATGCTATAAGAAAATCCGATGGAAAAGATATATACATCAGTTCATGCGAAGATATGTCCTGCCTCAGATACGAAGACAGAAATAAAGTAATACCAAGTAATAAAAATTTCAACATTGAAAGTTGTCAGAACCTTTACTGGAGATTACCTGTTCCGAATGAAGACAATATACTCCCAGGTGACTATACAGGATGCCCTTATTACAAAAAAGATGCAAAATACAGCTTTTATATCATTACCCATCAGTGTGGATTGAATAATGATCCCGAAGAATTTAAAGGTATTATTGATGTGCCCGGTTCTTTCCAACTGGTAAAAGAAACTTTAGGCTTAATATTATCGGTCAAATATTATCATGGTTTTAAATTAAACGAAAACAATGACGATGTTAATTTCGGTTGGAATGGAAAATCAGATGCACTTTGCCTGATGGGAGTAAAGAATGAAGAAAATGAAATGAAAATACTTTACGGATGTGTTTCCTGTAACAAAATGTGGAGTTGTCCTTATCAGGAAATACAGCATTTGATTACAAATCAGGAAATGAATAAACGCTTATTTAAGCTATGCTCAGAATATTAGGAGCAGCGAAATCCGGGCAAGGAATATCCTCATGCCATGACACGCCAGACAACCGGTGGAACTATTTCTGCTAATGTTGTACTCAAGAGATGGAATAGCATTTTCGGCGACAAATATCTGGTACGGATAGATACCCAAGATGATGGACAGACAGACTATTTTAAGACACTGGAGGATGCGTTTGCCTGCTACATTGGATATTAATTATTTGAATTAGTATCTTATAATAAAGAATTTCAAATATATAAACCGTCAATGTACCAAAACACATTGGCGGTTTTCATTTTTACTGATTATGCCATCTTCAACCAATAAATTTAATACAATCACTAAAGAACAGTGGTTGTCTCAGTTTTTGGATCGTATCGATCTTAATGATCTTCTCCAAAAGATGATTGAAACTAAGAAATACCGAAGGGAAACTCCCGATTGGAATCGCCCTGTTGTTATGTACGGCATCCGCAAAAAACATAAGTGTATTAAAAAACAAGAATTAGCTGTCATTATTGACCTTATGCCATGGCAGCAGCGGGCAAGAACTGCTGAAACCCACTGGTACAAAATTACACATAAACGCCCTGCAACAGATAAGGAGTGGAAAGAAATGAAAATGAAGAATTCAACTAGAAGATACTGGGTTTGATCTTATTCTTAGAAAAAGGATGGACAATAGACAGAATCATCTCTCAAATTGTTCAAGACGACCGATACGAATATAGGGTTGATGTATCTGATATCATAAAGGCTTTTGAAAATCACTACGGTAGACCTATAATAATAACTCACATATAATGATATAGAATTATGGCTACCCGCAGGAATGTATGCTGTTCGATATCTATGGGTAAGGATTATGTAAAGTGTATTTTTATGTAAAGTAATTCATATATGATACTTATATAGATATATAGATGAATTTAGAGAGTATCCACTTTACATAATAAATCCTGAAAACTAAGATTTTTAAATAGGGATATATAAAAATTCAATAAATAAAAAAAAACAGTTCGTGTTATTACGAATGATAAAAACATGCTTATATTTGCGAATAATATATATAATTATGGTATCAAAGAAAAAAGAATTCACACAAGAACAAGAGCAATTAGCCCGTTTTGCTAAAGCAATGGGACATCCTGTTCGTATAGCAATACTTCAGCTACTGGCAAGCCAGACTTGCTGTTATCACGGCGATATGTCCGAGATTATTCCCGTAGCTAAAAGTACACTTTCACAACATCTGAATGAAATGAAAGATGCAGAACTTATACAAGGCACAATTACACTTCCATCCGTAAAATATTGCATTAATCGAAAAAACTGGGAGATAGCACAAAAGCTGTTCTCTACATTTTTTACAGACATAATATTTGATTCAACCTGTTCATAAAAAAATTTAAACTTTAAATTCGCTGTTTTGCGAACTACAAATTATTCGCTTATTTACGAATATGCTTTATTATATAAAAATCATGGGAGAGAATAATAAAATAAAAGATTTGGTAAAGCAAAAATATAGTGAGATTGCTTTACAGACTAACGCAGGGGAATCATGTTGCGGTTCAAGCTGCTGTACTGTCGAAGTATATAATATCATGAATGATGATTATTCAAAACTCAATGGTTATGAAGCCGATGCAGACTTAGGTCTGGGGTGTGGTTTACCAACCCGATATGCAGGTATAAAACAAGGGAATACTGTTATTGATTTGGGTTCCGGTGCAGGAAATGACTGTTTTATAGCTCGGGCAGAAGTTGGAGAGTCCGGAAAAGTTATCGGTATCGATTTTACGGAAGCCATGATTGAGAAGGCTCAGAAAAATGCACAAAAGAGAGGCTATAATAATGTATCGTTTCGCAAAGGAGATATTGAGAACATGCCTGTAGGAGGTAACCTTGCAGATGTAATAATCAGTAATTGCGTATTGAACCTCTTGCCTGCCAAAGACAAGATATTCCATGAAATATTCAGAGTATTAAAGCCCGAAGGACACTTTTGCATATCCGATATAGTACTTAACGGCGAATTACCCGAAGGGCTGTTACAGGCAGCAGAAATGTATGCAGGCTGTGTGGCCGGTGCTATACAAAAAAATGAATATCTGGTTCAGATATACAGTGCAGGTTTTGAAAATGTAAAAATAAAAAAGGAAAAGGATATTATAATTCCCGATGAAATTTTAGAAAAATATTTAGATACGGAAAACCTTGCCTTGTTTAAAAAAAATAACTCAAATATAATAAGCTCAATTACCGTAACAGGTACAAAGCCGGCCGCATGCAATTGCGGATCAGGTTGCTGTTAATAAATAATCAATAATAATACAACAATGAAAGTACTTATTCTTTGCACAGGCAATAGCTGCCGCAGCCAAATGGCTCATGGATTCCTTCAATCGTTCGATGCGTCACTCGAAGTTTATTCCGCAGGAACAAATGCAAGTGGAAAACTCAATCCCAAAGCGGTTGAAGTAATGAAAGAAGCAGGAGTCGATATTTCACAGCACACTTCCGATAGTGTTGACAAATACCTTGGTATTGAGTGGGATTATGTAATAACAGTTTGCGGAGGTGCGAATGAAAGTTGCCCTGCATTTACAGGCAAAGTAAAACACCGTTTACATATCGGCTTTGATGATCCGTCCGATGCTGTCGGCACACCCGAATTTGTACAATCGGAGTATATCCGTGTGCGTGACGAAATCAAAAAAGGGTTTTATGAGTTTTACTTAAAGGAGATAAAAGGAAATGAGTAAACGAAAGATGAGTTTTTTGGATAAGAACTTAACTCTTTGGATATTTATTGCAATGGCTATCGGTGTGGGAATGGGTTACTTCTTTCCCTCGGTAGCCGGAACAATAGATTCCATGTCGAGCGGAACAACCAATATCCCTTTGGCTATCGGGCTTATCCTGATGATGTATCCACCACTGGCAAAAGTGGATTACAAGCTGCTGCCTAAAGTCTTTACCAATGTAAAGATTCTGAGTACCTCTTTGATTCTGAACTGGATTATAGGACCATTCCTGATGTTTTTCTTGGCAATAACCTTTTTACACGATTATCCCGAATACATGGTAGGTGTTATTCTGATTGGACTTGCCCGTTGTATTGCAATGGTTTTAGTCTGGAACGATCTGGCAGAAGGAAATACCGAGTATGGTGCAGGCTTAGTTGCGTTGAACAGCATCTTTCAAGTATTCTTTTACAGCTTTTATGCGTGGCTGTTTGTTACCAAACTACCTCCTTTATTCGGCTTCGAAGGTGCTATCGTAGATATATCTATCGGTACTATTGCCGAAACGGTAGCTATTTACTTAGGTATTCCCTTTCTGATGGGTATTCTAAGCCGTTTGATATTGGTAAAAATGAAAGGGGAACAATGGTATAAAGAGAAATTTATTCCTGCCATATCACCCATTACATTAATCGCCCTGCTTTTTACCATCGTATTAATGTTTAGCCTAAAAGGAGATCTTATCGTTCAAATTCCAATGGATGTAGTACGTATTGCCATACCTCTACTAATCTACTTTGTCCTGATGTTCCTTATCAGTTTCTTTGTTACAAAAGCAATGGGAGCGAGCTATGACAAGAATGCCTCTGTATCGTTTACTGCCACAGGCAATAATTTTGAACTGGCTATTGCAGTTGCTATCGGTGTATTCGGAATACATAGCGGACAAGCCTTTGCAGGAGTAGTCGGTCCATTGGTCGAAGTACCTGTATTGATTGCCTTAGTAAACATAGCCTTCTGGCTGAGAAAGAAGTATTATAAAACAGAACAACTATAAACCAATAAAAATAAATCGTATGAAGAAAACACTTTTACTTTCACTATTTACCCTGTTGCTAATCTCATGCACAGGCGGAAAAACAGAAAACAAACAAGAAACAGCAGAAGCAACGACATCTGAACAGACTGTTGCAACTGCCGATGCTTCGACCGTAAACGTTTATTATTTTCACGGAAAACAACGTTGTAAAACCTGTATTACAGTCGGCGATCTGACCGCAAAGACCATTAAAGAAACCTATCAGGGAAATGAGAACGTAAAATTTATAGAAGTAGATACAAGCGATAAACAATTCGAGGATTTGGTGGAAAAATACGAGGTTTCGTGGAACGCCTTGATTATAGCCAAAGGAGATCAGTCGGTTAACTTAACCGAACAGGCTTTTGCGAACGCAATTAATACACCTGATGTACTTGTCAAGCTGATTAAAGAAGAAGTAAATAAAAATCTAAATTAATAAAACGATGAAAAAAGTAATCCTATTTCTTGTCCTTAGCTTAATAACCACTGGTGTATTCGCTCAGAAGAATAAAGCGGAGGTTCTCTATTTTAAAGCTCAACTTCCTTGTTGTCAAGCTACAGCCTGCAATAGTCTTGAACAGGAAGTGAAACTAATTATTGAAAAGAACTTCACAAAAGGCGAAATCTCTTTTAAACAGGTGGCTCTTGGAGATGCCGGCAATAAGGTACTTGTTGACAAATACAGTGCAAAATCCCAAACAGTGGTTATTGTTAATACTAAAAAGAAAACGAATAACTCGGTAGATGTATCTGACATTGTCCGCCGTTATGCAAGAACAGATGATAAAGCGGTATTTGAGAAAGAACTGGTTGCCAAAATCAAGGAAAGTTTAAGCTAATATGGAGTTTTTACAACAGTTGGTTGACAATTCGGATATTCCATTACTGACGGCATTTATCCTGGGATTAATGACAGCTATCAGTCCTTGCCCATTGGCTACGAATATTACAGCAACAGCCTATCTGAGCAAAGATATTACCGAAAAAAGGAGAGTGCTTCTTAACGGTATATTCTATACATTGGGGCGTACTTTCAGCTATACCACTTTAGGACTAATATTCTACTTCGGAGCCAGTAAATTTCAGGTTGCAAAACTACTTCAAAACGTCAGCGGACTGTATTTAGGTATTGCATTGGTGATAATCGGCATATTGATGCTTGATATAATAAAGCTGAATATTCCGGGATTGAATAAAATCAGTCAGAAGGTCAGCCAGAAGAATATGAAAAAGAGCTACCTAAATGCTTTTCTACTAGGAGTTCTCTTTGCATTGGCTTTCTGTCCGTATAGTGGAGTTCTATACTTCGGTGTGCTGATACCCATGACTATTAGTAGTGCTTCGGGATTATTATTACCTCCTGTTTTTGCGATAGCAACAGGATTACCGGTAATAATTATAGCTTATCTACTGGCTTACAGTATGTCGAATGTGGGTAAGTTCTACAACCGGATGAAAAGTTTTGAAGTATGGTTCAGACGTATCGTATCAGCCGTATTCATCCTTGTAGGTATATATTACATTATCATCAGTATATAATTCAAACAAAATAACATCGGCTATGGAAATTATTATATTAGGCACAGGCTGTGCCAAGTGCAAAACAACCTTTGAGACAGTGCAAAAAGTAGTAGATGAATCGGGAATAGATGCGACTGTTTCTAAAGAAGAGGATATCCTCGAAATTGTCAAATACAACATTATGTCTCTACCTGCTGTTGTGGTAAACGGCGAAGTGAAAATAAAAGGCTATGTACCTTCGAAAGAAGAAATACTAAAAGTAATAACAACTTAAGGTCTTAGACCTATTTGTTGCTTTGTCAAGTATAAAACCAGAGATTGTTACAGTCAAAAAGTTATGAATAATTAGTTGAAATTACTTAAAATAAAGTATCATGATAGACTTAAAACTAGATACACGAAAAGTGATGAAAATATACGATCCTACACTTTGTTGTCCGACCGGATTATGTGGCGTTGATATTGATCCCGAACTAATGCGTATAGCAGTAGTTTTGGAAACACTCAAGAAAAAAGGTATTCCCGTTGAGCGTTTCAATTTGCGTGATCATCCGCAAGTTTATGTTTCTACCAAAGTTGTCAATGATTGCCTTATGGCAGAAGGAGCAGAAGTTTTCCCGATTACTACGCTTGATGGGGAAATTGTACTCAAAAAAGTTTATCCTACTAATAAGCAGATATCTGAATGGCTCAACATTCCTGAAGAAGAGCTTACTATAAAGAAATAATCTGAAAGTATTTCACTAAATACTTTCCCTAATTTAATAATTATTCTATCCTTTAAAAAAGGCTGGAACAGGGATTTTTATCCCTGAAAATAAAGAATAAAAATATGAAATTATATAATCCATCCACCGAAAGTTTCACCCAATATATATTCTTCACCGGAAAAGGCGGAGTAGGTAAAACATCCATAGCCTGTGCTACTGCTGTAAACCTTGCCGACTCAGGCAAAAAAGTATTATTGGTAAGTACCGACCCTGCATCCAACTTGCAGGATGTGTTCGATATGCCATTAGACAATAAAGGAACTGCTATAAAAGAAGTACCTAATCTGACTGTAATTAACCTCGACCCCGAACAGGCTGCACGGGAATATAAAGAGTCCGTGATCGGACCATACAGGGGCAAGCTACCCGAAAGCGTTATTACCAATATGGAAGAACAGTTGTCAGGCTCATGCACGGTTGAGATTGCTGCCTTCAATGAGTTTTCGGATGTGATAACCAATGAAGATAAACGTAAAGGTTACAGCCACATTATCTTTGACACCGCTCCAACAGGTCATACCTTGCGTATGTTGCAACTCCCATCGGCTTGGAATACCTTTATTGACGAAAATACAACGGGAGCATCTTGTCTAGGTCAATTATCAGGGTTGGAAGATAAGAAAGGCGTATACAAAGAAGCGGTAAGAACCCTGTCGGATGCTTCTCAAACTACACTTTTTTTGGTAAGCCGTCCCGATGAAACACCACTAAAAGAAGTAGAACGTTCTTCCACTGAGTTATTAGATTTGAATATCAAGGCTCAAAATCTCATCATAAATGGCATACTGGAGAATTATGATGAAAATGATACTATTTCCAAACAACTATACCAGCGTCAGCAAAAAGCATTATACAACCGCTCGCAAGCATTGCTGAACCTGACAACCTATTTTGTGCCTCTGCGTTCATACAATATGACAGGTGTTGACAATATCCGCAATATGCTGAACAGGGATGTAACAGAAACAGTTCAGGTAGATGAAGTTGCAGCAACTGATTTTAATACGATTGAAAATCTGATCGAAGACCTGTATAAATCAAGCAAGCGTGTTATATTCACAATGGGTAAAGGTGGTGTAGGAAAAACAACCATTGCTGCTACTATTGCCCGTGGATTGGCTGCCAAAGGGGTGAAAGTACATTTGAGCACTACCGATCCGGCAAACCATCTAGCGTATGTAAATACCAAAATCGAAGGAATAACAGTCAGCCATATTGATGAGAAAGCAGTGCTTGCCGCCTATCAGAAAAATGTATTGGATAAGGCTCGTGAAACGATGGGAGACACAGACTTAAGCTACATCGAAGAAGATTTACGTTCTCCGTGTACACAGGAGATTGCCGTTTTCAATGCCTTTGCCGAGATTGTAGCCAAAGCCGACGATCAAGTAGTTGTTATAGACACAGCTCCTACGGGTCATACCTTATTGCTTCTGGATTCTACACAAAGTTATCACAAAGAAGTAGAACGTACACAAGGTAATATATCTCCTGCCGTTCAGCATCTACTCCCTCGTTTGCGTAATGAGAAAGAAACAGAAGTGGTCATTGTTACTTTGCCCGAAACAACTCCTGTTTTTGAAGCACAACGTTTGCAGGAAGATTTATCCCGTGCAGGCATTAAAAATAAATGGTGGGTGGTTAATTCGAGTATGCTGCTTACACCTACCCAAAGCCCGTTCTTAAAAGCAAAGGCTCAAAGCGAAATACAATGGATTGAAAAAGTGAAAGAGTTATCCAATGGTAATTTTGCTGTAATCCCTTGGATCGAGATTGTGGAGTAATGATAATCTATTATTTACATAGAGCATAATTATGAATACCTGTTGCAATATAAACGAAACGATACAAGATTTTCAGGATGCTTTATTCGCTTATACTTTAACTAATGTAGAAGATAAAGAGCAGGCAGAAGACATTGTACAGGAAGTGATGTACCGTTTTGCAAAAGCATATCAGAATAATACCGAGATTCAGCACCTCAGAGGCTGGCTCTATCAGACCACCCGTCATGTAATTGCAGATCATTTCAGAAGCCTGTCACCGTCTTCGGAATTGACAGAACAAATGGAGATACTACCGGACGAGCCTGCTGAATTTGAACTGGAAGATGAACTGATCGCTCAGATGATAAAACTGTTACCCGAAGAATACAACATCCCCCTTTTGTGGAGTGATATAGACAATGTTCCTCAAAAAGAGATAGCGGAGAAACTGGGGCTTAAACTTTCGGCAACAAAGATGCGTATCCAACGGGCAAGAAAGATGCTTCATGAAATGTTTCTTGAATGTTGTGAAATAGTGTATGATAAAAATGGAAACTTTGTACATTGCGATATTAAAATCACCTGCACACCTCTTCTTGAAATAGAGAAATCTTTGACCGGGAAATCCGATTAAAGATTTCTCCATTGTAAGAATGGGACTTGTATCTTGATCTTGATGATAATAAAGACCACCAGTCTTAGAACACATCATTTAAACAGTCTATTCTTTTTCGAATCTTCACTTTTTGGTAATACCAGACTAATTTCACTTTTTACGATAATAATTTCTGCATCATCAAATTGGTCTTTCAGGAGTTCTAAAAATGAATTTATCTTTTCAGCTTCATCCATCAATTCAATGCACTGGGGATGCCGCCGAGAGATTGCTTCCGCATTTTCCAAATGTATTTTAGTGTGATGCGACAGATAACCTGCTGTTACATGAAAACATAAAGCCTGTTTAAGGCCAGCTTGTTTAGCAGCTTTTAGTATATAATGGGAAAAACCGCTATGAAATAACTTTTGTCTGAAAGTTAATCCTTTTACTTTTTTTCCATGTTCGAAATATATCCGTACTGTTATAATAGTATTCATTGTTTAGCTATTTTATGTATTGCCCTTTCATTTTTCCATATATAAGATGTTTGGGACTGCCAACTATCTGCGATGCGTATATTCCCGTATGTCCTGAAAACAGATAAGAGACAACACAGGCAATACCGATATAAATACCGCTTTCAGCCCCGAATAACTCTATACCCATAAGTGTACAGGCAATAGGAGTATTAGTAGCACCAGCAAATACTGCCACAAAACCCATTCCTGCCAACAACGCCATCGGTAATGGAATAATACAGAATAAAGCACTTCCTAATGTTGCGCCAACGAAGAATAAGGGAGTAACCTCTCCGCCTTTGAATCCTACCCCGATAGTAAATGTGGTGAAAAGTATTTTAGCCATAAAGTCATACCAATCCTGCTGCACAGAAAAGGAATCAACTATTGTAGGCACTCCAAGCCCTATATACTTCGTTGTTCCAATTCCCCAAACCGCAAGAGCAATTATTGCTCCACCGATAAACGGTCTCAGCGGTGCGTATTTTATTTTGTTTTTTGCCAGCTTGCTCCAAAAATGCACCGAACGGGAAAACAGCATAGCTGTCAAACCAAACAGAACTCCAACCGTTATAACAAACAATATATTCACAACGCTTAGTTCTGGTACAAAAGGTATACTGTAATGTGTATGAGACACTCCCCATAAATGGCAGCTTAAATGGGCGAAAACAGCCGCTAAAAAACTAGGCAAAATAGCATCGTATCTCATTCGTCCCACAATAATTACTTCCAGAGCAAAAACTGCTCCTGCCAACGGTGTGCCAAACACGGATGCAAACCCTGCACTAATACCGACCATAATCATTATTTTATGGTCACGTTGCTTTAATTTGAATATATGGGAAAATTGATCGGCGATAGCACCACCCATCTGCACGGCGGTTCCTTCACGCCCTGCCGAACCGCCAAAAAGATGTGTTATAACTGTTCCGATGTAGATAAGCGGAGCCATCTTGAACGGAATAATATCTTTGGGACTGTGTATTTCTTCAATCAGGTAATTGTTACCTTTTGCTACACTGTTCCCGAAATAAAGATACATCAAACCGATAAGTAAACCCGCCATAGGCAACAGAGCAATAATCCACAAATGGGACTCCCTGTAATCCGTTACCCAATTGAGCGAAACAAGTAATAATGCAGATGCAGAACCAATTATCGCTCCTGCAACCAAAGTTATTAGTAACCATTTGAATAAATAAAACAGAAGCGGTAACTGTTCCGCTTTGATCATCAGCCTCTTATATGAATTAATCTTGTGCATAGATAGTAACAAAATATAAGGAAAGGTGATTAACTGTAATCACCTTTCAATTCGAAATTCTTAATTATTTTTGAACGTTTTTTTGCCTGCAAATAACGAACTTTTGCTTAATTCATGCTCGATACGCATGAACTGGTTGAATTTTTCGACACGTTCGCCACGACAACCGCTACCTGTTTTTATATGACCGGCATTAAGCCCAACAGTCAGATCGGCAATAAAGGTATCGACCGTTTCTCCGCTTCGGTGTGAGATGAAGGTATTGTATCCGTTTTTCTTAGCCAATTCTATTGTTTCCAACGTCTCGGTCACTGTACCGATTTGGTTTAGTTTGATAAGAATAGAATTGGCTACACCCATATCTATTCCTTTTTGGAGTATTTGCTTATTGGTACAGAAAATATCGTCTCCTACTAATTCAACTTTATCTCCTAAATCTTTTGTAAGAGCTTGCCAGCCGTTCCAGTCGTTTTCTGCCAATCCGTCTTCAAGCAACACAATCGGGTATTGCTTAGTCCAGCTTTCCCACATCTTTATCATTTGATCACTGGTAAGCACTTTACCCGTACTCTTGAATAATTTGTACTTTCCATCCTCCCACAATTCACTTGCCGCAGGGTCAAGGCAAATGCTAATATCTTCTCCGACTTTGTATCCTGCTTTTGTTATCGCTTCGAGGATAACTTCCACTGCTTCTTCGTTTGATTTCAAATTAGGGGCGAATCCTCCTTCATCACCTACACCTGTACTCAACCCTTTCTTATTTAGCACTGACTTCAACGTATGAAAAACTTCTTCTCCCATGCGTATAGCTTCGTGAAAAGAGGGTGCATTGTGCGGAGCAATCATAAATTCCTGAAAATCGACATTGTTATCGGCATGCTTACCACCGTTTATAACATTCATACAAGGGACTGGCAAAACATACGCATTGCTGCCACCTAAGTATTGATACAAGGGAGTTTTGCTGCTTACTGCTTTTGCTCTTGCATACGCCATAGAAACGGCAAGTATAGCGTTTGCTCCCAACTTCGATTTGTTAGGTGTTCCATCCAAATCAATCATCAAATAATCCAATTCTCGCTGGCTAAGAAAACATCTGCCTGTGATTTCCTTTGCTATAAGGGTATTTACGTTCTCAACTGCTTTTAATACACCTTTTCCACCATAACGGTTTTGATCGCCGTCACGTAGTTCGGTTGCTTCCCGTTCGCCAGTGGATGCTCCGCTGGGAACCATTGCCCGTGCCTGTGTTCCATCTTCCAATATTATATTGGCTTCTACTGTGGGATTACCTCTTGAATCGAGGATTTCCAATGCTTCTACTTTTGAAATTTTCATACTGCTCAATTTTATTGATTGATAATTTTAAGAACAAGTTAAGCCCATGCAAAAATTGCACGAGCGTATATATACATTATCTTTTGTTTGAGAATACGGACTGACAGTAATGATACCTATATATATAAGAGACCTGCTCATAATCATTTTTGATTAAGTTAAGCAGGAACTATCAGCTACTTGATTAGCGGTTTATAACAGGGAAGTCCCATCCCCTTGTCTTTTGAGACCTTGTAAAAGTAGTAAATATTTTGTAATGAAGTTCGATTGTATGAAATTTAATTTTTATTACGTATTGAAATCCATAACCCAAAGTTCTGTATTATGATTGGATCGTTTCGAAAACGGTTTCCCAAAAAAATTCTAAAGATCTCCTATAGATATAAATAAATGATTATTAAACAAATACTCATTCAGCATCAATCTTCTCAGGAAAGATTATTAGATACCTTGGTCGGGGTACACGAAAGGATAAGGTGGAAGCAGTACATGAAAAGAACCCAACTGTATATTTTACTTCTTGCTTAAGACCCAATAACCTAAAAATCCACCAACTAAAGATGCTGCAAATATGCCGATTTTAGCTTGTATTAAAAACAGCATATCGGTAAATGCCAAGGAGGTGATAAACATCGACATCGTAAAACCGATAGATGCCAGAAGGCTTACTCCCAATAAATTTTTGAGATTCATCCCAGTCGGGAATGGTGCCACTTTCAGTTTAACCAGCAACACCGAAAACCCCATTATTCCTATCACTTTTCCTAAAAATAACCCCAAAGCAACCCCAATCGCTATATTTGTACTAAATAAGGTTTCAAGTTCGACTTCACCTAAAGAGATACCTGCATTTGCTAATGCGAAAATGGGTAAGACTACAAAAGTAACAAGCGGATGCATAGAGTGCTCTAAGCGTTGTAGCGGGGGAATTGCAGCATGTGTATCTTCTTTGATATGCTCAAGTGTATGCAACTGTTCATTAGTCAGAGTCGGAATACTATTGTTGGTATCAAGTGTTCTAAATCGGTTTAAGTATTGCTGTATTCTATTGATGTAGAAATCTTCCTGGATAGAGACGTCAGCAGGAATCATAAATGCTGCCAGCACAGCGGCAATAGTAGCATGTACTCCCGAAAGAAGAAAAGCCGTCCATACCCCGCCAATGCCTAATATAGCATAAAATAGAATGGATTTCACTCCTAATTTGTTACCTGAAAACATAATCAAAGTAAACCCAAGACCTATGGCCAGGCTTACAAATGAAATATCAGACGTATAAAAAAATGCAATGACCAGTACAGCTCCTAAGTCATCGACAATAGCCAATGCTGTAAGAAACACTTTGAGTGATAAAGGGATTTTATTGCCTAAAAGATACAAAACTCCCAATGCAAAGGCAATATCGGTGGCCATAGGGATACCCCAGCCTTGTTGTTGTGTGCCTGAAGGATTAAAAATGATATAAATTATTGCAGGGACAAGCATACCCCCAATTGCAGCTCCTATCGGAAGCAATGCTTTTCGGGGATTGGACAATTCACCTGATATAATCTCTCTTTTGAGTTCAAGACCGACTACAAAGAAAAACATCGCCATCAGGCCATCATTGATCCAGTGGTGCAAGCTATAATTCAAATAGGATTCCCCATTAAAAATCAAGCCTATCTTCTGTTCGAAAAAATGAAAATAATATTCACTCCATGGTGAATTTGCAAGTAATAATGCAATAATAACACTTAACCCCAAGATCAGCCCGCCGGACTTTTCGTGATGAATGAATTTTTGAATCGGAGCGATAACCTTATCTATCGGATAATTATTTTCATTAGTCATTTTATAATTTTTTATCATTATTAAAAGACAAAAGTACTAAAGTCTTCAGTTTTCAGTCAAACAAACATATTTTTGTTTCTATAATCGTATGTTATTTTTCAAAGAAAAACTCCTCTTTCCCATAAGTAGGATTTAAATATTTTTCACTTAGCGTTCTACAACACCCATTTTATCCGTCACCACTTTATAAGTCGGATCATCCATAATATTGACATCAATAATTGCATCGGCATTTGCCAGAAGACGTTTACAGTCTTCACTCAAATAGCGTAGCCTGACACGTTTGCCTTGTTTGCGGTAGCGTTCAGTCAATACATTAACGGCTTCAATAGCCGACATATCCGCAATACGGCTTTCCTTGAAGTCAACAACTATCTCTAGTGGATCGCCTACAGGATCAAATTTCTCTGAAAAAGCTTTAACAGAACCAAAGAAGAGTGGTCCGTAGATCTCATAATGCTTCACACCCTGTTCATCGATCGATTTTCTTGCCCGAATTCGTTTTGCATTTTCCCATGAATAAACCAGAGCCGAAAAAATGATACCTGTCAGAACTGCAATAGCCAGATTGTGAGTAATAACAGTAATTAGAGTTACTACTACTATAACGATAACATCGGAAGTTGGCATTTTCTTAAAAGTTTTCAAGCTTGCCCATTCAAATGTACCTATGGCAACCATAAACATTACTCCGATTAGTGCAGCCATTGGCAGCATCTCTATTATGCTCGAAGCGAACATAATAAACATAAGCAGCATTACCGAAGCAACTATACCCGATAAGCGTGTGCGTGCTCCGGCCGAAGTGTTAATCAAACTTTGTCCGATCATGGCACAGCCACCCATTCCCGAAAGAAAACCTGAAAAGATATTGGCTGTACCTTGTGCAATACACTCTTTATTTCCGTTTCCACGAGATTCGGTCACTTCATCAATAAGGTTAAGAGTTAGTAAACTCTCAATTAGCCCAACTCCTGCAAGTATAACAGCATAAGGGAAAATTATAGACAGGGTTTGTAAATTCATAGGGATCTGAGGAATTGAAAGAGGGGGAAATCCGCCCTTAATACTTTCCCCGACACCCAAAGTATCTGCCACTGTCGTTGTGTGGATACCAAAGCCTATCACCAGAGCTGAGACAACAATGATAGCCACTAAAGAAGATGGAACAGCTTTTGTTAGTTTAGGTAAACCCCAAATAATACCCATTGTTAACACAACAAGACCTAACATTGTTCCTAACTCGATAAGTCCTTGATTTAACAAAGAATTGTCCAGTCCGGATGTATTTCCAAGAGAAAAGAAAGACGATAGAGCCTCATTGTTAGCCATAATCGATGTAAATGATGGAAACTGAGCCATGAAGATAATAATTGCCAGTCCGTTTACAAACCCGAACATAACGGGATGTGGTACGAGACGTATAAATTTACCCAGTTTGAAAATACCTGCCAGAATTTGGATACTGCCTCCTAATATAACAACTGCAAATACATAATGCAGGATTTGTTCGCTTTGAATACCGGGAATCGTATTTTTAAGTTCTAAAATAAGTCCGACAAATATAACGGCTATTGCTCCCGTTGCACCTGAGATCATGCCGGGGCGACCACCCAGTATGGATGTTATAAAACCCATGACAAATGCGGCATAAAGACCTGTAAGGGGAGAGAAGCCTGCAATCATGGCGAATGCGATGGCTTCAGGTACTAATGCCAGTGCAACTGTTAATCCTGATAACACTTCTGTTTTGTAGCTTATAGGCTTCGACGAGCCAAGCAATTTAGATAATGATATATTCATATGATAACCAAAGGGTATTTATGGCAAGCCTGCAACAGGTGTGCCTATTGTAAAATAAAATAATGATGAATAAGATAAATTATAATTGAACAGGGTATTCAATCAAGGCGGAGTAATTTTTGAAATGTAGTATGTAGATGCAGAATATCTCATAAGCGAGTGCAAAGGTAAAAATAAATTATAATTATACATTATTTAGAGTACTCTAAAACAAAATATACCGAGAATCCCTTCAGCTAAGAGCAGGATATAGATTAAATGTGTATTTATCTACATCTATTTTATATTGCTGTATTTAAGAGGTCGCAAACCAGAGAAACACAAATCATACTATCTCATAGTTAGATTATTATACCTTTTCAAATATTTTTTTATTTCCAGATGTGTCTTTTTATAGTTTTCCCCGACTTCTTATATGAAAACAATAAAACAGAAATGATATGACACGTAAAATTACAATTTTTGAAATGGGTGGCTGTTGCTCCACAAGCTTAACAAGCCCCGAAACCTATTCAGAGCTACAACGTCTTGATCGTGATGCCGATATTTTAAGAAATAACGGTGTTGAACTAATCCGCATCAATGTTGCCATGAAACCCGACTTGTTGGCTCAGATACCAAATATTGACGATTATCTGAGTGATAAGGGGATTGATATTTTCCCTTTGACCATCATTGAGAATAAAGTAACAAAAGAAAAAGAGTATCCTACACAAGCTGAACTAACGGCTTGGACAGGAATTGAAATCAAAGAGTAACAATCAATAAAACAATAATAAACAAATATGAAAAGGAATCAACTGATCGAATACAATCCCGAAGCAATAAACCTGACCAAGTATATGTTTTTCACTGGTAAGGGAGGTGTCGGCAAGACTTCGCTGGCGTGTGCGACAGCCGTTACACTGGCAGACCTTCAAAAAAAGGTCTTGCTTATCAGTACCGACCCTGCATCTAATTTACAGGATGTTTTCAGTACACAGCTCAACAATAAAGGCAGTCTTATAAGCGAAGTTCCCAATCTGACTGTAATTAATCTGAACCCCGAAGATGCGGCACATGATTATAAAGAATCTATTATAGCACCTTATCGGGGAAAGCTGCCAGAAGCTATGATTAAGAATATTGAAGAACAGTTGTCAGGGTCATGTACCGTCGAAATTGCTGCCTTCAATGAATTTTCGGAAATTATCACTAGTAAAGATAAATCGGCATTGTACGATTACATTATTTTTGATACTGCTCCCACAGGACATACCCTGCGTATGTTGGAACTGCCATCGGCATGGGGTAACTTTATCAGTAACGAAACGCCATCGGCTAATTATGTGGGTCAGCTATCGGGTATGCGTGAGAAACAGGAAATGTATATGGAAGCGGTAGAAAAACTATCCGATCCTAAGTTAACAACCCTTGTTCTTGTATCCCGACCCGACTATACACCCTTGCAGGAAGTATCCCGTTCATCCAACGAATTATGGGATATGAATATTAAGAATCAATGGATGGTGGTAAACGGATTGTTGAGTGACGGGGATAAGAACGATATTATTTCTACCGAACTTTATAATAAGCAAACCAATGCGTTGGAACAGTTACCCGAAAATCTTGATTCATTAAAGAGTTTTTATGTGCCGCTCCGATCCTATAATCTGACCGGAATAGAAAACTTACGCCGTTTCTTTAAGCAAGACATTATTCCCGATACTCAGGATGCTGGTTCTTTTGACGAATATAAAACTCTGAAAGAATTGGGTCAATACCTTAGCACGACAAACAAACGTGTAATTTTCACGATGGGTAAAGGCGGTGTAGGTAAAACAACACTGGCAGCTTCGCTGGCTCTTGAACTGGCATCAAAAGGACAAAAGGTACACCTGACGACAACCGATCCGGCTGACCATCTGAAATTCATTATTCAGGAGGAAAATAATATTACCGTAAGTAGTATTGACCCTGAAGCCGAATTAACTGCATATAAAAATGAGGTTATTCAAAAAGCGATAAACGCAGGAAAAAACAAAGAGGAAATAGCCTATGTGGAAGAAGACCTTCGTTCGCCTTGTACAAAAGAGATTGCTGTTTTCAGAGCCTTTGCCGAAATCGTCAGGAAAGCCGATACAGAAGTGGTAATTATCGATACAGCTCCGACAGGACATACATTGCTTTTGTTGGATACGACTCAAAGTTATCACAAGGAGGTGGAAAGAACACAGGGTGATATACCCGAATCGGTTCGTAATCTGCTACCCCGACTACGGGATAAGAATGAGACAGAGGTTATCATTGTTACCCTGCCCGAAGCTACGCCTGTTCTCGAAGCAGAACGCTTGAGAGAAGATCTCAAACGTGCAGGTATCGAAAATAAATGGTGGATTGTGAATAACAGCATGATAAATACCCCCACTCAAAATCCGCTTTTAAAAGCAAGGGCTGTTTCGGAAAAGAAATGGATTAACGAAGTCAATCGTATCTCGTCAGGTAATATGGTGCTTGTCCCTTGGTATAATCAGGAGTTGAAAGGTGAGAATCTGAGACTGTTGCTTCAGGATAAATAAATTTCTAATTAATAAAATAATTACAATCAAAAAATGGAAAAGAATAAATCAAAGAATTTCTGGGAGTCTCTCACTGCTGCTACTCAGGAAAACAGTTGCTGCTCAGTGCCGACAAAAGAAGTGACAAAAGAAGATACAGCAGGCACAAAACAGGAGGCATCCGGAAGTAATTCGGATGAAAATAAATTATCCCAATCCGGTTGCTGTGGCTAAGGATAAATTAATAGGATAAAAGATACAGGTTCTATAGTGTACGATACATTATAGAACTTGTTTATTTGTGTTTAGTATTCAATAATTAATAGTCTTCAAATCAATCAAAATATGAATAAATTAAAAACTATCGGTTCAACGGTTGTAGGTATATTCTCATCTGTTCTGGCTTTTCTGGGCTTAGTCACTTGTTGCGGTTTACCCATTTTAGCTGGTATTCTTGCATCAATCGGTATCGGTGCATCACAGCTTAGTTTTTTTGCCGAATATAGAATATACTTCATTGCTCTGGCTATTGTATCCTTGCTGTTCGGTTATTATCAATTGTACTTTAAAAAGCAGAAAGCCTGCTGTGATTCAACAGGCAATGACTTAAGTGAAAAGCGAAACAGTTGCTGTACGGATCAGGTAGAGGAAAAACGGAACAGACCGAAATCTCAGAGAGTTCAAAAGATCTTTC
Organism: Dysgonomonas sp. ZJ709; assembly: GCF_011039195.1. Lineage (NCBI taxonomy): Bacteria > Pseudomonadati > Bacteroidota > Bacteroidia > Bacteroidales > Dysgonomonadaceae > Dysgonomonas > Dysgonomonas sp. ZJ709. Next base: position 26,327 of record NZ_JAAKEM010000037.1, read on the forward strand.
TTTGGATAGGGACTGTCATTGTTGCTATAACTCTTATTGGGGGGAATAATATGGATAACTCAACTGTGGAACTAACTCCATCAGATGAATGTTGTAGCGATGTACAAACAACTGAAGCTGGAGAAGGAACTTCTTGTTATTCAGATTCAACTATAAATAAAGTTTGAGACCTCAATAATATCATTATGAA
>NZ_JAAKEM010000038.1:0-25581 GCF_011039195.1 Dysgonomonas sp. ZJ709
TATGGTATCTTCAGCTTGATTATCAAAAGTCTAATTCAAGAAATAAAGTTTCAACTTTATGTCATCCCATAGTTTACTTTTGATAATCGGTTAATCTCTACTTTTTTACAACAAAAGAATAAAATTAACCTTGCTTTTTGAATAGTAAATTATAAAACAAATATAAGAGTCATCCCGAATGGAGAGAAGGATCTCTTATGAAAAGTCGGGACTCTTCACTTCGTTCAGAATGACAAAAGAGTGTAACACTTTTACAGTGTATTTTCACTTGTGACACACACTCTCTATTTTTCTATGAATAATGATTATTATCTCAGAAGTTCAGTATTTCTGACAGCATCCTTTTGATCCTTCAATTTTTGTTTTTCACCTTTATAAGCAGCTTTTAAGTTGTTCTTCCTCGCTTTTCGCTCTTCTTTACTGAGAGATTTATTATTTTCTATAGCATCCTCGTCAGCCTTATATTTTCTCTCTAAGGCATCCAACTTAGCATCGATATTGTCAGTCATACTATCTTTAATACCTTGCCCATTGTGCATTTTTCCATACTTGCTTTCCCATACAGCAATCTGGTTTTCTGTCAAGATCTTTTGAATTTCGGCCTTGTGTTGCAAGGATAACGCTCTTTTCTTCTGACCTTTTTCGTAACCCGAAAGCGATCTGTCTTTCCCTATTTCTGCGAATTTAGGACCAACCTCACGATTAAGCTTTTTGATTTTAGCTACCTGATCGGCCGACAAGTTTAGATCTTTTTTAGATTCAATACCATTGTAATAGTTTGTTTCGGCAGCAGATTGAGCATATACCGATAAAGTAAATACGGTAATAACTAGTAATAGTAAAGTCTTTTTCATAAATTTATGTGTTGAATTTTTGATTTTGTGTATCGTTAAGACAAAGATACACCCTAAAAGTTTAGCTATTTAAATAATTTTAGCAATATTTTGCTTTTTTAATGCGCCATAATGGAACAAATAAACAAAAATGGTATTGAGTTACTTCAATTCAGTTCTTTTCCCTCCGAAAATATCTGTCATTTCTCAACAACCATACATGGAGGGATAAGCAAGGATGCTTATTCAACTCTTAACCTCAGTCTTTATTCGGGAGACAATTGTGAAGATGTATATGAAAACAGAGGACGACTAGCCAAGGTTCTCAATGTTTTGCCAGAAAATGTGTTCATTCCTTATCAAACACATGGTGATAAAATACTGGATATAAATCAGAGCTTTCTCGATTTGTCCGATGAAGAAAAGCAACAAAAGCTCAATGGTGTTGACGCAATTATCACCAATAAGAAGCATATCGGTATCGGAATAACAACTGCAGACTGTGTTCCTCTTTTGATATTCGACCCCGATAAGGAAATCCTTGCAACTATTCATGCCGGATGGAAAGGAACTGTTGCGCGTATTGCTGCTAAAACCGGAGAAAAGATGATAGCAGACTATGGCTGTAGTCCGTGCGAACTGTTAGTTGGCATCGCTCCTTCTATTTCTCCCGATTGCTTCGAGGTGGGCGATGAAGTAGGAGAAGCGTTTATTCTAGGAGGCTTCAATCTGTCTACAATATCGTACCGCAATGCGGAAACAAATAAATTGCACATCAATTTGTGGGAAGCCAACAAAATTCAATTGTTAGAAATAGGTATTCTTTCTCAAAATATAGAGGTCGCAGAATTATGTACACTCTCTAATCCGAATATGTTTTTCTCGGCTCGCCGTCAAACTATTAATTCAGGAAGAATGTTAACTGGTGGAGTAATAAAGTAATTAATTGTACCTTTGTTCTAGAAAAAAATAACAACCGGGTCTATGACCTTAATTCAGTAATATATGGCTCATTCTATACTTTTCCCTGCCGAATGGTATCCTCAGAGTGCTATTCAACTTACATGGCCTCATGGCAATACCGATTGGAGTTACATGATAGAAGAAGTAACTGCCTGCTATGTAAATATTGCATCCGAAATATTAAAAAGACAAAAGCTGATTGTTGTTTGCCACAATGCGGAGTTGGTGAAATTTGAGCTGCAAGGGGTAAAGGAACATTTCAACAATCTTATATTAGCTCAACTTGATACAAATGATACCTGGGCACGCGATCATGGCGGTATCTCTGTTATTAAGGACGGAGATAACAGTATATATGATTTTACATTTAACGGTTGGGGAATGAAATTTATCGCCAACTACGACAATCAGATCAATAGAGGTCTTTCTGCTCATAATATATTCAATCCTGAGGTTAAATTCATAAACAGGAAAGACTTTGTATTAGAAGGAGGAGCAATAGAATCGGATGGCGAGGGCACTTTGCTCACTACATCGGAATGTCTATTATCGCCAAACAGAAATGCTTATCTATCCAAAGACGAGGTAGAAAAATCTTTGAAAAAGTCTTTTGGACTCGATCGGGTTTTGTGGCTCGATCATGGCTTTTTAGAAGGTGATGATACGGATAGCCATATAGATACATTGGCTCGGTTTTGCGATGCGCATACTATCGCCTATGTAAAATGTGAAGATAAAGAAGATGTGCATTATGATGCTCTATCCAAAATGGAGAAACAACTAAAAACGTTTGTCGATTATAAAGGCAAACCATATAAATTGATTCCTCTACCAATGGCCAAACCCGTATATGATGAGGATAGACAGCGGCTACCGGCAACTTATGCCAATTTCCTTATAATGAACGAAGTTGTTCTTCTCCCCTTCTATAATAATAAAGAGAAAGACGAAGAAGCTCGTAAGCAATTGCAGCAGGCATTTCCGACAAGAGAGGTCGTAGGCATAGAGTGCACTTCATTAATACGCCAACACGGATCGTTACATTGCATAACAATGCAGTATCCGGAAGGTTTTATCTAATAAACAAAAGATTATCTCCATGAAAATAGGATTAGTACAACAGATCAATACATCTGATATAGAATTAAATAAGAAGAATCTAAAAGATAAGATACAACAAGCAGCTAAGCAAGGTGCTCAGTTGGTTGTCTTACAAGAATTACATAACTCTCTTTACTTCTGCCAGATAGAAGACCCTGATATATTTGATTTAGCAGAAACAATTCCCGGTCCTTCGACTGACGAATTTGGATTACTGGCTAAAAAATTGGGTATTGTGATTGTTCTTTCTCTATTCGAACGACGTGCTCCGGGTTTATACCACAATACGGCAGTTGTAATAGAAAAAGATGGCTCAATTGCAGGGAAATATCGCAAAATGCATATTCCCGACGATCCTGCATACTATGAGAAATTTTATTTCACTCCCGGTGATATCGGATTTAAGCCTATCGAAACATCTGTTGGCAAATTAGGCGTATTGGTATGTTGGGATCAATGGTATCCCGAAGCTGCCCGCCTCATGGCTATGGCCGGTGCCGATTTATTAATCTATCCGACTGCTATCGGTTGGGAATCGACAGACACAGAAGACGAAAAGAATCGTCAATTGGGGGCTTGGGTAATTTCACAACGTGGACATGCTGTTGCCAATGGCCTACACGTCGTATCGGTGAACCGCACAGGATATGAGCCTGATCCTTCGGGTCAAACAAACGGTATTACTTTCTGGGGCAATAGCTTCGTTGCAGGGCCTCAGGGCGAAATATTGTGGAATGGCTCTAATGATAAAGAAGAAATACAGATTGTAGATATAGACATCAAACGTTCCGAAGCTGTCCGTCGTATGTGGCCATTCTTCCGTGATAGACGGATAGATGCTTTTGGAGATATTACAAAACGATTCATTGACTAAAAAACATAAATGAGGTATTCTATTCCTTTATTATTACTATTTCTGATTTTATCTTGTTCTTCCAAAATTCAAAAAGAGGAAGTGGAAGTTCAATCGAACTCTCTCAAAGAAGAGATAATTGAAGATGAAGTTTTAGTTTCGTACGATGATCTCAAAGCAGATGCCTCAAACAAGCGGGACGATTTTCGAAAACTCTATAATAGTTGTGATGGGAATAAAGTCAAGCAAGATAGTATCATTATAAATGCACAAGAATATTTGCTTGATATTTCCGATCAATACTTCAAAGCATGGTATGGTACGCCATGGGCTTTTCACGGTCATAGTAAGGTTCCCAAAGAAGGAAATATTGCCTGCGGTTATTTTGTGACAACGACACTTAAGGATATGGGATTCGATATTCCACGAATCAAATGGGCACAGCAGGCTTCCGAATATTTAATTAAAAAAGTCTCCAACGATATTAAGCGGTTTCACAAAGCACCAATGACAGATATAGTTGATTATATCAAAGTTGGAGGTGAAGGTTTATATATTGTCGGACTTGATAGTCATGTAGGATATATTTATTATCGGAATGGCAAAATCGCCTTTGTACATACCAACTATTATAGACCTCAAATAGGGGTAATGTCTGAACCCCTGAGTGGCAGGAATCCATTAAATGACTCGAAGTACAGAGTTATTGGTAAGATAATGGATAAAGAAATGGTAAGGAATTGGATATTAAATACTCCTTATTCAGAATAAAACGAACTGATTATATTTATATGAATTCTCTATACGAATCTGGTAATCAACAACATTTATCGAGAACAACCCTCTGGCTGATGACAATCGGAGCAGGTCTGGTTGTAGCTAATAATTATTACAATCAGCCACTGTTGGGTATGATTGCAAAAGAACTTGGCGAATCGGAGGCTGCTACAAGTAGAGTTGCTATGTTTACACAGATTGGTTATGCTGCTGGTTTATTGCTTATCATACCACTAGGAGATATGTTTAAGCGCAAAAAGATTATTCTGATTGATTTTGTGTTCATCTTATTATCATTGATTGTATTTGCTTTCAGTCCGACTTTAAAAGTGATGCTGGTAGCCAGCTTTTTCATTGGCTTGACTTCCGTCGTTCCTCAAATATTTGTGCCTATCGCAGCACAGTTATCCGCACCGAAAGACAGAGATAAGAATGTGGCTCAGGTTATGAGCGGTTTATTGATCGGTATCTTAGCTTCCCGTGTATTTAGCGGTGTACTTGGTGAATATCTTGGTTGGCGCGAGGTGTTTCTTATTGCCGCAGGACTAACTGTTGTGCTAGGTGTACTTATCGCCATATTATTACCTAATATGCAATCAACATTCAGGGGTACATATAGCCAGCTAATGAGTTCTATTCTTTATTATGCAAAAACAATACCCAGCCTTCGTCTGGCTTCATTACGCGGAGCATTAGGCTTCGGCTCATTCTCTATCTTCTGGACTACGCTGACTTTCCACTTAGAACAAGAACCTTTTCATGTGGGGAGCGATGTTGCAGGACTTTTGGGTCTTGTTGGCATTGCAGGAGCATTAGCTGCTTCGCTGGTCGGATATTTCTCCGGTAAGATTAAGAAAAATTATCTGGTAGCCATCGGTTGCTCTCTTATGATTCTTTCGTGGTTGGTATTCGGCATTTTCGGAATGACATACACGGGACTAATACTTGGTATTGTCTTCCTCGACATGGGATTACAAGGAATGCATGTAACCAATCAGACAATCGTATTTTCGACTCATCCCGAAGCTACAAATCGGTTGAACACGGTCTATATGGTCTCTTATTTTGTCGGTGGTGCTTTCGGTACTTTTGTCGGCGGCAAAGCATGGGAGTCTTACGGATGGAATGGAGTCGTAGTTGTCGGTTCAATATTTGTTACATTATGCTTATTAGTACATTTGCTGTTAGCTAACAAGGCAAAGTATAGACCAAAAGAAAATTGAATAACGCACCAAAATGGGGGTTATTAGAAAAATTTATCGAATAATAACCCATCTATCTGCTTATTAAAGAAGTAAGACAGAAAAAGAAGCTCTCACAATAAAGCCATTTTTTTATTTTTTAAGGATTTAGTATCATTTATCTAACCTAATATCTTTATTAAATAGGTAAATTTGCATGCAATACCTTATTAATTCTAATAAATATAAAATCTAAATGAAACACGTTCCTATCTATGTATCATTAGCATGCCTAATTTTATTCTCTAGTTTTGAATTAAAAAAAGAAAAAACAAGTGTAAACGCCAATCACGAAAGAGCACAGGTTGCATTAGAATCCCTTTACGCTAAATATGCTGTTCAAGGCACAAATTTATTACGGGAAAATTACCCTTTTGATGATAAATACACGGCTACTTATCTCGCATCGGACGACCAAGCCGTTCCAAATCAATATTCTTACCTATGGCCTTATTCGGGTACATTCTCGGCAGTTAATGCAATACTGGAAGCTACTGACAATGATAAATATAAAGAGATACTGGATACTAAAGTATTACCCGGACTGGAAGAATACTTCGACCAAAAGAGAGATCCTTCCGGATATGCTTCCTATATCAATTCCGCACCCGAATCAGATCGCTTCTATGATGATAATGTTTGGCTGGGAATCGATTTCACAGATACATACATGATGAAAGGAGAGCAAAAATATCTGGATAAGGCTAAACTTATCTGGGATTTTGTAGCAAGCGGTATGGACGACAAATTAGGTGGCGGCATCTACTGGTGTGAGCAAAAGAGAGAATCCAAAAATACTTGCTCTAATGCTCCGGGAGCTGTTTTTGCCCTTAAGTTATTTGCAGCGACTAAAGACCGTGCTTATTTATATTCGGGAAAAGATCTGTACGAATGGACGCAGAAAAATCTGCAAGATCCAACTGATAATTTATATTTTGACAACATCAGATTAGATGGAAAAATAGGCAAAGCGAAATTTGCATATAACAGTGGCCAAATGATGCAAGCAGCTGTACTACTATACAAAGCTACAGGCGAGGATAAGTATCTGACAGATGCCCAAAATCTGGCAACAGCATGTTATAATTACTTCTTTCATGACTTTAAAGGGGCTAAAGGTGAACAATTCTGTTTATTGAATAAAGGAAATATCTGGTTCACCGCAGTTATGCTTCGCGGCTTCATCGAGCTTTATAATGTAGATCACAATCCGATATATATAAACGCCTTCAAAAAAAATATGGATTATGCCTGGGAACATTCCCGTGACGAAAACGGTTTATTTAGTACCGACTGGAGCGGACAACAAAAAGATGCTTCAATATGGCTCTTGACTCAGGCAGCGATGGTAGAAATGTATGGCAGGCTTGCTACTGTGAAATGATATTAATTATATAATTACGACTATGTCTAAATCTTTTAAATTACGTTTTGGAATTGTTGGCTCTAACTACATTGTTGATAAAGTGTTGGCCGGAGCATGTCTCGATCCCCGTTTCGATCTTGTAGCTATCTATTCCCGTACACAGGAACGGGCAGATGAGTTTGCGGCAAAGCATAATGTGCCGCATACATTCACTTCGTTGGAAGAAATGGCAGCCAGTCCGTTGATCGATGCCGTATATATAGCTTCGCCGAATTCTCTTCACGCACCGCAAAGCATTATTTTTATGCAACACGGTAAACATGTGTTATGTGAGAAACCTTTTGCATCGAATGTGCGGGAAGTAAAAGCCATGATCGAAGCATCGGAGAAATATAACGTTACACTAATGGAAGCTATGAAGCCGACACTGACACCTAACTTCCTTTCTGTAAGGAAGCATGTAAAAGATGTAGGAGTTCTTCGTCGCTATTTTTCGTGCTATTGCCAGTATTCGACCCGGTACGACAGCCTAAAAGAAGGCGTGCTTATGAATGCTTTCGATCCTGCTTTATCGAATGGTGCAGTGATGGATTTAGGTGTATATACAATCTATCCGATGGTAGTCTTGTTTGGCCGACCAAGTAAAATAAGTGCCACAGGTCTTATGTTATCTACAGGTGCAGACGGACAAGGTGCAATAAATTTCGAATACGAAGGAATGAATGCAACCGTACTGTATTCAAAAATAGCAGACTCTGCTTTACCAACCGAGATACAAGGCGAGGATGGCACTATAACATTGGATAGAGTAAATATTATCAGCCACGTTACTTTAAAGAGTCGAGACGGTAAAGAAGATGTTATTAGTCGTCCGATCGAAAAAAATGAATTTTATTACGAAATATCCGAATTCATAAATCTGGTGAAATCCGGTAAACGGGAATCTGAAATCAACAGCCACGAAAACTCCCTCATCACAATGGAGATAATAGACGAGATAAGAAAACAAATCGGTGTTGTATATCCTGCCGATAAGGCTTGAATAAATCTCTATATAGAAAAAATGAAGAGAGTATATCATAAGTAAAATATACTGTAAAAGTGTTACACTCTTTTGTCATTCTGAACGGAGAGAAGAATCCCGACTCTTGATTGGGAGATCCTTCTCTCCGTTCAGGATGACAGAATCATACGAAAGATTACTTGTGACACACCCTCTTCAGTTTTGATTAAAATTATTCTATTACAGCAGCAAATCCGCCGTTACGCACCATCTTTATTTGTATTTTATCGCCATTACGTACCTGCGATTCTTTTCTCCTATAATCCATTGCCTGACGTCCGGCATTGATACCATCTTCGAAAGAAGTCATTTTGTAGGATTTTCCCTGATTCAGAAAGTCAAGGCTGATTTCTATATTTCTTTCTTTTTCTTTATTATTAGTCATACCACCAATAAACCATTTATCGCCTTTACGCTTAGCCACTATTGCAATCTCCCCTGCTTCGGCAACTAAAGCCTTTGTTTCATCCCATGTGGTAGGCACTTGGGTGATAAATTTAGTACAATCTTCATTTCTGTAATAAAGAGTCGGGTTATCTGCCAGCATTTGCAATCCGCTTTCCAGAATCACAAATAAAGACAGTTGGTATGCGCGTGTACCTATACTTGCCGAGTTCGGTCTGTTACCACAATATACTTCGGGCTGCATGCTGATCATTGCTCCCGGAGTATAGTCTGCCGGACCAACAGCATTCCGCATAAATGGAAAATAAATACTATTGTCGGGAGTTGCTCCACCCATTTGTTCCATACCTCGTATGCCTTCATACGATAATATATTCGGATATTTATATTCCAATCCCGCCGGCTTGAATGACCCGTGGAAATCAACAAACAGTTCATATTTAGCAGCTTCTTTTGCGACACGTTCGTAGTAATTTACCATCCACTGATCGCTGCGATCCATAAAATCGATTTTCAGTCCTTTGACTCCCCATTCTTGGAATGTCTTGAATAGTTCAAAATTATTTTCTACACATAACCATGTCAGCCAAAGAACGATACCTACATTCTTTTCTTTTCCATAACGGATAAGTTCATGTACATCCACTTTCGGATTCGGTGTATATGGATCGAATACCGTTTTTGCCCAACCTTCATCCATAATGATATAAGGGATACCAAATTTTGAAGCAAAATCGATATAATATTTATAGGTATCTAAGTTGTAACCGGAAACAAAATTTACATCCGGCCCATAAGGCGACGCATCGTTCCACCATTCCCAACTTACTTGTCCGGGTTTTATCCAAGCTGTATTCTGCAACACACTTTTACTTGCCAGTTTGTATGTCATAGTGTTTTCGATAATCTGTCTATCGTCTTTTGTGATAACAAAATACCTCCAAGGATAGTTCCTAGCACCACTTGTTTTAGCGATATAGTCGGCCTCTTTCAATATCTTTAGACTTCGGTCTCCGTCTTCTCCAAATTCGAGGGGAGTCTTGGGGAAAGTAGAATGCATACCATTCGAGCCTGTACCTTTAAGAAACATACACGGATAATCGGATAGATCAGATTCTGAGATCAGTATTTTATATTGCTTCTTTGTATCAATTAATATCGGCAAGGTAGACATTTTATCCGTCGGTTTCCATTCGGATGTTTGAACATGCGTATATGGCTCTTCGTACGCTGTTTTGAATCCTCCGGGTTGTTGTACATGTGCAAGGTAATTACCTGGAAAATTGATTGCAAAATCTTCATTCAATACCTCAACTTCCATTTTCTTATTCGTAATAAAACGATAGGCTATACCATCGTCGAAAGCTCTGAACTCTACCGAATAGTTTCCTTTAAAATTAAGTAAAAGAGAATGATACTGATTTTTTACTGTAGAATACTTTAGCGGAACAATAGGCTTTAAATTTTCATTTACGCTACTGCGCTTTTGATTTGCCAACTTAGGATTGGCACCTAACGATTCCCCTTTCAGGTCGAGTTTCAGATAATTGTCATTAAGTAATTCTTCATTTTCATAAGAAATAGAATAGTAGATTTTGTCACTCAGTTTAACTGCTACTTTTATTTCTCCATTCGGAGATTTCAATTCATAGTTCTGAGCATTTATACTTGCTATCCCTGCCGAAAAACAGATGGCAAAGACGAGCAGAATACTTTTCCTCAAAGTAATTAAATGTTTCATAGTTTAGTATTTAGATTTAACATGTAGACAAACAAAGTTAAAAATAAAACGTTCAATATATTACATATTGAACGTTACTTTTACTGGCCACTTATTTTTTCTTAATTTGTTTTTTTGAAAAAATTATCATTCTGATAACACCACACTTCATAACCCTGCGACTTGAGAATATCTATTATAGGAATAGGCCTGAATGGTGCTTTAATTTGTAATATCTCCTCTCCGTTTAGTTCTGATGCTAATTTCAATATCGTCTGCATTGGACTTTTCCCTGCATCGATAATAGGACAGGCATCAAAGAATATTTTAATATTCTCTTTATTGAACCACAGCGGAGGGTTTGTCGAATATTCATTATTGTTATCCTCTAGCTCATCATATTCTTCCAGTAAGCCGGCAGCTTCTCTCAGGCTTTGTATCATAAGACCCGGAGAGATCTCCGCAATCTTAGCCGCTTGCTGCAACGAGGTCATTTTAGCTACCGTGCGACGTAAGATCGGGTTTTGAAGCTTGCCAAATCTCGGAGATAACTCCAAAAGCTTTCCTTCCAATTGAGGATATGCAAATAACAGATCCGCAACTTTTGTATGTAAGTTTATATCCATCTTTTAATTTTTTGCATAGGATAATAGCCGTTGATCTCCCTCCAATTGTCTCAGTTCGGTAATATCCTGAGTTACTTCAATTACTCCTAAATATTCATTATCCCGTCCCCTTAGTGCTGTGTATTCAATATATACAAAACGCCCTTTGAATGAAGATATCCAGAAAGCAGCCTTGTTTTCCTTTCCTTCTTTAAAATCATTGATGATTTGTTCTACTATATGAACACTACCAGGAGGATGGCACAAACGGACATCACGCCCTATGATAGACCGATTACGATCGAATACGCGTTTGGGGCTATGCGAAAAGAATTTTACTTTATCATCCTTATCCACAAACGTAATATCGATAGGCAAGGTGATGAACAATGCTTCGAGTTCTTTCATCGCAAAGCTTCCCGAAGATAAACGGATAGCATCTCCTTGCAAATATGTAGGTGAATCGTTTTCCACATTTTCGGGCTTCCATTCTGTTTGAGGATCATATAAGCAAAATCCAAACTCGAGGGTCTCTTTATAAATTTGATACCAATCTTCATCCTGCAATGTATCCAAACTCATAGGAAGGAGAATTTCCTCTTCTTTCATTATCATACCTTCAATAGCTTCGATGGCAGGCAGAAGGATAAGCATTATTAAAGTCGGTATTTCATCAACAGAGGTATTCCCTTCGGCAGATAATACTTCGTGTGCAGATTTTAATAGCTCTCGGGTTTGATCGTGTTTCCCCCACATCACTTTGGGTGGTCCTGTGATTCCAGCTTTTTCCAGAAACGGAAATAACAGATACTCTTTACGCTTGTAATGTTTATCTACATCCGATAAACTATTGAAGATACCCTTAAGTTGAAGAAGGTATTCTTTTACTTCATCTTCTTTTAATTTATTCCCTTTATCAAATAGTATTTTAGCCTTGGCAATACACTCTTCCAACGCACGGTTTTCTTGTTTGAAGGTATCTACGGGGTGGCCTGCCGGCACACTTTTCGCTGCAGATACATCTATGCTGCCATCTAGTACAGCAGTATGTATATCGCAAAGACGCAGTATTTCTTCTTCGGGCAATCCCTCTGCTATCAATTCCTGTTCTACCTCTACCACTTCGTTATAAGGTATAGAGTGTAGAATCTCGATCAGACGTTTTTTTACAACCTCCGGAGCTTCATTATTATGCAATTGAAGTATCAAGTGCTTAAGAAGCTCTTTTCTTTTTTGCGAATTGTTTATTATTTCACTCATGACAATTATCCCCTTATCATTGTTAATAGCATCTTAAACCTTTCTGTTGCAAACAGCGCATGTGAAATATTCGCCGGCATAATAATAGTTTCTCCTTTTTTCAGAACAAAAGGAGACCCTCCTATCTTTATTTCCACTTCACCATCCAGTACCTGTACCATTGCATCGAATGGGGCAGTATGTTCGCTCAATCCCTGTCCCTTATCAAAAGAAAACAAAGTGATGTTCCCCGCATTACTTTTCAATACTTGTTTGCTGATTACGCCACTTTCCGAATAGTCAACTAATTGAGCCATATCAAGAATAGCTCCTTTTTTAAATATATCGTTCATATCATTAATATTTTGAAATTAAAAAAGTAAAGTTAAGAGGTTGATAGCTAGATATTCGTAACCAATGTTACACTATAGAGTTAATTATCATAAATAAGCAGCGCAGCAATAAAAAAGGCTCAACACAAATGTGTTGAGCCTTTCCTTATATTTAATTTAATCTTCTTACTTCTTTTTCAATTCATTTGTGAATGAATAAGGAGCATCGGCTTTACTTGTTCCTCTGTTTTTGTTAGGAGTATCACTCATATTAAAATAGATATCCATTCCTTTTTTCATATCTGCTATTACAAAATAATTCTTAGAATATGGCTGCTCATTGACGTTGATCGCTTCTATGTAGAAATTTTCAGGACTGTTATTCGGAGCTTCTATATTTACTGTATTACCATTATCAAGGTGTAAAACCGTTTTCTTAAATAACGGAGTACCGATAATATATTCGCCACTACCCGGACAAACAGGATAAAAACCTAAAGCAGAGAACACATACCAAGCCGAAGTCTGACCATTATCCTCATCGCCACAATAGCCATCGGCTGTCGGCGAATAGAGTTTGTCCATTACCTTACGCACCCAATGTTGCGACTTCCACGGCTCACCTGCATAATTATACAGATAGGTCATGTGTTGTATTGGCTGGTTTCCGTGTGCATATTGCCCCATACCCATTATTTGCATTTCACGCATTTCGTGAATCATTCGCTTATTGTTCTCACCAAAAGTAGGCGACATTTTGAAGATAGAGTCCAGCATATTTACATATACCTTCTCCCCACCCATCAGATCTATATTCCCTTGAGGGTCGTGCAATGCAGCCCACGAGTAATGCCAGCTATTTCCTTCGGTAAACGAACGTCCCCATACCTTCGGATCAAAATCTTGATTGAATGTTCCATCTAATAATTTAGGGCGCATTAATTTAGTTTCAGCATCATATAGATTTCTATAATTCAATGCTCTTTTCGCATAAATATCAATTTCTTTTTTAGGACGACCTAGAGCCTCTCCTAATTTATAGATAGTCCAGTCATTGTATGCATATTCCAACGTACGCGAAGCATCTTGTCTGATATTTGTATCACAAGGTATATAACCTAGCTTATTGTAGAATTCATGTCCCAATCTGCCTGTCGATGATACCTTCGGATGAACATTATTAGTTCCGTGTACAATTCCTTCCCACAATGCTTTTGTATCTTTCACCTTTACACCTTGCAGATAAGCATCAGCTAATACCGAAGCCGAATTGTTTCCAATCATACAGCTACGATGTCCCGGACTAGCCCATTCGGGGTAGAAACCACTTTCTTTATATGTATTAACCAGCCCCTCTTGTATCTCTGCATTCACAGTCGGATACATCAGGTTAAGGAACGGGAACAAGCAACGAAACGTATCCCAGAAACCAGTATCGGTGTACATAAATCCGGGTAGAACTTGTCCGTTGTATGGACTATAATGAACCGTATTTCCTTTGGCGTCTATTTCATGAAACTTACGTGGGAACAATAGAGAACGGTACAGGCATGTATAGAAAGTACGATATTGATCGATACTTCCGCCCGAAACTTCTATTTTACCTAATTCTTTATTCCAAACCTCCTTACCTTCCTGAGCAACTTGGTCTAACGATTTAGAACCTAATTCTTTCAGGTTTATTTCAGCTTGTTCGGCGCTGATAAATGATGATGAAACGCGTGCATTGATCTGCTCACCGTCTTTGGTCTTAAAGCCTATGATTGCGCCTACATGATTGCCTTGTTGTCCTGAAACCTTATCTAAAATATTTCCTTCGGAAACAATATCCGCTGATGTAAATTCTTTATCGAATTGAATTAAAAAATAGTTTTTGAAATTATCAGGTACACCACCCGAATTTTTAGTGGAGTAACCTACTATCATTCTTTTTTCGGGTACAACTTTCACATAAGATCCTTTGTCGAAAGCATCTATTATAACATAAGAATTATCGTTTTGGGGATAAGTAAATCTAAAGATACACGATCTGTCTGTCGGTGCAAACTCAGTATGCACATCATGATCGGCAAGATAAACACTGTAATAATATGGTTTGGCTTCTTCTGTTTTGTGAGAGAACCAACTGGCACGCTCATTTTGATCGAAAACCTTTTTCCCTGTTATGGGCATAATCGAAAACTGACCATAATCGTTTATCCACGGACTAGGTTGATGAGTTTGTTTAAAACCCCTTATCTTTTGTTCAAACTTCCCATCGGGATATACTCCTCCATAAGTATATGTCCATCCGTTACCCATTTGTCCCATTTGAGGAGTCCACGAGTTCATACCCCACGGTCTCGAAATGTAAGGATACAAATTGCCGGTAGATAAGGCAAAATTAGATTGTGTTCCCATTCTGGGCAACACATATTCTACCGGGTCGTCTATCGACGCATATAAAGATGAAGCACTCAGCAGGAGTGTGGAAACGAAAAGTAATATTTTTCTCATTATTCGTTATTTAGATTTAAAGTGATATATAGATTGTAAAAATATGAAATCCGTAGTAAATACGAACGCTTTTGGGGATTATTAACTATATTTGCACTTATCAATTGCACACTTTTGATAATTAAAACTAAACACAAATTTATGAACAAGTATTCTATTAAAGCATTCATCGAAGAAACTGCACAAGATGAATCCAAAAACGATTTTTTCCAATTAGAAAAAGCATACCTGCTGGAACTTAATTTAAATAATCAAACCGTTATGTTGAAAAAAGGAGCTATGGTAGCTTACGACGGTAACGTTAAGTTTGAACGGGAGGGTATGTTAAGCAAAGGTATTGGAAACCTTTTGAAGAAAGCAGTATCCGGTGAAGGTACATCTATGATGAAAACGGCAGGTACCGGACGCGTATATGTAGCAGACCTTGCCAAAAAGATAAGAATTCTGTATCTCGAAAATGAAGCAATCAACGTTAACGGAAACGATATATTAGCACACGAAGCTGCTATTCAATCGGATGTTAAGATGATGAAGAGTGTAGCAAGCATTATGGGTGGCGGTCTTTTTCAGGTACGCCTTAACGGAACAGGACATGTTGCCATCACTACACATGGCGACCCTTTAACTTTGTTGGTTAAACCCGGTAAGCCTGTGTTTACCGATCCTAATGCAACAGTAGCCTGGTCTGGCAATCTGACTCCAAAAATGAAAACAGATGTATCTTTCAAAACATTTATCGGAAGAGGTAGCGGCGAAAGTTTCCAAATGCAATTCGAAGGCGATGGCTGGGTAATTGTACAACCTTACGAAGAAACATATCTGACCGAAAAATAATCAAAGATTAACATATTATAAAGAGGACATGTCATAAGTAATTTCTCGTATGATTCTGTCATCCTGAACGAAGAGAATGATCTATTATGGAATATCGGGATTCTTCACTTCGTTCAGAATGACAAAAGAGTGTAACACTTTTACAGTGTATTTTTACTTATGACACACCCTCCTTTTTTGTAATTCACGATAATGTTGTATATTTAGCTCAATTTTAAATTTAACATCTAAAATCAACATTAATTAATCTATGAAATCTAAAAAAAATCGTGCCACAAAACACATCGGTTTGTGTGCTATGGCTGCGGCACTATTAGCAGGAGGAAATATACAAGCTTCTGACTACGTAATGGCAAAAGATAACACTACAGTATCTACCACATCAGCCTATACAACCAATCGTCCTGATTTATCGAAAAGATTATTCGAGTCGAAAGAGGTAGAAAGTGAAATAGTTCGTGTTAAGAAACTATTGACCAATCCTAAACTGGCTTGGATGTTCGAAAACTGTTTTCCGAATACACTAGACACTACGGTTCATTACCGTGTATTGGACGGTAAAGACGATACATTCGTTTATACAGGAGATATACATGCTATGTGGCTACGTGACTCGGGTGCCCAGGTATGGCCTTATGTTCAGCTTGCCAACAAAGACGAAAAATTGAAAAAAATGCTTGCCGGCGTTATCAACCGCCAGTTCAAGTGTATCAATATAGACTCGTATGCCAATGCATTCAATGATGGCCCTGTAGGTGGCGAATGGATGTCTGATATGACAGATATGATTCCTGAGCTTCACGAGCGTAAATGGGAAATCGATTCTTTGTGCTATCCTATCCGCCTTGCTTACCACTATTGGAAAACAACAGGCGATTCGAGCGTATTCGGTGAAGAGTGGATACAAGCAATCACTAAAGTATTGGAAACATTCAAAACTCAACAACGTAAAGATGGTGTAGGACCATATTCGTTTATGCGTGTGACATCCAGTGCATACGACACTCTTCCGAATAAAGGACTGGGAACACCTGTTAAACCTGTTGGCTTGATCGTTTCGGCTTTCCGTCCTTCGGATGATGCTACTACATTCCAATTCCTTGTACCTTCCAACTTTTTTGCTGTAACATCGTTACGCAAAGCTGCTGAAATATTGACAGAAGTTAATAAAAATACAGTTCTTGCTAAAGAATGTACTGATCTAGCTGCTGAGGTAGAAACTGCATTGAAAACTTATGCAGTGCACAATCACCCTAAATTTGGTAAAATCTATGCTTTCGAAGTAGATGGTTTTGGTAACCAATTATTGATGGATGACGCAAATGTACCTAGTTTATTAGCTCTTGCTTATTTGGGTGATGTAGATGTAAATGATCCAATCTATCAAAATACCCGTAATTTTGTTTGGAGTGACAGCAACCCTTATTTCTTTAAAGGAACAGCGGGCGAAGGTATCGGCGGACCACATATTGGTTATGATATGATCTGGCCAATGAGTATTATGATGAAAGCATTCACGAGCCAAGATGATAAAGAAATACAAAATTGTGTGAAGATGATATTGGCAACAGACAATAACACCGGATTCATTCATGAATCTTTCCACAAAAATGATCCTGCTAAATTTACACGCGAATGGTTCGCTTGGCAAAATACATTATTCGGAGAACTAATTTTAAAATTGGTTGACGAAGGAAAAGTAGATATGCTGAACGAGATCAAATAACAGGCATTTCGTATAATTATACAAAAAATAGCATCGGAAAACCCGATGCTATTTTTTTATATCGTGTCGCAGCATTTCTAATATGGCTATATCCATTCATTAAAAAATGATTTTGTAGCCGACAATTGAGTGATTTATACTACTTTTGCAGTTTGGAAATCTAAATTAAGATAACTCGCTCATGAAAAGTGTCAAGATTAAGGATAAAGAATTCGAACTATTCTTAACGCAGGAAACAATAGAAATAGCAATTGATAACATTGCGCAGAAGATTAGTGACGATCTGAAGGATAAAAATCCTTTATTTATATGTGTACTCAATGGCTCTTTCATGTTTGCTTCGGAGCTTATGAAGCGAGTGTCGATTCCATTGGAAGTATCATTCGTGAAAATGTCTTCGTACGACGGAACCGAATCTACCGGAAAAATAAAGGAGATATGCGGTCTCGAAGAAGACATAACAGGTCGCACTGTGGTCATTGTAGAAGATATTGTAGACACCGGATATACGATGTCGCGTATGCTTGAGCAATTAACCGCTCAAAAGCCTGCTGAAATAAAAGTAGTGACTTTACTTCTTAAGCCAGATGCCTTGAAAACTAAGGTACAACTCGACTATGTGGCATTAGAGATACCGAGTGATTTCATAGTAGGCTATGGATTGGATTGCGATGGATATGGACGGAACTATCCCAATATTTATAAAATTAAAAGCTAAAATAAATATATCATGTTGAATATTATAATTTTTGGAGCTCCGGGTTCAGGAAAAGGAACTCAAAGCGAAAATCTGATTAAAAAGTACAATCTGGCACATATCTCTACGGGAGACGTTTTACGTGCAGAGATGAAGAACGGAACAGAACTAGGTAAATTGGCTGAGGGATATATTTCAAAAGGACAATTGGTTCCTGACGAAGTTGTTATCGGTATGCTAGCGAATGTTTTGGACAGCAAAAAAGATGCAGCAGGAGTTATTTTCGATGGCTTTCCTCGTACTTTACCTCAAGGAGAGGCATTAGAGCAAATGCTTAAAGACAGAGGACAAGAGATATCTGTAGTGGTTAGCTTAGAAGTTGAAGAACCCGAATTGATCGATCGTTTAATCAAACGCGGACAATTATCAGGACGTTCTGATGATAACCTCGAGACTATCAAGTCTCGTCTGGATGTTTACAAAAATCAAACATCTCCACTGAAAGATCATTATACAAAAACAGGTAAATTGGCTTCAATTAAAGGTATGGGAACTGTCGAAGAGATTTTTGCCCGTATTTCAGAAGCTGTAGACAAAGTAAAATAATACGAAATACGTATAGAACAGAGGAGGCTATAAGGAATATTTCTCTTATAACTTCCTTTTTTCGGCATAAGAATTTCATAAATAATTAGCTTCAAAATGGGAGAATCAAATTTTATTGATTACGTCAAAATATACTGTCGTTCGGGAAAAGGAGGTAGAGGTTCTACTCATTTCCGCCGCGAAAAATATATTCCAAAAGGAGGTCCCGATGGAGGTGACGGAGGTGATGGAGGTGATATAATCCTTCGAGGCAATCGTAATTTCTGGACATTATTACACCTTAAATATCAGCGTCATATTTTAGCAGGTCATGGCGAAAGTGGTAGCCGCCGAACAAGTTCGGGAAAAAGTGGCGACTCTAAAGTGATCGAAGTACCATGTGGTACAGTTGCTTATGATGCCGAAACCGGTGAATACCTTTGTGATGTAACCGAAGATGGACAAGAAGTAATCTTGTTGAAAGGTGGTCGTGGAGGTCTTGGGAACAATCACTTCAAAACTCCTACAAATCAAGCGCCTCGTTATGCACAACCGGGTGAGCCATTTCAGGAACGAAGAGTAATTTTCGAACTGAAAGTACTGGCCGACGTAGGTTTGGTTGGTTTCCCTAATGCTGGTAAATCGACACTACTGTCTGTTGTAACTTCAGCAAAACCTAAAATTGCAAATTATCCGTTTACTACACTCGTACCTAATATCGGGATTGTAAGCTATCGTGATTACAAGTCTTTTGTAATGGCTGATATACCAGGTATTATAGAAGGTGCAAGTGAAGGAAAAGGACTTGGTCTACGCTTTTTACGTCATATCGAACGTAATTCATTGTTGTTATTTTTAGTTCCGGCTGATGCTGATGACATCCACAAGGAATACCGTATATTGCTAAATGAATTAGCACAGTTTAATCCTGAATTGTTGGATAAACGTCGAATATTAGCAATATCGAAATCGGATATGCTCGACGAAGAGTTGATGGAAGCAATGGCTCAGGATTTACCCGAGATTCCACACATTTTCATCTCTTCTATTATCGGTCAAGGACTTACAGAACTTAAAGATATGCTGTGGAATGCGCTTAATGCAGATGGCGAATACCGTAAGGACTTCAGCATAACACATCGTAACTTAGATATTAAAGCTGTCGAGTTTGAAGATGATGATGAGGGACTTCCTTTAGATGATTCTGATGACGATTGGGAGGCTGACGAAGATGAGGATTTTGATCCTGACTTCTATTATGGAGAAGGATTGGAAGATATAAAAGAGTAAATAAAGAATACTTTATAATTTATATAAAAGGAAATTGCAGAATACGAATTCTGTAATCTCCTTTTTTTCGTTTAATAGTACACTATGTTTAATTGAAAGAGAGACTACAATTCTCAACAATTAGTTATGGCGATGCAAATTATAGAAGAAAAACAATGATATTAAATATATTTAAATTAGATTTACAGTTCCATGACAAATAAGAACCTTATCTGGTAAAATAGTTGGGAATAATTATAATACTAACTTACTGAAAAGGCATATTCATGCACCAGTAGGAATACCTGATTTTACTAGAAATGGTTGAATCGATTGAATAATCTTAAATCTGCATGATACGAACCAAATCGAATACTAAAATGAAAAAACTATTTGCAATTTCATTTCTTATCTCAATAACAGTTGTGCTTTCTGCGCAAGAAAGCATTCCATATTGGAAAGATTTAAAAATTCTCAGTGTCAATAAAGAAGCTCCGCGTAGTTCCTTCATGACGTATGACAATTGGGATGATGCTCTGAGCCGTAAGTATGAGAAAAGTAAATATTACCAATTATTGAACGGCACATGGAAATTCTACTATACTGATAATCATAATAAATTACCCGATAATATTACAGATCCGAATACTGATGTATCTACATGGAATAACATCAAGGTTCCCGGTAACTGGGAAGTACAAGGTTTCGGTACGCCGATTTATATCAATCATGGTTATGAATTCCAACCAAGAAACCCAACTCCTCCTCTCCTACCAGACAACAATGAAGTCGGAGTATATAGAAGAGATATAGATATACCTTCGGAATGGATGGGCAGAGATGTTTATATCCATTTAGCCGGTGCGAAATCGGGCGTTTACGTATATATCAATGGAAAGGAAGTAGGATATAGTGAAGACTCTAAAAATCCTGCTGAATTTTTAATAAACCCATATATTAAAGAAGGGAAAAATACACTCGTAGTTAAAATATTCAGATGGAGCACAGGCTCTTACCTCGAGTGTCAGGACTTTTTCCGTATAAGCGGAATAGAGCGGGATGTTTATCTTTGGTCACAACCCAAAACATCTATACATGACTTTAAGGTCGTATCGACACTGGACAATAGTTATAAGGATGGTATATTTAAACTAGGGATCGATATTAAGAATACAAATACATCACCTTCGACGGCCAAGGTTTCTTACAGCCTTCTTGATCAAACAGGTAAATCTGTCGCAAACTCATGCAACACATTAAGTATAAATGGGAATCAAATAAAGACAGTAAGCTTCGAAACGGTATTGAATAATGTAGCGACATGGACCTCAGAGCATCCAAATCTATACAAATTGATGATGACAATAGAGCAAGATGGAAAGGTACAGGAAGTAGTACCATTCAATGTCGGTTTTCGCCGTATAGAGATTAAAGAGAGCGAATATATTATAAATGACAGAAAACAAAGACTAT
The DNA here is from genome assembly GCF_011039195.1 of Dysgonomonas sp. ZJ709. Lineage (NCBI taxonomy): Bacteria > Pseudomonadati > Bacteroidota > Bacteroidia > Bacteroidales > Dysgonomonadaceae > Dysgonomonas > Dysgonomonas sp. ZJ709. Next base: position 21,579 of record NZ_JAAKEM010000038.1, read on the forward strand.
TCTATGTAAATGGTCAGCCAATTAAACTCAAGGGGGTTAATATCCACGAAGTAAGTCAACATACAGGGCACTATGTGACTCCCGAAGAAATGCGAAGAAATTTCGAACTGATGAAATTAAATAATATAAATTCGGTCCGTTTATCCCATTATCCCCAAGACAGGAAATTTTACGAAATGTGTGATGAATATGGTTTATACGTATATGACGAGGCAAATATCGAATCACACGGAATGTATTATACTATATATAAAGATGATATGCGCAAAGGATCGGAAGGGCATCTTGACGGCAACAAGAAAGGAACGTTAGGACAAAATCCCGATTGGCTGGAGAACCATTTGTATCGTATTAAAAATATGTTCGAGAGGAATAAAAATTTTCCAAGTGTTACTATCTGGTCGCTGGGGAACGAAGCCGGAAACGGTTATAACTTTTACAATGCGTATGTCTTACTTAAGGATCTTGACAAAAATCTGATGAACCACCCTGTATGTTACGAGCGTGCTTTATGGGAGTGGAACTCAGATATGTATGTTCCTCAATATCCTTCGGCTGCATGGCTCGAAGAAATAGGCAAAGAAGGGGCAGACAGACCAATCGTTCCTTCCGAATATGCACATGCTATGGGTAACTCGACAGGCGATCTGAACGGACAATGGAATGCTATATACAAATATCCACATCTGCAAGGAGGATATATCTGGGAGTGGATCGATCATGCTATCATCGCTAAAAACAAAGATGGTAAACCATTCTTTGCATATGGTGGAGATTTTGGAATAGATAAGCCGTCGGATGGTAATTTTGTTGCAGATGGTATCATCGGACCCGATCAGAATCCTCATCCTGCCATAGCCGAAGTAAAGTATAATCATCAGAATATAGGGTTCAGGGCAATAGACTTGGATAAAGGACAAATTGAAATTACGAACAGATTCTACTTTACGGATCTTTCTAAATATCAGATAAAGTATCAGATACTCAAAAATGGTGTTCGTATGAAAGAGGCTATTCTACCACTAGAACTGGCTCCACAAAAATCGAAAGTAGTTACAATCCCAGTAGCAGATCTTAAGCCGGAAACTGGAGTCGAATATTTTGTGAATTTTGAAGTAAAAACGAAAGAACAAGAACTGCTTGTTCCTATCGGTCATATTATAGCTTACGACCAATTTGAATTGCCTGTAAAAGTTGATGCGAAAGCATATACTGCACAAAATGGACCTAAATTAAATATCTCTGAAAATGATGGCATAGTGTCTATCTCTTCATCAAAAATAAACTTTGTGCTCGACACAAAGAAAGGACTCGTTACATCATATAAAGTAGACGGTTATGAATATTTTAACGAAGAATTCGGTATTCAACCAAACTTTTGGAGAGGGCCTAACGATAACGATTATGGTAACGGAGCTCCAAAACGCCTGCAAGTATGGAAACAATCTAGCAAAAACTTCAATGTAGTAGATTATAAAGCATGGCAAGATGGTAATAATGTGAATATAAATGTAGATTATCTGCTTGCCGCCGGAAATCACTATATTATAAACTATAAGATTTATCCCTCGGGCATAGTTAGAGTAGAAGCAAATTTCACAGCGTTACTAAAGGATGAGGAAAAAATTGCAAAATCAGAGGCTGAATTATTAGCTACCGCCTCACCTCAAGCCAAAATGGATAAAAAGAAAAAAGAAGTGATAGAAGTTCCTCGTATAGGAGTTCGGTTCCGTTTACCGTTGGAGTTAGATAATATTCAGTATTTCGGAAGAGGACCGGAAGAAAATTATATTGATAGAAACAAAGGGACATTAGTAGGTATATATAAATCCAAAGCCGAAGATATGTATTATCCGTATGTGCGCCCGCAAGAAAACGGTCACCATACAGATACACGCTGGCTGACAGCAACCACAAGCAATGGAAAAGGCATTTTAATTAAGGCTGATGACCTGATCGGATTCAATACGCTAAGAAATACAGTTGAAGATTTTGATGCTCAGGAATCGAACGCACCGTATCAATGGAACAATTTCTCACCTCAAGAGATAACACAAAGAAATGACGCTGATGCTAAGGATAGATTACCTAAACAAACTCATGCTATAGATGTTACTCCCCGAAACTTTGTCGAAGTGTGCCTCGATTGGAAACAGCAAGGGGTAGGCGGTTATGATAGTTGGGGGGCAAGGCCAATACCCGAAGCTACTATATATGCCGACGAAAATTACAAGTGGGGATTTACTCTTATTCCGATATCGGATGTGAAAGAGGCTGTGGATAAAACGAGAATGAAGTATTAGGTTCTTTTTAATAAGTAGGAACAAATAAAAGAATCCGAATAGTTAAGCTAACGTAACTATTCGGATTCTTTACATTGATAATAAAATAAATTTTCTTATTATCTGAAAAATGAATTTGAGACTTTTGCACTATCGTACCGCCAGCATTAGCCACCACACGATTACTCCCTAAATAATCAGTTAAATAGAAAGATAGATATTACCTTCTATGCATCCCCATCCACCAATACACGTTTCAAAGAACCATTCTCATAAATATTAGTACTTGTATAGTCAGTAGTCTTAGTACTAGTCAGCACACTAACCGTTACAGCCGAACCGACAATCGGATTCGTAGAGTAGTTCGGATTCCATTTCTGAACCACTTTCAACTTCGCCCCTAATGTTTAGCCTTACTCAATGTTATTTCTAAGGTATTTGCATCGCTTTATACTCATTAAGTCGGCTAACAATATTTTTCTTTCCAATCTCATTCGACAATGAAATTAATTTATCCAAATATAAAGATGTTGAATCACCACTAGGCATTATAAATCTCAAAACTTCTAAGCCATCGCCTACTAAAACAAGCAAAGAACCTCTTTGCCCTGTATTAACTGTATCATTTGTTGTTGAGTAAGCTGTCAAGATATTTTTCATTTGGGTAAAATCTTTATACGTTAATGTGTCTATATTATCAGGGTGATACCCTAAATTATTTATAAAACCATAAATGAGAAAATCATCTTGCTTTTTTTTATATTGCAAATGCGTGGTATCTCCATTACATATAATACTATATGGACTTACAGGACGATCCTGCTCTCCGGCATGAATAAATATTACATATCCTTGGTGTTCACTTTTTGTAGAACACGCTTGGAATAATAGTATAGAATAAAATATAAAAATGTATTTCATACTTTTTTATTTATTTGTTTGTTGTATCGCTTTTTTATGAAAATCTGATGGGACAACTACACGAACAGGGTCAGTTTTAATGGTTGACCCTAATCTGGAGAATCCCCATTGTAACGTTATTACAGGAGCATTTAATTGTTTCCCACCAACATCCTTTACTTTTATTAGAGTTGTTTCTGCACTCCATTTAAAATTGCCAACAGAAGAGGGACGTTGTGGTGCGTCATACAATTTAATATCGAAGCCACCATTCCATAATCTATCTTTAGCGTAACTCAACTTATCTCCAGGTTTTCCAGTCCAAATACTGTGATAGAATGGTGCATTCTCATGATAGTCCTCAGTGTTATCATCATAAGCATCAATGCTTTGTATTGGCCGTCCTTTTTTAGGAGTATCAGTCTTAACTGTTTGTACAAATCCTGCAATTTTACTGGTTTCGCCTTTGTCGTCGGTGTAATTTATATTTATTACCATATAAGTTATTTTACCTGCATCTCGTGCTTTTTGCTGTGAAATAGATATTCCCATATAACTTTCTCCTATATACTTAGCTCCTTTTGGAACTTTATCCTTAGTGGCATCTCTCTCCCACACTACATTTCCCTTATTATCTTGATACCAATCTTTCCCATCTGGATCAATTCTTTTCAGCGGATTGTTTCCCACATACGCATACGGCGATATATTATAATACTTTTCCGCCAGCGGATCGACACTCATAAACCTACCCGTACCCGGTTCCATCTGTCTGGCATGATAATCATACATATTAAGCTGATGCTCCTGCTCCAGTTCCT
>NZ_JAAKEM010000039.1:0-23248 GCF_011039195.1 Dysgonomonas sp. ZJ709
GTATTGAACGAATCAATACATAATTCCCTTGTACTACTCTTTATTGTTTATTGTTATCATTTAGTCAAAGATCGCTTCTTTTTTTATCAACTTCATGCGCTGCGTTCAGCGGTGAAGCGGGTGCAAAAGTAGAAAACTTTTAATTATACTCCAAATGTTTTATGAACTTATTTTGAAAATAATTAATGGGAAATAAACAAGGCTTTAAAAACAAAGACTTTAGACTATGAAAATATTTTTATTTTTATTTTTGGTTATTCTTATAATAACAGTTTTCACCATTTTTTATATTTTTACGACACTGAAAAAAAGAAAACCAACCCACACAATATGGAGCTATATTATTCCTTTTCTATACTTATAGTCATTGCGACCATCTTCTCTTATATAAATATCCGCTTTCTAAAACTGCCTTCAACTATTGGCATTATGGTAATCGCCATGTGCGTATCATTAGGACTTGTGGTAATTGGCAGTACAACCACTACGGAACCACTGCATAATTTTTCAACCTTAATAAAGCACATCGACTTCACCAAGGTATTAATGGGCTGTATGCTGAATTTCCTTTTATTTGCAGGAGCTATACATATTAACTTGCAGGATTTGAAAGAGCAGAAGTTTCCTATCGTAGTATTTTCATCGCTTAGCGTTGTAATTTCTACATTCGTGGTTGGCTTCGCTATGTACTATATAGTAAACGACCTCCTACCTCTACTTGATATACATTTTGAGATACCTCTTATATACTGTCTATTATTTGGAGCATTAATTTCGCCAACCGATCCTATAGCTGTACTGGCTATATTGAAAAAGGCTAAAGTTTCAAAATCTTTAGAAACGAAGGTTGCTGGAGAATCATTATTTAATGATGGAGTTGCTGTTGTCGTGTTTACACTTATCCTTAGTATTGCGCAAGGTGGTGAAAACTCTGCCGATATATCATTCGGGAGTGTATCGTGGCTGCTTGTAAAAGAAGTTGCAGGCGGATTGCTTGTTGGCTTTGGACTCGGATACCTGGCATGGCATGGTATGAGAACTGCTAATGACTACAAAATATCTGTTCTCATAACTCTCTCGGTGGTAATGGGCGGTTATCTGATTGCAACAGCGATGCACATATCGGGTCCATTAACTATGGTTGCTGCCGGTTTGATAATCGGTGACTCCCGAAGAAAAGGCCTTTCGAAGATGAATCAGGCAACATCTAATTACTTAAATGTATTTTGGGAATTGATAGATGAAGTTATGAATGCTATTTTATTCTTATTTATTGGCTTCGAACTATTACTGATTCCAGATCTTGGAGATTATTGGCTGGTAGGCATAATCAGCATTGTGGTCGTACTATTCGCCAGATATGTTTCTATCCGGATACCGACACATATTATTCCTTTCAAAAAGAAGTTTTCGAACGGAACGATCACTATTCTTGTCTGGGGTGGTTTACGCGGCGGGGTTTCAATCGCACTGGCTCTCTCTATAGCGGAAGGTGAACATAAACCTATTATAATAGCCGCAACTTATTTCGTAGTCGTTTTCTCCATAATAGTACAAGGTTTAAGTATAGGGAAACTATCGAAGAAGGTTCAAATATAAAAATGTGGATATTTAGCACCTATATATAAAGGTAGAGTTGGCAATTTTCTCTTTTTATTTAAATATCTTTGTGCCATTAAATGAATAATAAATAACAGTATAAATATAGATTATATATGAAAACACACCTCGCTACCAAATTGGCAATTATAATTGCAGGCATTATTTGTTTCGCTTCTTGCAAGGAGAAGCAACCTCAATTTGTTATTGAGGGAAAAATAGACGGCGCTGATTCAACTGTATTATATCTGGAAAGACGATCGCTGACGGAAGTAAAAACAATCGATTCGGTGAAAATAAGTAGCGATGGCAATTTCAAATTCGAAGAGGCCGCTTTAGGATATGCTGAGTTCTATTTATTGAAATTGAACGGACAAGTTGTTAATATAGCTGTAGACTCAACTGAGACCATTACCATCAATGCATCAAAATCTAATTTTGCAACCGAATATACAGTAGAAGGTTCTGAGCAAACAAACCAAATTAAAGAAGTAACACTGGCACAATATAAATTAAGCCAAGCGTTCAAAGATCTGAGCACAAAGTTCACGAACAAAGAATTATCTCAAAGCGAATATGTAAGTCAGATACAACAAGCTATCGAGGATTATAAGAATTTAGCAAGATCTGTTATCAATTCCGATTACAAAAGTCTCGCTGCTTACTTTGCTCTCTTTCAGAAAGTAGATAGTTATCTGATTTTCGATCCAATGGATAAGAAAGACAGAATATTGTTCCAAGCTGTAGCTACGGCATGGGATCAATACAGACCTGAATCTCCGAGAACAGAACAAATTCGGGAGTTTACCTTAACAGCTTTGGCGGAAGTAAAAAGATTAGCTAATCAGGAAAAGGCTCTTAATGAAATAGAAGCAACAGAGGCTGAATCCAGTACATTTTTCAACATATCGCTACCCAACATTAAGAATGAAGAGATTAGCCTTTCGTCTTTGAAAGGGAAAGTTGTAATTCTCGATTTCACCGCTTATCAGACAGAATACTCTCCGGCGCATAACATTTTAATCAATAATGTATATAGCAAGCATGCATCAGCAGTGGAGGTGTACCAAGTGTCTTTCGACTCGGATCTACATGTATGGCAAAACACAGCAACAAATCTGCCTTGGATATGTGTGAGAGATAGCAGATCTCTGAATTCTGAGCTATTGGCAAAGTTTAATATACAAGGTTTACCTACCACCTATCTAGTTGATAAAAACGGAAGTATAGTAAAAAGATTATCACCGAGTGACAACTTAGCCACCGAAATACAGCGAATATTGTGAAATAGCTAAAAGAATATCTGAATTTTGTGAAAAGATTTGGATAATATAAATATTAAAGCTTATATTTGCGAAACATACAAGCATAAAAGGAAAAGGAGTTCTGGCCTAAATCGGCAAGGATTCTTTTTCTTTTTGGCGCGTTAAACAGTAGTAAATGACGAACTTAAATTTAAATTATTATGGCTGCTACCTACATGACCGAAGAAGGTTACAAAAAGTTGAAAGAAGAGATTAATGTACTTGAGACTGTGGATAGACCTGCTATTTCAAAACAGATCGGCGAAGCTAGAGATAAAGGCGATTTGTCGGAAAATGCAGAATACGACGCAGCAAAAGAGGCACAAGGAATATTGGAAGCAAAAATCGCTCAACTAAAGAACTTGATTGCCAGTGCCCGTTTGATCAATGAAGATGCAATAGGCACCGATTTTGTGCAAATACTTAATAAAGTGACAATCCGCAACACCAAAAATAATCAGGAAATGACTTACACTCTTGTAGCTGAGAGCGAAGCTAACCTGAAAGAAAACAAACTTGCTATCAATACCCCTATTGCAAAAGGATTGATGGGCAAAAAGGTGGGTGATGTGGCTGAGATCAAAGTACCTTCGGGTATGATGAGTTTCGAAGTTATGAACATAACCTTGTAAACAGAAGGATGCCCAGTATTTTCAGTAAAATAGTTGCAGGTGATATTCCATCGTACAAAATAGCAGAAGACGAAAAGTTCTATGCTTTTCTTGACATCAATCCAATGGCGAAAGGACACACTTTGGTTATACTGAAGGAAGAGGTCGATTATATATTCGACATTGAAGATACAATCCTTGCCGAAATGACGGTATTTGCGAAGCGTGTGGCTAAGGCCATCGAAAATGCTATTCCTTGCGAGCGTATCGGGTTAATGGTTATTGGATTGGAGGTACCTCATGCGCATATACATCTGATTCCGATCAATAAAGAATCGGACATGATACTATCTCATCCCAGAGTGAAACTGGAACAAGCTGAGTTTGACGAAATAGCTCAAAAAATAAGGGAGAAATTCTGATAAGAATAAAGTATCCGAAAAGGATAAGAGAAGGGATTGGTTCTTTATGAATCAATCCTTTTTCTTTTTATAACTATGCATAATGATGACGAGATCACTCGTTTTAAAAACATTACAAAATAACACTCACAAAAAAAGGATGCTTTCATTTACGTAGAAGCATCCTTTCGTATTTTAATTAAGCTTAGTCTAACCTATCACATGCATTGCATCTAAAACAATCTTTAGTAAAAACAATGCAGCGATGATATATACCGTTGCTGACACATCTTTAGATTTACCGGCAAATACTTTAATGAAAGTAAAGCTTAGCATACCGAATACTATACCTTCGGCAATACTATATGTAAATGGCATAAACACGATGGTAATAAATGCAGGTAATCCTTCTGTAATATCATTAAAATTGATCTTAGCCACTGACGATATCATAAACAATCCGACTATAACCAGTGCCGGAGCCGTAGCTGCCGCAGGAACCATTAAAAACAACGGAGCAAGGAATAACGCCAGTGCAAACATTAAAGCTGTGCTAACAGCTGTTAAACCCGTACGCCCTCCTGAAGCGACACCTGATGCACTCTCAACATACGATGTGATAGTACTTGTTCCCAATACTGCGCCGATAGTTGTACCCAAAGCATCAGCAAAAAGAGCTTTCTTCATTTGGGGGAAATTACCTTCTTCATCTGCAAATCCTGCTTTAGACACAACACCGATAAGTGTACCCACCGTGTCGAAAAGATTCACAAAAAGGAAAGTAAATACTACGATCAGCATATCTAATGAAAGGATATGATCCCATTCGAACTGAGCAAATATAGGTGCAATAGATGGAGGCAGAGCAACTATCGATTTTTCAGGTAACGCTATATCACCAAGCGCAAAACCAAATACTGTAGCTACAACAATACCTATCAGTATAGCTCCATTTACATTTCTTGCAAACAATACACCAGTCACCAGCAATCCTAAAAAGGCAATCCAAACACTATGTTGAGAGAAATCTCCCAATGTAACTAATGTATTAGGATCGGTAACAACTATACCGGCTCCTTTCAAGCCTATCAAAGTAATAAACAGACCGATACCAACAGGTATAGCATCTTTTAAAACTTTTGGTATACTTTTTACTATTAATTCACGGACATTAAAGAATGTAAGTAGTATAAATACAATACCTTCTATAAATACTGCTGTCAAAGCAAACTGCCATGTGTAACCCATCGTTAATACAACCGTAAAAGCAAAAAAGCTGTTCAGACCCATTCCCGGCGCCTGCGCGATAGGTAATTTGGCTAAGAAAGCCATCAACAGAGTTGCTATAATTGTAGCCAAGGCTGTAGTTGTAAACAACGCCTCCCTATCCATCCCTGTGGCTGACAATATATTCGGATTCACTACCAGAATATAAGACATTGTAAGGAAGGTTATAATACCTGCTACAAACTCTCGACGAATAGTCGTCTTATTTTCAGTAAGTTTGAAGAATTTTTCCAGAATGTTATTCATTTTAATTTCGTCTTAAAAGTTCCATTTAGCGGCAATGGTCGGGTTTACATATACTACATTTTTGTTATAGCGGTAAAAGTTGTTACTAATTTCAATTTCGGTACCGAAAGATAAATTAGGAGTTGCATTATACCAGAATTGAGGCTCGGTCAGTAAGATGATTTTCTTTCCACTTTCAAAACCGGCATGGGTACGAACCTTATTTTCTGTCCACACATCCAAAAAACCAGAAAGGGATACTTTATTCTTAAATAGATTCGCATTCCAAATACCTGTCCATTGAATATCATTACTTACTTTTTCGAACGAGTGATATTTATAAACCAGATAAGTACTCAAATTTACTCCTTTTATGTTTACAGCATAAGATGGTCCTACCAGATATGCATTCTCAATAGTAAAACCTGAATTATTGGCTGCCGACTTACCTGTCTTACCAACCCCACCATTAAACTCCGCATGAGCCATAATAGGTGACTTCCCCAGTTTGATATCGCGTGCAATCTCCATGTAAGCAAGACCTATATTGCCTCTGCTCTGATTAAAATCTAAATCGACAAACATAAATGTAGATCCCCATTTGTCGGGTTTAAACATTTCGAATGTTACTGTAAAATAGTTCCTGTCAAATGAATCTCCATGCAAAGAATGTCTAGGATCGAAGTGCAACTGCAGATTCTGTGCTGAAACAAAGGCTGTTAAAGCTAATAGACTAATGGTAAAGATGAGTTTTTTTATCATAGTTTTTTAAATTTTTCACAAAAATAGTCAAAAAAAGGAGTGTATACCAGACAAATCCTTTTTTAACAGACACAATTATTTACTTTGCTGTAACATATTGTATCAAAGCATATAAATAACCTCTACAATCAAACTTTTCGTCAAATGGAAAATTTTTCTCTCATTTTTATTTTGGATTATAAAAAATTGTCATATCTTTGCACCGCATAAACGAAAAGAACGGGATGTAGCGCAGTCCGGTTAGCGCACCTGCTTTGGGAGCAGGGGGTCGTGGGTTCGAATCCCGCTATCCCGACAGTTCAGAAGATAAGCACTTAGAGAAATCTAGGTGCTTTTTCTATATATGTATATGCGAATTACATGCAATTAGTAGAATTAGATGAAATGAACTGATAACAATAATAGGACTAAGCACCAATGCAACATGAAAAGAGCAACCGATTATGGTTACTCTTTTTAAAATCCTATTCTTTATCATCCGAGCTACAAGCAACAAATAAAGGTATTATTAGTAATAGTAATAATAGTTTTTTTCATAATTTTGTAATTATTTTTAGTGTTAACGATATTTCTACTAAAACAGAAGCTAATCTACAAATAATAAACTACAAACAAAAATACCAATCGCTAAAGCTATATAAATACCTCCCATATATGCAATGGAAAAATCAAATATGATTGATAATACTATACCACTATTAGTATACACTTATTCGATAAATTTTCTTCTGAATCAATATTTATATTTTTTAAAATTATCAGCTATAATTATTAGAACAAATCCAATTATTGGCATGATAATCAAAAACCACCATGAACCACCACATAAAGGAATCATAACTGCACTAAACAATGAGATGAAGATAATCAAAAATTGAATTGGGTTTTTATTTATTATTTCAGAATCGCTAGGCTTGTTAAGTTTACGTTTTTCTTTTTCATACTCTCCAGCTTTGTATTTATATCCGCATTTGAGACAGGTAATTATAACTTTACCACTTCCTATTGTTCCAGCAAGTAAACCCATTCCTCCAGTTAATACTGCTCCAGTTACTGCTTTAGCTCCACTAAATCCTTTTTTATTTGATGTTAACTGAGTAGAATCGCATTTTGGACAATGCAATAAGTTTTTATCATCTGTAATTATTGTTTTTGATCTATTGATGATAAAGGCTTATTTATTGGATTTCCACAATTTGTACAACTAGATGCTTTATTGCTTACCTGTTTCCTGCATTCAGAACAATTAATTAACGCCATAATATTATACGATTTAGTTTTCGTATAAAAATATAAATTATTTTTTAACAGTTTTAATATCTGTTATTATTTTTTCAAATTCAGACAAAGTTGAGGCTTTATATAATTTTGCGTCATGATCAATAAGTGCTGTTAGTTCTTCTTTGCTCTCGATCTTAAAAAGTTCGGTAATGGCTACATTTAAGGCTCTAGCTATTTTTTCTAACGTTTCTATTGTTGAGTTGCCATTTATACTCGGTTGTGATTTGCTTTCAAATCACAACCGAATAACACGCTCCTGTTTAATTTGAGCATGAAAATATATGCCCTCTACGAGAGTTTATTTATTGTTTCACTATTGTCATTGACAAAATTAACAGAAGTTTGAAAGTCTGGTTCTTTATAATACAAAGCAACAATGTGTATCTATATGACTTATTATATATAAACTAAATACACAGACAGATCTAATCATTCTTCTTACAACGTACCGAATTTATGTAAGAACGACTGGAATTTGCCCTTGTCACCTGATAAGGGGGACTATCTGCGAACGATCCCCGGTCAAAGGACCGGAACCACGCACTGGTACTGCCATTAACACTACTAGACCAGATGGTGGTATAGTTACCATAATTATCAAACGAACCTGCGTATGCCCCACCTGCTCTTCCCACAAGCTTAATATCGAAACCACCTTGTGATGCAGGAAGACTAGTTCCTCCGGTGGTAGTAACACCTGTAGCACCCGGCACGAGGCATGGAGATAGCATGGCATAGCCGTGGCCGTTTCCGTTGGCCGAACCGCGGGAGTTGTAAGTGGTATTCCATGTATCGTTCCACGTGGTAGGATTGAATTGGGCGGAGCTACTATACGTACTGTATTTTTGAGGATTGTTGTAGATTTCTTTTTCCAATTGATTCCATTCACTGTCGCTTGGCACATGCCAGCCCGCAGGACATACACCCTGGATAGGAGTTAGAGGTCCTTGATTCGGACGACCTTCGCCCTGATCCACAACTCCTCCTACAGCGTCTTGTGCACCGAGCGTGGCGGCGGCATACGAATAGATCAATCCCTGATTTTTTCTCCAAGTGGAAGGCGCTATGCCCGGAGTAGCAACATTAGCATTGGGATAGGCATAAAACCTGTCGGCAGAATTGTTATTCGAGTTGCCGGTACTGGCTGTAAAACTAGGGTCGATGTAGCACATGTTTTCGAGCATCCATACACCGGCAACATCACCGAAAGAGCGGTAAAGGTAGGTTTCGTTGTCGCGCGGATCAGTAAGTGTTTGTACATCGGGCGACAATGTAATCTCCCGCAGGCTCTCCCACTGTGTACCATTCCACACGTAAAGTCCATTATCCATTCCTGTGCCATTTACACATGCATTAGTATTATAAACCAATAGTCCCATGTGGGCGACCTCGTCCCATGTACCGGACGATCCGATGGATTGGGCGAGTTGCCCTAAAGCGGGAGTAGTAGTGACCATTGATACCCGGGGCATGCCTATACCTTTAGCTGAGTTAGCATTGTTCCCCTGATTTTCTTTAAGTTGAAGCAAAGACCCGTCTAGAGGCGGGTTGTTCGACCCGATGGTAACTTGCCCGCTCAATGTATTTTGAGCAGCTAATGTAATCACCGACAGAAAGATTAATTTCTTATAAAATATATTCATTTTGTACGTGTTTAATAAAGTTTGTTATTATGTCTTCTAGTTATTCTGAGCCTAATTATCTTATCCTAATTAATACATCCTGATACTTTGTAAGGTGTAAATGCAACTATTTGACTGTAAAGATAATGTAATATATAAAATAAACACATCTAGCATGTTAATAAATATCATGCACACCTCAAAATAAATAAATAAAGATACACAAGTTTTTACATTTTGACTTCTAGCCATTCGAGGGACAAGAATTATAAAAAAATAGGCTACCCCATAGCATTAGGGTAGCCTATTAAGAATAATACTAAAAAACACTTGGAAAAATCACTCAGTAGTGCTAGACGGGATAAGTTTTTTCACCAATACATCTCTTATTATCAATGTTAACCAAGTACCAAATACAAATGGGAAAGTAAGTACAGGTAAGTCGCATCTCAGCATAATTTCTTCGGTAATACCCGATAGTATAACTGCTATAACGACATACAAGCCATTAATCTTTTTGGGTCCCGAGAATACGATAGAACAAAGCACGGCGTTGAAGCTGAACATACCCATTTTCACGTCTTCGATACGATCTTTCAGCAATATGGCAACAAGAACACCAAACAGTGCACCGAACAAACCGTATAAAGCAGCAGTAGGAGAACTTACATAAACTGCAATGAAGAATATCACTCCGGATAGAAGACTACCTTGGAAGATAACTTCACCGAATCCTAAACCGTAATTCATTAATGAGAACGGAGTATATTCGACGATCTCTGTCAAATAATCTGCAGGAGCATCGGGAACTGGCGTAACGCTATGGAAAATGAATAAAGCAATCCAAGTCAAAATGATAAACGGAAACGTAAATACCGGTATCTTTTTCTGAATAAAGAAATTCATTATTAATGCACTTATTGCCGATAATACGACAATAGCAATCCAAATAAGCAGCGTAGCTTCGAAGAATACAATAAGCGCAACCCCTACTAGCGTAGCATTAAAGCCATAAAGACCCGAATTGATATTTTCCTCATCGAACTTCAGCAATTTAGCTGTTAATGTTCCGACAGTGACGGCAACCAAAGCAGCCAGAGCCATAACCGGAGAGTTGATAAGAATACCGATCAGGAAGAGTAAACCCGTGAGCACATTGCTCTGTAACATTATCTGCCCTACACCTTTTAGGTAGGGATCCCAGAAATAAACCTTATCTGTTTTCATTGTAACAATTTTTTAAAGTAAGATTATTATCATTCACTAATTAGAATAAAACTAGCGGGCTTACAATACCGATTAGTATTTGTCCTGTATTGTTATTCGCCATATCAAATTGGCTCTTAGCGTAATTAGTATAATTATTGTAGCGGCCTACATAAGCAGCAAATACCTTAACATTATAAGGCTTAAATAAATGATATTCTAGCGCTGCCACAAAGCTCCACTGATCTCTTATATGAGTAGTACGTTCTGCACTTGTGTCAGGATTTCCTCTCCAATAATTAGAATTTACCATACCCATGATTGTTGTACTCCACTTAGGAGTAAAGAAATATTCGCCACGAACCCAATGCTCTATATATCTTACATCCTGTGCCCTCTCTGCAAAATTATATCCCAGCAAATTACTTAAAACTCCGGTGTTGTCTAAGTCTTCATTACTGTATTTGAAGTCATATTGTAAAGTCAGATTCGGTACTTTAAGCTGATTACCTAAAGCTACTAAATTCCAGTGTTGATTTTTTGCTAAGTTATACATACTGTAACTCCACATGGTACTGAATAGTCCATCTGCAAATTCTCCTTTCCAGTTTCCTGTTGCTCCCAACGGTATTTTGGCAGCCTCTACACCGGGAGTATCACCATAACGCATTTCGAACGAGCGAGTATTAGAGTTTACAACTTGTAGAGTGAGGCTATGATCAGGAGTAGCATACCAACTACCTTTTATACCTGACAAGAAGAAGTCTCCATATTGAACCATGTCGTTATATGCATACATGTACACCGGATTCAAGAAAAGCTCATAACTACCCCATTCGGATAACATTTTACCTGCAGTCACTGAGAAATTAGGGGTCACGTCATAACTTACGTGCGCCAAGTCTATAGAATGCTTCAATCCATCGGTAGTTAATGCATCGGGAGAGTTATTTGCAAACCTGTCCCGAAATGTAAAGCTAATTTTATCTGTAACATAACCAGATATTTCCATTCGAAACTCGTTCATCCGAAATGCAGAATTCACAAAATTCCCATTCGAAAAATTACTATTCGATGCATATCGAATATTAGCAATCATATTCACATCCTTAAAATACTTACCTTTATCTATACTAATAAGAGGCTTACTCCGCAGGGAGGTAGAATCATACTGATAATCTGGATCTTGTGCATACATCGATGCGTACAAGAAAACACCAATAATTATTAAAATAACCTTTTTCATAAATTCTATTTTTAATGTTTGTAATCAATCAGAAAAATATATTAATCCTCAAAAAACTTCTTACATATTCTTAATCACCAATTCCAAAAGATCATTCCTGCTCCGCAAAGTGTAACTACACCTCCACCAATCGCATACGAATAACGCTCGAGGGCATTTGTTTTCACGAATGAATAGCCGTAATATCCGAGCAGAACGACACTAAGCATCGTAAAGACAGTAGTTATAGTGAAAACACCTATTATCAGTAATATCTCTGTAACCGAACGTGTGACTCCCGAATAGAAAAGAAGTGGAATAATAGGCTCGCTAGGTCCCATAACAAAGATGGCCAGTAAAATCCAAGGCGTAACTTTTACTCTGCTTTGCGGGTACGTTGTTTCACCATGCTTATGCGAGTACACATAAATATCGTCGCCACTATATACATCAAAATGTTTATGAGGTTTATTGGTATATGCTTTATACAATCCCCATAAGAGATATACTCCGCCCAAAATAAAAAAGCTCCATGCAGCCAAACTGCCTCTTACATCCTGAAACCAATCTAGTTTAGATAATTGCCATCCGAGTAATAAACCGATTAATCCGATAAGAACCGAACTCAACACATGACCGATACCACAAGCAGCAGTCCACATAGCAGTAGTAAATAGCGACCATTTTTTTGCGCGCGAAAACACGATAAACGGCAAGTAATGGTCGGGGCCCGATGCTGTGTGAACAAAGCTGATAGCAACGGTTGTAAATAGTAGAGTTAATATTTCAGCATTCATGATCGTTCAGTTTAAAAGAATATATTCTATTTATTCTACTGCAATGGCTTTCTCTTTAGTTTGAGGATTGGGCGTATTTAATCCCCATAAATATTTCTCGATCTGTTTGAATGAATCAAATAGCTGCTCTCCGCCATTTCCAAGAATTCTTATGATTATAGAATTTGGTAAGGGCTGGGATACGCCATAAATAATATCTTCTTCGAGTGATAATAAATCATGTATATATTCAGCCTGATCCAATATATTCTCATTGCGAGTATTAACATGCAGAAGTGTAGCTTGATGGGTATACCCTTCGAGCTGACCTATGGAGTCAATATTCATCAATTCGGGCTCGATAAGAATATTGTCTTTTATTATCATTTTATTATTGTAAAATATTTCCGTCAGGTTCTGAAATTCTTTGAAACGGAATACTTCCCCCGAATGCTTTCGTCCACAAGTAATAATTTCTCCATACGTAAATATGGTCTGGTTCTTAAGATGAACGGTATTATGTGCTTTGAATATAGAGTGTTCGTGAGGCACTATGGGGTGTTGAATATAGCTTATCTCGCTTCCTTCATCCAGCTTGATAACCATTTTCTGGCTCGCACCATCCTGCATTCTGAAAAGCCGCTGATAAGACTGGGTTTGCAGTTGAAGCCTTGTATCCTTTTCTGTCTCGATATCGATATCGTAGCAATCATTATCGAGAATGCCCGGCGACGAACTCATTATCATCAGATAAAGAGCCGGATCGGGACGGTTTTCGCCAACATTTGCCAATCTGAAAGGACGGGTGAAGTAGGTATCTTTTATATACGACCGGCCGCCTTTTTGTCCTATTTTTAAATCAAGTTTATTGATCATAGTTAGCTATTATAAGGAGATTATTATTTTTAGAAAAACAAACCGGACAACACCATTAAGGCGATTGCCCGGCTGAGTTTATATCACTTATCTAATTAAACCTTTAGGCTCTTCGATATCTTCGAGTAATGCATATTTTTTAAGCCATGCGATTACTGTATCCAAACCTTCTAAAGTCATAAGGTTGGTAAACACAAAAGGTGCTCCCTTTCTCATTTTTTTAGAATCGCGCTCCATAACGCCAAGATCGGCAAGAACATAAGGGGCTAAGTCTATTTTATTTATTACAAGAAGATCGGAGCGGGTAATACCGGGACCACCTTTTCTTGGTATTTTATCACCCTCGGCCACGTCTATTACAAAAATGGTTACATCTGCCAGATCGGGACTGAATGTTGCCGAAAGGTTATCACCACCGCTTTCGATAAAGATGATTTGTATATCGCTGAATCTGTTTGCCATTTCATCGACAGCTTCAAGATTCATACTTGCATCTTCGCGTATCGCTGTATGAGGACATCCTCCTGTTTCTACACCGATAATACGGTCTTGAGGTAACTGGCTGTTTTTTGTTAAAAACTCAGCATCTTCTTTTGTGTAGATGTCGTTTGTGATTACGCCTATGCTATATTCATTCATCAACCTGCGTGAAAGGCGTTCTAATAGTGCTGTTTTTCCTGATCCTACAGGACCTGCTACACCAACTTTTACATATTTTCTCTTGCTCATTTTCTTTTGTTTTTTAATAATAATATAAAGTACTGATAACCCACATAAATGAGTTACTTGTTTATTCTAATAATCTGTTTTTACATTAAGACATATATAAGCGGGAATACAACTTCTCGTGCTCCATACAGCGTATATCAAAGCCGATATTACAGAACCCGACAAGGCTTCTATCAAGGCTTAAGACTTTGGGTACTACCGATTGGATTACATCTTGCATCCGATATAGAATATCCTGCCCCGAAAGTTGACTCAAAGGCACAAGTTTAACAGCATTTGTTACCATACCTACAGCCGAGTTGTAGAAGAAAGCGTAAATTGCTTCACTAATAGGTATTCCGAACAAAGCGGCATACAACCCGAATGTAACCGAATAATGCCCTTCTGCCTCTTGCGAATTAATAGCTTCCTGGTATTTTTCGATGATAGGAGATGTTACTTGTCTGTCGAATATTTTAAATAGTCTTACCCCTAACTTTCGGCTAGCCTGCTTTATTTCGACAGGGGCTTTCAATGCTGCACATTCTTGGTCGAGAGCTATCAAAGCGGCTATATCATTACTCATAGCAGTCTCATATGCCAGCTTTACAAAGGAAGCATCGTTGTACAACACATTATTTGTAATCATATTGTGAACAAATGATTCTGTAGTAGCATCATCTTTCACTATTTTATGCTGCACATAAGACTCCAAACCATTCGAATGGGAGTATCCCCCAATTGGCAGAGTCGGATCGCATAAGTGCAGTAACTTCCCTATATAAGCATTCATAAATGTTCTGTTTTTTATTTAGCTAATCCCATTATTTTAGAAAAGATGGAGCTTCCTTCTCCATGCGAATGACTATGTGGCTGCACACTTGCATTTACAATATTGAGAAGTTTTTTATGTACTTTTTCCGTGTGATAGCCACTAGCTTTCAGCCATTTGAAGATTGGTTCTTCGTAAGGTATGAGAATCAAATCGTCTTGGATAAAAACGGGTAAATGTTTGTTCCCGATCTCGTAAGAGACACTCCCCATTTCCAGCATTGTGTGGGGTGTAACTTGTATGGCATCGCACGGCAGTATATCTACAGCGATTATTTTATCGTCATCCATATACAGTATATCATCTTGACGGAGACGTTGACCTTCTTTCATAAAGCGGATTGCAACATCTGTTCCATCAATTGTTTTGCGTCTTTGTATTCGTTTGTTCGCTTCAAACCACTCCATCTGTATTAATTCGACTTTGCGATCTGCAACTTTTACGTCTTTCAGGTTTCCTGCTATTTGTTCTACTACCATGATTTTTTTGCTATTTAGTATTTTTCCTTTTGTTATTTAACAACCGGAATGGCCGAACCATTCCGGTTATTGATATGTTAAGCTTCTTCTGTTTTAAAACAAGAAGTAGCGTTGTCCCAATGGAACAGTATCTACCGGTTCGCAAGTGATCTTAACGCCATCTACTTTCACTTCGTAATTTTCAGGATTTACAGTGATTTCCGGAGTCTTGTCATTGTGAATCAAATCTTTCTTAGATACATTTCTACATCCCGAAACAGGAAGAAGAAGTTTTTCCAAACCATATCCTTGTACAGTACCGTTGTCGTAAGACACTTTAGATACGAATGTGATACATGTTTTAGAAAGAGCTTTACCAAATGCACCGAACATATTACGATACATAACAGGTTGAGGAGTTGGGATAGATGCACTAGGGTCACCCATACGTGCAGCGATCATCATTCCGCCTTTGATAATAATTTCGGGCTTAACACCGAAGAAAGCCGGTTTCCACAATACGATGTCGGCAAATTTACCCGGCTCGATAGAACCTACATATTGAGAAATACCTTGTGCTATAGCCGGATTGATAGTGTATTTTGCCACATATCTTTTTGCTCTGAAATTATCATTGTTTTTGCCCTTATCTTCAGCCAAAGCACCTCTTTGTCTCTTCATTTTATCAGCCGTTTGCCAAGTACGAATAGTTACTTCGCTAATACGTCCCATAGCTTGAGAGTCGGAACTCATGATACTGAATACACCCATGTCGTGTAGGATATCTTCAGCTGCAATAGTTTCTGGTCTGATACGTGAATCGGCAAATGATACGTCTTCAGGAATAGTACGTTTCAAATGGTGACAAACCATTAACATATCAAGATGCTCATCAATCGTATTTACTGTATAAGGGCGAGTAGGGTTCGTAGATGCAGGTAGTACATTCGGATACATCGCTATTTTGATGATATCAGGAGCATGTCCACCACCAGCACCTTCGGTATGGAATGTATGGATCACACGTCCGTTGATTGCATTGATAGTATCTTCCAAGAATCCTGCTTCGTTCAATGTATCGGTATGGATAGCGATTTGAACATCGTACTTGTCTGCTACAGTTAATGCAGTATCAATAGTAGCGGGAGAAGTACCCCAGTCTTCATGTAGTTTCAAACCTAAAGCACCTGCTTCTATTTGTTCTATCAGAGGAGCTTCGGTCGATGAATTTCCTTTTCCGAACAGACCAAAGTTCATAGGCAGACCTTCCAATGCTTGTAGCATACGTTCGATGTGCCATGGTCCCGGAGTTACTGTAGTTGCATTTGTACCATCGGCAGGACCTGTACCTCCACCAATCATGGTTGTGGTACCACTATATAGAGCATGCTCTACCTGTTGCGGACAGATATAGTGAATATGGGTGTCGATAGCACCTGCAGTAGCAATTAAACCCTGTCCACCATGTACTTCGGTCGAAGCTCCAATAATCATATTAGGAGCAACTCCATCCATTGTGTCGGGGTTTCCTGCTTTGCCTATACCTACAATTTTACCGTCTTTTATTCCCAAGTCTGCTTTTACAATACCAGAGTGATCTATGATAATAACATTAGTTATAACCATATCTAAAACACCTTGGCTACGTGTAGCTACACTCGATTGAGCCATACCATCGCGGATAGTTTTACCTCCCCCGAATTTATTCTCTTCACCGTATATTGTATAGTCTTTTTCTATTTCAACTATAATTTCAGTATCGCCCAAACGCAGTTTATCTCCCGTAGTCGGGCCATACATGCCGGCATATTTGGTTTTATCTATTTTTAAACTCATGGCTTATTTATTTTTAAATTTTTTACTCTTTAACAATTCCAGACTATGTTCCTTATTATACTCAAGTGTAGTATCGCCATTAACTAAATTGTTATTTCCAAATGCACGGCGCAGGCCACCATAAGCTACAAGTTCAACCTCTTTTTCTTCTCCCGGCTCAAATCGAACCGCTGTTCCGGCTGCGATATTAAGACGTGATCCAAATGCTTTTGCACGATCGAAACTCATTGCACGATTCACTTCAAAAAAATGGTAGTGTGATCCTATTTGTACGGGACGGTCACCAGTATTGGTAACTTTTATTTTTACTGTTTTGCGGCCAACATTGCATTCAATGTCCCCTTTTGCTATAAAATATTCTCCGGGTATCATAATTGTTTGAATTTAAATTGTTCAACGTATTGGGTTATGTACTGTAACCAGCTTAACCCCATCGGGGAAAGTCGCCTCAATCTGAACATCGGGAATCATTTCTGATATTCCTTCCATCACATCTTCTTTCTTGAGCAAGGTTGCTCCATATTGCATCAGTTCTGCTACTGATTTTCCATCACGTGCTGCTTCGAGCAAATGAGTGGAAATGTAAGCTACGGATTCAGGATGATTCAATTTCAACCCGCGTTGCTTACGTTTAGCTGCTACTTCGCCTGCGACGTGTAGCAACAGTTTTTCCGCTTCTCTTGGTGTTAAATGCATAATTGGAATTTTTAATTAATTAAATAAATATGGTAAATAATCAATAACACAAGCTATCTTTCAATTGAGTATTATAACATATTATATATATCATTTGTTTTTAAGGGAAATAGAAAAGTATCATTTTATCACAAAAAAGAATGTAAAATTTAACTTAATACAATCCGATTAAATTTAACACATAGCAAGATTCGCAAGAAACATACAAATCAAACAACTAATTATCAATTATATACATCAAAAGGAAAAGGTGTTACGATTATGATAAACGTGTCTATATGCTTTACAACATGATAGAATATTAGAAAAAATAGATACATTTTACTAAAAAAGTGATAAGAACCTCATTTAAACAAATATTTAAATAAAATAAAATCATATGTTATTTATTTTAATAAATAAAACAAATTAACCTAAATTAAACATACGTAAAGTTATTAAGAAGGCTTGTTTATAAAAAAGATGATAACGCTAACCCTTAAAACTAAAAACAATGAATTTTATCACCACCCATTCAACATTTAGATAGTATCATTATTTTATCAAAAACTATATGCCACACGTGCTCTGAAAAAGAAAGGTGTTCCGGGTGTAAAATGTATCTCCTCAACACTTTCAGGTTCATTTTGCAATCGCGATTCTGTGGCAAACTGGGTCTCTTTCCATTTCGTATTAAAGAGGTTCTCGATACTCGCTCCAACCAGCAATCCCTTGTATTGATAATTGAGGTTGACATCGAATACTGTAAATCCATCTGCGACAATCGAATTATCTTCATTTGCAGGACGATTGTTCATAAACCGAAACCTGAAACTGCCCGAAAAAGATTTCCAGTTACTCAAGCTAATCCCTGCTGTACTTGTGAAATCGGGTGCCAAAGGAATATAATTCTCTCCTTTAGGCTCATCGATACTACGGGCAAATGCATAATTAGCGTCAGCATCTAAAAACAACCAATTATTTAATTGGTAACGAATTCCTAAATCAGCTCCCATCCTCCGACTTTTACCACTCGGCTCTATAATACCTGCATCACCTACATAAACGAATTCTTGCTCGGAATACAAATACCATAAGGCACTGTTAACAATAAGGCGGGGAATCGGCTTCCAGATACTACCCAAATCGGAACCAAAGACACGGGGAACCGTTTTTTTATCTTTGTCGTAAACCACCACACGGGTATCGTTCGAATGAAATCCCATTCCCGATTTAAGATAAAATTGCAGATTATCGTTCTCTGTATATATAAAATTCAACTTAGGCGAAACTAAAGTTTTTTGAGCTCCTTTATTCTGAAAAATAGTATCTAGCTTATTTTGGTAGTTGAACTGAAATTGATCGATACGCACCCCGGGAGCAACTGTCAGTTTTCCAAATTCGAACTGCGCACCGGCATAGGCAAATATATTAGATTGATCTATATCACCGAGCATCAAATTCTCGAGTGTAGTATAACGTTCTTTAGTTCTCGACAGTTCAGTATCTTTAGTTGCATCTGAACGAAATCCAACACCACCTTGTATAGCAGCTTTAACATCTCCTAGATAGAGCGTCTTACCCCATTCGCTGTTAAGTCCGAAAATATCCCTATTCTCTTTTTGTCTTATCTGGTCGCCATTGATTGGATCTTCGAGAAAAAAAGTAAAATTCGAATAGAGCTCAAATTTATATTTGCTATAAAAAGCATTGGCTTTAAAATACGTATTATCATCAATAGCTTTGAAATAAGCGGCATTGACATTCGTTCTTGATGTATTACCGCCCTCTGTATCATCCACAGCACCAAACCATGAGATCGTACCATCGTCTACCAACCGCTGAGGTATTTGCCCAGAAGCATCCCATTTGCTTGTAAAATGAGATACGGTTAAAGAAAACTTGCTGTTATCATTAAATCGTGATGTGTATTTTCCGAAAAGATTTATTCGCTTGAAATTCTGCGGAGCATCAAAAGGACCGTCGGTAAGCAAATATTCTGTGGCAATATAAGCATCTTGATTAGCTTTATCCTGATCGAGAATATTAAAAAGACCGATCACCCGCTTTGTGTTGAATTGCCCGAGTTCTACCCCTACAGTACTTTTATCTAATTTTTCTTTCGTCTTGAAAGCTACATATCCGGCTGTTGCCAAGTCACCTTTATCTGCATAATAAGGGCCTTTGCCAAAATCTATCTTGTCTACTGTTTCGGGAATCAGAAAATGCAGATCGGCATAACCTTGTCCATGGGCATGCGAAACCATATTAACCGGCATCCCGTCGACTGAGATGGCAATATCGGTACCATGATCGAGATCGAAGCCACGCAAAAATAATTGTTCTGCCTTGCCTCCACCTGCATGTTGCCCGATAAATAGCCCGGGCACTTTCCGTAGTATTTCCTGTGACGAGTTTACCGGAGTAACTTTGAGGTCAATGGCTGTGATAAAATTTAAACTCGCAAGCCTGGGGCGTATAACGACTTCTTCTAGCCTTAAAATATCTTCATCTAAAACAATCGGATCGGATTCTGACACACTGGCTCTAACATCGCGCGTCTTAAAACCCAAAATCCCTACGGATAGAATATCGGTTGAGTTTGTTTTATCTATTGTAAATATGCCAAATTCATTTGTATGGGTATGCTCATTTGTCCTTGTATTGAAAATCTGGACTCCTTCGATAGGTTTACCGTTGTCATTAACTATTTTCCCTTTCACCACTTGCCCTAAAGCTGTGCTAACAACCACAAAAGACAAGAATAAGAAAATAATCAATTTCATATCGTATTATTTAAAGAGTTTACGTGTCTGTGACAACATTGATTAACATCAAGATTAGATTTATTGTTCAGCAAGATCTGACGAAATAATTTTAGAGAGTTTTAAGTTAACAGAAAAGGAGGTACTCTAAATGTGTATAGACATTCGCAAACCTTCCACATACAAATAATCAGAATAAAGAAAGCAATAACAAAAAGACACTCATATAACACAGAATACACAACAATTACAACGATACACAATATAGAAAAACACAGAAATCCATATCAAAACTGAGGAATATGTATGAATACGATTTAGCGAAAATACAACAACAAAAGGTGATTAACTGCTCAAAAAATAAACAAAGATTAACTTATATTGTCATTGAGAGATGTTTAATTTTGCCCTTTCGCAACACCACCATAAAGCTGTTTTTGATTAATTAGAAACAGCTACTTTATAGCAGCCTTTTTAAATTCGTATATTTGCACTATGAAAACAATTCTCACAACGCTAAACGCTAAATATATACATACATCGCTTGCCTTGCGACTGCTCTATGTTGCCAATAAAGACAGATTCGACCTTTCATTTAGAGAATATGTTATCAAAGAAGATATCCAAGCTGTTGCGCAAGACCTCTTAAATCAGAATCCCGACATTCTGGGTATGTCTGTTTATATCTGGAATGTAGAGCAAACAAATAAGCTGATTAATATTCTTAAAGAAAAGAATCCCAATATGATTATCATTTTGGGAGGTCCTGAGGTCACTTACGAACCCCAATTTTTCTTGGACAAATGGAACATCGATTATATTATCAGCGGCGAAGGTGAATTTGTATTAGGCGAACTATTAGAAGCTATACAAAATGGTGTACAAACCGAAATAAAAGGAGTATCGAACAAAGGATATATCAGTAAAGAAATAGCCAGAGCCGATCTGAATAAGATTGCAACCCTACCATCTCCTTATACCCTTGAAGAAGACAAGGAGGCTATGACAAATAAGCTTGTTTACTTCGAATCTTCGCGGGGCTGCCCTTATCAGTGCCAGTATTGCTTGTCTTCTTTAGAAAAAGGGGTGCGTTATTACCCCCAGGAGTATATTTTCCACAATCTGAAATACCTGATTGATAACGGTGCAAAACAAATCAAATTCTTAGACCGTACATTTAACCTGAATAAGGATCATACACATGCTATTTTCGATTTTCTGATAGAGAACTATCGCCCTAATTTAAGTTGTCAGTTCGAAATATATGCAGATCTGCTATCGGATGATATAATAGATTATCTGAACCAAAATCTTAAGCTAAAATATTTCAGATTTGAGATTGGAATTCAATCTACACACGAGCCGACCAACATTGCAGTTAAAAGAAAGCAAGATTTCAATCTACTTGCCGGCAATATCAAAAAGCTGATGGATGGAGGAAAGATAGATTTACATCTAGATCTCATCGCCGGATTGCCTTACGAAACATTAGAGCGATTCATAAAATCGTTCAACGATGTATTTGCTCTGAAAGCAAAAGAGGTGCAACTTGGCTTCCTGAAAATGCTTCGGGGAACAAGCCTGCGAAAAAATGCCGATCTTTTTGGCTATAAATATAACCAATCGGCTCCTTACGAAATAGAGTATAACAACTGTGTTTCGCAAGAAGAACTGGAGCGCATCCACGAAGCCGAACATGCTTTAGAGAAGTACTGGAACAGCGGCAAATTCACAAGAACACTCAATAGATTGTTTGAATCGCATTACAAAGACAAATACTTTGAATTATTCGACGAAATAGGACAGTTCTACAAAGTACAACAATATCCTCATCATGGTTATCGCCTAGAAGATGTGTTCCTCAATTTGCACCATTTCCTATTATCTAAAGATATAGATTTACTGGATTTACTTAAGACCGATTATTACTGTAACTTCAAGATTCGCCCTCACGGATTCTGGGAAGATAGGATTGAGAAAAAGATAAGAAAGCGATTGCTTTATGACATTGGTCAGGATAAGAAATTTTTATCGAAGCACAAACTGAATCGCAGGATTATCGAAAAGCAGGCGGTTATCGACGCTGTGTCTGAAAATGAATATTTACTCACTGTTTTTTTAACAGAGGGTGAGTTAGTTAAGCATTTATTCCTACCCTATAAAGTAGCGGAATAACACAGAAACTAGAATTTATAGGTCAGCATCAAACGGCCTTCTGATGTTTTAGAAAATACGTCCTCGAACTTTTTGTAGTTAGTATCACGCGTATAGTTTATAAACATCCCTGTCAGATACCATTGTTTTTTCAGTTTTAGTTCGGTCTGCAGGCTGGTAACATGAAGCACTGCCTGCGATCTATCCCCTTGTGCATTGAGGGTTTTACTATCAAAATCGTCCCAATTAATATCATCCGGATAACCCCTCCACGTAAACATGCGGTACATCTCGTAGGTAGATGATACTGAAAAACGATCTGTGTATGCTATATTTATTCCTGTTTTCACGCTAAATCCACTTGCTAGATTGTAGTTTCGTTCATCCACCTGATAATGGTCGCTAAGCGCCCCTCCCAGAAGAATAGCATTGGCATGTGCAAATGCATCCATACTCCAGTTACGAAACCTCTTATTCTGGTAAATCTGTATAATATAATTGAAAAGTAGTCCACTTAGTAATTGAAAAGTATACCACTAAGTGTCTCGGATGAGATTGGCTAAAGATATTTATTCTTCATCAGGTTGTAACATTTTTTTAGTTTCTTTAACTCTGTACGACTGTCCATTCATGTTGATAAGGTAT